>CAZYCJ010000029.1:0-26314 GCA_964645495.1 uncultured Muribaculaceae bacterium
GTTAAGCCTGCCGCTAGCGTTCATCCTGAGCCAGGATCAAACTCTTCATTGTATAATTTCTTATTTCTCTTAGCCTGTCCTGACACTCTCAATTCTCTTTCAAAAGAATCAACGCTTCTCGATAAATTGTTTTTCTCGGTACTTGCTTCTTGTACAGTAATTCAGTCTTTTCAATGAACTTGTTGTGCCAAACTCGGAGTGTCTGTGTACCCCGTTTTTCGTTTGGGATTGCAAAGGTAGACATTTTTTCTTTACCTCCAAATTTTTTCGCGAAATATTTTTCACTTTTTTTCGACAAAAAACTCCCGGAAGTCCGTAAGGTATTGGGCTCGCGGGAGTTATAAAATTATTACAATTTTGTTAAAAGATCCTCACGTCGCCCTTCGGGCTCCTCAGGATGACGGGAAGACTAGAAATTGTATTTCACCATCACATTTACGCGGTGATTGCCGACCCAATGGAGATTCTTGTCCGCAAGAGCACGGGCATTGAGACAACCATTGTCATATTCGCCGTACTGCACGGAGGTCCACTGGTACTCCAGACCGACGTTCATCTTCCCTATATTATATATGAGTTGCGGATTGATCCTGTACATCTGGTTGATATTGGAGAAGCCGTTGCTGCAGAAATACACATCATCCTTTGACAACGGACCGGATGCAGCCTCTGCAAGACCGAGATTCTTCACATAACCGAGGAAGAGGACTCCCTGCCATTTCTTTCCATAGGAAAGGGAAAGCCATGACGAAGAGTTGCGCATCGATGCATACTCCCAACTTCCGTCTTCCTTATTCTCCCCGACCTTCGCATATCCGCTCATGAGGTTCATGTGTTCACCACCCTCTCCGAAAGTGGTTTTTGCCTTTACGGCGAACTTCTTATATGAATATTGCGTATACACATATCCGAGAACCGATGTCTTGCGGTCAGAAACCTTCACCTGAGACTCGACCTGCTTGGTCGCACCGGAAACGGACGACAACTCATCAGGTACAGTCAACATGGCGGTTCCGAAAACCCTAGGCTTGATACTCACCACATCAACACCCGCCCTGAGAAGGAAGCCCTTTGACTTGTACGCCACAGCGGCATACATCTCAGGAGTCTTTCCATATTTCATATATATGGCAGAAGTACCGACAGGGCCTGCCGACTGATACTGCTGCTGCCAGATGGCCGCTGCAGACAATACCCAATGGTCACCAAGATTCGCATCCATCTGAACGAGAGGCGTTCTTGAGAACGGGCCGAAAGGCGCACCCACCTCAAGGCTGAAGAGATGAGGATGATCTGCAGCCATCGGATGCCAGGCCTGACCGATCTTCAAGCCCACCGATGCCTTGCCGTTCACTCCCAAGGGAAGTTCTTTCCATGTTATGCTGGCATATGCCTGACGAAGACGTGCAGTAGCAGTTCCGGAAATCTTTGTGTTTGAAGGGAAATACCCCTTTACATCAGATGCAGAAGACAATCCTGAGTAGAAATCCCCCTCAATCTTTGCACCGAAGTGGACATTACCCATATGATATCCGCTCACATCGACCCCAAGACGAGAGGTCAAGGCGAGAAATCTGAAAGAAGATGCAGCATTGAGGTCTTCTGTACCCGCCTCGTTCATATTTACATCCTTAGGCAGGTAATAGAAAAGGTCACCTGTACCTGATACGCTTTCACGGGAATCATAAATGAAATAATTCCTGATGAAACCGTAAAGTTTGAAATGGTTCTGAAGGTGATCCTTCTCCGGAACATCAGCCTTCTCACCAGCAAAAACAGGGAAGGCAAAGAGGAGGGCAGTCAGGATCAGTACACTATTTTTCATATGTATATGTTTAGAAGCCTATAAAGATCAGCATTGCATATCCGATGACCAGACCGATCACACCGATCATAATGCCGACGGTAGCCATCTGCTTTGTAGTCACCATTCCTGTAGAATGCGCCAAAGCGTTCGGCGGGGTACTTACAGGGAGACACATCGCAAGAGACGCACAGATCGCCACACCGATGATCATCGATGAAACTCCTCCGAGAGACTCGAATGAAGAATTGCCTGCCATTGCCTTTCCTACAACGATAAGAATCGGAACGACCAGATTAGCCGCCGCTGAATTAGAAATGAAATTAGAAAGGAAATAGCAGATAAGACCTCCTACAAGCATTACCACCAAAGCATTCCAACTGGCAAACGGAATTGTCTCGATAAGGGTCGTAGCAAGACCGGTCTGGTTCAATGCAGTTCCAAGAGCGAATCCTCCGGCCACCATCCAGAGGACCGCCCAGTTGATATGCTCAAGGTCGCGGGCCTTCAATATGCCTGTGGCAGAGAAAACAGCAAACGGAATCATTGCCACAATATTCGAGTTGACCTTGAAGACACTCTCAAATACCCAAAGAATGATTGTAAGTGCGAATGTCACCCAAACGACATACTTCTGGAACGGAGTCACCTTCACCGACGCGCCTTCGATCTTGAGTTCGATGGATTTCGCCTTGAACGGATATAATTTGGTAAGGATGAACCATGCAATCACAAGCATCAGGATCACATACGGAACCATTCTGAGCATCCACCCTCCGAATGTCACGGCATAACCGGCCTCCTGAAGAGCACCCAGGGCAATAGCATTCGGAGGAGTTCCGATCGGAGTACCCATACCTCCAAGATTGGCAGCAATCGGAATGGCAAGGGCGAAAGAAATTCTTCCACCGCCGTCCTTCGGCAAGGTAGCAAGGACCGGAGCAAGGAATGTAAGCATCATTGCGGCCGTCGCTGTGTTGCTCATGAACATCGAGAATATACCGATCACGAGAAGCACGCCAAGGAGGACGGTCTTAGGGTTCGTACCGAACGGCTTGAGCATCACCCTGGCCAACTGCACGTCAAGACCCACCTTGGTCGCAGCAAAAGCAAGAACAAATCCGCCGAGGAAGAGCATGATCACAGGGTCGGCGAACGCCGCCATGATATCCTTATAATTCGTCAGGGCACCGACATTCTCTCCGGAAACGAGGAACCCGAGACCTTTGTTTGATGTTGTCAGAAGAATCGCTACAATAGCAACCACCGAAGTAGTCCAAGTCGGAATGACTTCAAGAATCCACATCAGCGCAGTGAATACGAAGATCGCGATAACGCGCTGCTGAGTAATAGTGAAGATCGGTTCCAGCGTATCAGGATTGACACCATAGAAAGAAGTAGGAACCAATGCTAGGAAGAAGGTAAACACGCATACTACCAGAAATGAAAGGCAGCGTTTTACGTTCATCGGATGGCCTAAAAATGAAAAATAGGACATGATAAAATCAGTTTTAGTTATTAATCTCGTGTAAAGTTGGAGATTATTTTCATAAAAAACAAGAAAGCAGCCCTAAGGTTGCTCTCTTGTCTATCATATCACATGTAGATTTCTTAGATGAGTCCTGTCGAACCTAGGACGATAAGCATCGTATATCCAAGGACAAGACCTACAACACCCATGATGAGGCCGGTCTTCACCATATCCTTCTGCTCGATCATGCCTGTTGCCGCTGCAATCGCATTAGGAGGAGTAGAGATCGGGAGCACCATACCGAGTGACGATCCGATAGCCACACCGATGAGAAGAGTCGACACACCACCGAGAGGCGCAAGGTTTGCAGATACCGCTGCACTTGCTCCGACAACCGCAAGGATAGGGACAAGGAGGGATGCAGTCGCAGTGTGCGAGATGAAGTTCGCCATCGCGTAGCAGATGAGACCTGAACCTACCACCATCACTACTGCAGGCCATGAGCCGAATGGGATTGCGTTGATGAGGGTCTGTGCAAGACCGGTCTCCTGAAGGCCCACTCCAAGAGCAAAACCTCCGGCAACCATCCAGAGAACAGACCAGCTGATCTCCTCAAGATCACGCTTGGTAAGAACTCCGATTATGGCAAACACACCGACAGGAAGCATAGCCACAACGTTTGCATTTACGCCTGTCGCCTTGTCAAGAACCCAAAGAAGAACAGTGACAGCGAATGTGATGTATACCACGATAGATCTCCAGTCTTTCTTGAGTTCACCTTCGATGTTAAGGTTGATTTCCTTCGCCTTGAACGGGAAGAGTTTCGCAAGCATCACCCAAGCAATGAAGAGAAGTACGAGTGTGAAAGGAATCATGAACGCCATCCATTGACCGAATCCCACCTCAATGCCGATTTCAGACATATACTTGAGGGCGATTGCATTCGGAGGAGTTCCGATAGGGGTACCCATACCTCCGACGTTAGCGGCGATAGGAATAGCGAGTGCAAGGGCTGTCTTACCCTTTCCATCAGCAGGAAGAGCTTTGAGGACAGGGCCAAGGAATGTGAGCATCATCGCCGCAGTCGCAGTGTTGCTGAGGAACATAGAGAATACACCCGTAACCATGAGGAAACCGAGAAGCACCATCTTAGGCTTCTTTCCGAAAGGCTTGAGCATCACACGTGCAAGGAAGAGGTCGAGGCCGGTCTTCGATGCCGCAATGGCAAGTACGAATCCTCCGATGAAGAGCATGATGATAGGATCAGCAAAACAGTGGAGAAGCGACTTGTAGTTGGTCTGGGCACCTAATACATCAGGATCAGCATTCTCAAAGAAGACCAGACTGCTGTTGGAAGTCGTGAAAAGAAGAAGTACCACAACCATCACTGATGTAGTCCACGCGGGAACCGCCTCGAAAAGCCACATGAGGACGGCGAAGAGGAAGATGGCAAGGGTTCTTTTCTGGATGATGGTCATACCGTCAATCCAGTTCTCTACAGGCAGGCACCACACAACCAGTGCCGCTACAATTGCAACCACAAGGCGGATAACCCTTGAGATTGTCTTGTCGTCAGTCCTGTGAGCCTTTTTCCATTTATGATAAGACTCGACAAGATCATAACCTGGGAATAACTTAAACATAGTAAGTATTGTTAATTAATAAATCTACGGTCTTTTGAAAAACGGGCGCAAAGTTAACCTTTATTTATAATAAAGCAACCTTTTTAATAACAAAAGTCATCCTGAGCGAATGAGGAAAACTTTTCACAAAGATTCTTCACTTCGTTCAGAATGACAATGTTGTTTTGGATGCCCGATCAGGTCGGGTATGACGGGCTGTTAGATGATTCCCTGTTCGAGCATTGCCTGAGCCACCTTCATGAAGCCGGCGATGTTAGCGCCCTTCACATAGTTGATGTACCCGTCAGGCTGAGTACCGTACTTCACGCATGCATCGTGGATATTCGACATGATGGCATGGAGTTTCTCGTCCACCTCTGCAGGGCCCCAGCTGATATGCATTGCGTTCTGTGTCATTTCGAGACCTGAAGTCGCCACACCACCTGCGTTGACCGCCTTGCCAGGAGCGAACATGATGCCTGCCTTCTGGAATGCAGCAATAGCCTCCGGAGTACATCCCATGTTCGAAACCTCTGCCGCAAGCCAGGTACCGTTTGCAAGGAGTTCCTCAGCGTCAGCACCTGTCATCTCGTTCTGGAACGCACATGGCATTGCGATGTCGCACTTGATGCTCCAAGCCTTCTTTCCAGGATAGAATGTAGCAGATGGGAACTTCTCAGCAAAAGGAGCCACAACATCATTGTTCGAAGCACGGAGTTCGAGCATATAAGCGATCTTCTCATCGTTCATTCCCTCCGGATCGTAGATGGCTCCGTCAGGACCTGAGATTGCAACCACCTTTGCACCGAGTTCGGTAGCCTTTTTTGCAGCACCCCATGCTACGTTACCGAAGCCAGAGAGAGCGATGGTCTTGTCCTTGATGTCCTTGCCGGCCATCTGAAGCATATGCTGTACGAAATACACTGCGCCGAAACCGGTAGCCTCAGGACGGAGGATAGAACCACCCCAGGTGAGGCCCTTTCCTGTAAGGACGCCTGTATTGTACTGCTGAGCAAGTTTCTTATACATACCGTACATGAATCCGATCTCACGTCCGCCTACTCCTATGTCGCCTGCAGGAACGTCCTGGTCAGGACCGATCACCTTCCAGAGTTCAAGCATGAACGCCTGACAGAAACGCATGATCTCAGCATCTGACTTTCCTCTTGGGTTGAAGTCTGAACCACCCTTTCCACCACCCATAGGAAGGGTTGTGAGGGCATTCTTGAATGTCTGCTCGAATCCGAGGAACTTGAGGATAGAAAGGTTCACAGATGGGTGGAAACGGATACCGCCCTTGTATGGTCCGATAGCGGAGTTGAACTGAACGCGATATCCCGTGTTGGTCTGGACCTCACCATTGTCGTCAATCCATGTAACCTTGAATGTAAGTACACGCTCAGGTTCTACGATGCGCTCGACGATCTTCGCGTCCTCGAATTCCGGATGCCGGTTGTAAACTTCCTCGATAGACTCCAATACTTCGTGTACTGCCTGGAGATATTCCTTCTCGTAAGGGTACTTGGCCTGGAGTTTGGCCATCAGTTCTTGTGTGTTCATTATTTTGTTTTTATATGGTTATTTAACTTCCCAGGTCGAGCCGCTGCGGAGCAGATCATCGACGCACCGGATCTTTGACTTTGCCTTTACTTCAGCCACCTGATCACGGACACCGTCGTCATATGTCACATCCTTCACATCACGGATAACACCGAGAGCGACAGGGAATTCAGGATACTTCATGTCAGCAAGCATCATATGGATGCCGACATTGTCCGAATGAGCGTCATGTACGAGGATATCGTCCTCAGTGACGCCGTTCTCACCGATGGTCACGACTCTGAGCCCCATTCCGTCAAGCACCAGTCCCTTGTTCCTTTCCTTTCCGAAGATCATCTTCTCGCCATGGCGGAGGACTATGGTCCTGTCAGCACGATGTTCTCTGTCAGAAATCAGTTTATGCGCACCGTCGTTGAATATCACGCAGTTGGTAAGCATCTCCATGACAGAACATCCGTCATGCTTTGCCGCAGAAAGCATGATCTCTGATGTCAGTTTCAACTCTGAATCCAGACTGCGGGCGAAGAATGTGCCCTTGGCACCAAGAACAAGGCTTCCCGGATTGAAAGGATGCTCTACAGTTCCGTAAGGAGAGGTCTTGGAAATGGCTCCGAAACGGGATGTAGGTGAATACTGACCCTTTGTGAGGCCGTAAATCTGATTGTTGAAAAGAATGATGTTGATATCCACATTCCTTCTGATGGCGTGGATGAAATGGTTTCCTCCGATTGCAAGGGCATCTCCGTCACCGCAGGCCTGCCATACGGTAAGATCCGGATTGGCCACCTTGATACCGGTGGAGATGGCGGTTGCACGGCCATGGATACTATGGAAACCATATGTATTCATATAGTATGGAAGACGGGACGAACATCCGATACCGGACACTATGACATATCTCTCCTTGCTGTAGCCCAATGCTTCAGTCACATCAGGAAGGGCTCTCTGCAAAGCCGCCAGAACACCATGGTCACCACATCCGGGACACCATCTTACTTCCTGATCACTCTTGAATTCTTTAAATGTATATCTTGGCATGGCACTCTAATTTTTAGATGTCTCGACTTCGCTCGACATGACATTCTTTATCGCAGCGACAACCTCCTGAACGAGGAACGGCTGACCCTGCACCTTATTGAACTGCTCATATTTGAACTGAGGAAGAACTCCACGAAGATAGTTCACGAACTGTCCGCTGTTGAGTTCGCATACAAGGATCCTATCGAACTTCGAGAAGACATCCTCCGTATTGCGCGGAAGCGGCATGATATAGTCGAAGTTCGCAAAACTTACATAGAGACCTGCCTCGCGTACCTCCTGTACTGCAGAAAGAAGATGTCCGTATGTACCGCCCCATCCTACTACAAGGAGTTTTCCTCTTTCACTACCATTGACCTCAAGCTCAGGTATGAAATCCGCCACCTTCTGAACCTTGAGCATACGCTCCTTCACCATGAGTGCATGGTTCTGAGGATCGGATGACAATACACCGTCATGATTCTTTTCGAGGCCGCCGATACGGTGCTCACATCCCGCCATGCCGGGAACCGCCCACCTGCGGACATATGTCTCAGAATCCCTTTGGAAAGGCTTGTATGGGGTATTCGGCTGTGCGAAAGGAGGTCTGATGACAGGATAGTCCTTCATCGAAGGGATGCGCCATGGCTCGGAGCCGTTTCCGAGGAAGCCCTCGGTAAGGAGAAGCACAGGAGTCATATGTTCGAGAGCTATCTTTGCAGCATTGAAAGCGGCATCGAAACATCCTGCCGGAGAATGTGCGGCCATGACCACCATAGGACACTCCCCGTTCCTTCCATACAGAGCCTGGTTGAGATCGGTCTGCTCTGTCTTCGTAGGAATACCTGTCGAAGGACCGGCACGCTGCACATCGACGATCACAAGCGGAAGTTCTGTCATCACAGCAAGACCGAGAGCCTCTGACTTGAGCGAAAGGCCCGGACCGGATGTCGTGGTAACCGCCAGATTGCCTGCGAAAGCGGCTCCGATGGCGGTACAGATACCTGCAATCTCATCCTCGGCCTGAACTGTCTTGGCACCAAGGCTCTTATGGACAGCGAGTTCCTCGAGAATACCGGTCGCCGGAGTAATAGGATACGAGCCGCAGAACAACGGAAGGTTAGCCTTCTCTGCAGCAGCCAGAAGTCCCCATGCAGTGGCCTGATTACCTGTAATGTTCCTGTATGTTCCCTTAGGCTGGTGCGCAGGCTCGATATTGTATGTGTTAGGAATAGCCTGGATGTTGGCAGCATAATTGTAGCCGTCAGTCAGGACCTTCTTGTTTGGAGCCACAAGTTCAGGTTTCTTCTTTCCGAACTTACGCTCCAGATACCGGAAAATGTATTCCATCGGACGATTGTAGATATAGCAAGCCATTCCGAGGGTGAACATGTTCTTGCATTTCGCCACCGTCTTCTTGTCAAGACCGCTGTCCTTGAGACTTTCCTCTGTGAGAGTCGTGATAGGAGCAATGATGATGGTCCTGTCCTCGATATACAGTTCTCTGATAGGATCATTCTTGAGGCCCGCCCTGGCAAGACCATCATCATCGAACGTATCCGAATCGATGAGCACCATGGCCGTTCTCTTGAGCCATTTCGCATTTGCCTTGAGAGCCGCAGGGTTCATGGCCACAAGAAGGTCACAGAAGTCACCAGGAGTGGCTATATGCTCACTTCCGATATGCACCTGAAAGCCGGACACGCCGGACACTGTGCCATGAGGCGCCCTGATTTCCGCCGGATAATCAGGGAATGTTGAGAGTTCGTTACCGAAGATGGCTGACATATCTGCAAAAAGAGACCCGGTGAGTTGCATTCCATCTCCCGAATCTCCAGCAAACCTGATGACTACATCTTTAGTATCAATCACCTTGTGTTGCATAATTATCCTTATAAATTTAAATCAAATAGTTAGATTTTGACACAAATGTATACATTTTTTACGAACTTCGAATATTAATTTTAAGTTTTTACGAAAGGAAAGAACGGGAAACCCGCCTTGCGGGAATCCCGTTCAACATAACCCTCTATAGGTCTTGTCTTTACTGCATCTGTCCCTGTGCCTTTGCCTGAAGTTCCTCATACAGAACCTCAAGAGTCCTGCCCTCAGGAATATTGAGTGCCTTGCGAACCTCCGGAGTGAGGTCTGTTCCCTGTGCTGGATCCAGATAAAGGAGAGATGCCTTCTCGAATACAACAGCAACACCCTGAGCCTTGGCAAGGTCGTTTACTGTCTTCTGAGCCTTCTCATAGATAGGAGCCTGAAGGCTCTGCTGCAACTGCTGGAGTTCCTGCTGAAGGCTCTGCTGGGTCTGCTCAAGTCTCGCCTGGATCTCCATTATCTCCTTCTCCTTGCTCTCACGGATTGCAGGAGTCCAAGTCTCGGCCTTCTGCTGATACTGCTGGGTCTTGGTCTGATACTCCTCATACATGGCCATGAGAATCTCTTCATTAGTCTTCTGATTCTCTTCCATGGTTGCCCTTGCTGAATCCATCTCAGGCATGAGCATGATGATCTCATTGAAGTCTACATATGCCCACTTGAAGTTCTGAGCACTTGCAGCAACAGACATTACTGCCATCGCTGCGATCAAAATAATTCTTTTCATAAATACTATAATTACCTTATTATTAATATTCAACTGTTAGAACTGCTGTCCGATCACGAAGTGGAACTGACTGCCTCCGTTTCCGTCATGGTTGTCAAATCCATATCCCCAGTCGACTCCGAGAAGTCCGATCATCGGAAGGAAGACTCTCACACCGACACCGGCAGAACGTCTGATCTGGAACGGATTGAAGTCTCTGATATCAGACCAGCAGTTACCTCCTTCAAGGAAGAGCAATGCATAAATTGTCGACTGCGGCTGCAGGATAACAGGATATCTGAGTTCGACTGTGAACTTGTCATAGACATTACCTGCATAATACTGGCCGGTAGAGTTGTACGATGACACATCCGTAGGGGTCAGGGAGTAGTTCTCATAACCACGGAGCGAAATGATTTCAGATCCATAGGTATCGTATCCGGACATACCGTCACCGCCGACACGGAATCCTTCGAACGGAGAATATCCCCAGTTTCTGTTGTAATATCCGAGATATCCGAACTGCGCGCGAGCCATCAGGACGAGGTCACCGACAAGTTTTGTATAGACAGCACCCTTGAATGACCACTTGTGATACTCGATCCATTTATATCTGTCCTGTGAAGACTGATAGTCATAATTTATGTCCTTCCAACTTGACACTTTCGTAGGATTGCCGTCAGCATCCAAGATACCGTAATCCTTCTTTCTCAACAGAGAATAAGGAGGGGTTAGCTGGAGTGAGAAACTGAAGTCAGACCCCTGACGCGGATATATCTGCTGGTCGGTAGAGTTACGCGAAAGACTCAGGGTATAACTGAGATTGTGCGAAATACCCGTATTGAAAAGGAACTGATATGCCCAGTTCTGAAGACGGTAGGTCTGCCAACTTAACTGATTATAAAGCACAAAGTAGTTGTCAGGCCACTTGAGACGCTTTCCGATTCCGGCGGCAAAGCCATATACCTCCATATACTCGTCGTTGTTGAGGATGTTGTAGTAGATATATGAATTTGTCTGACGCGTATAGTAAACGGACATGTTGAGCGACGTCGGTTTCTTTCCGAAGAGCCACGGCTCCGAGAAACTGGCCGAGAGGCTGGTATAATATGTACCATTCGTCTGGAATCTTATAGCAAGGTTCTGCGCGTCACCGAGAGGTACAGGACGCCATGCGGTCTTGTCAAACAGACGGCGTGTAGAGAAGTTGTTGAAACTTACGCCGACAGTGGCGACGAATGTGTTTCCTCCCCAACCTCCGGAAAGTTCAAGCTGGCTTGAAGGCTTCTCTGTCACATTATAGACCAGATCGACAGTGTTGTTCAACTGATTAGGAATGATGGAATATCCGCCCTCCTTCATTATGGCCTCAGGGTCGAACTGGCCCATCGACGCGATCTCACGGATCGAACGTTCGAAATCCGACTGGCTGAAAAGGTAGCCCGGCCTTGTGAACACCTGACGGCGGATTACCCTCTCGTTGGTGAGATCGTTTCCGTTTATCACGATATTGTTGAGAGTGGCAGGCTTGCCTTCCACTACTCTCATCTCCACATCCACCGAGTCTCCTTCGATGTTGAGTTCGACAGGCTGGATATTGAAGAAAAGATATCCGTTGTCACGATATAGTTTGGAAACATCGTATTCGCTCTGTTTTCCGCCACCGAAAAGACGCTTCTCCATCGTAACCACATCATACACATCTCCTGACTTGACCTTAAGAATCTCATTCAAGGTCTCTGAAGCGTATACCGAGTTTCCTGTCCAGGTGATATCCCTGAAATAGTACTGTTTTCCTTCGTCAATCTCGAAATCGATCTGAAGGCGTCCGGGCTCGATATAGTACATCGTATCCTTGACTATTCTTGCATCCCTGTAGCCGGCCTCGTTGAAAGCGCTTATCAAACTACGCTTGTCGTTGTCATACTCTCCCTCATTGAACTTCTTGGAACTGAAGAAGTTGATCAGTCGGGCATCCTTGGTCTTCTTCATGGAGCGGACCAGTTTCGTCTCCTTTACATGGTCGGCACCGCTGAAGGTTATCTTCTTAACCTTGACCTTCTGTCCCCTGTCTACTGCAAACTGCACTCTGATGGCACTGCGGATCACTGTGTCACGCTTGGTGTTCACATCAACCTTGACATTATGAAAGCCCTTCTCCTTGTAGTATCTCTTGATGATATCGGTTGAAGTCTTGGCGACATAATCAGAAAACTCACCGCCTCGACGCAGGTTCAGCCGCTCCCTGAGTTCCTTCTCCTCACCGCTCTTGACGCCGGAGAATGTCCACCTTGACACACGAGGCCTTTCCATGATACGGATCTTGAAGAAAGCGGAATCGCCTGCCTGCGAGAGCGAATCCACGACAAGTGCCACATCTTCGAAATAACGCTGAAGCCATAGTCGGTTCACGATCGAAGTCATATCTTCGCTCGGCACAGTAACTTCCATGCCCTTCTGGAGTCCTGTGATCTGAATTATCTGATCCGGCGAGAAATAACTGTTACCTTCCACGCTGACACCTGCCACTATATATTTCTGAGGCTTGTTGTAATCCACCACGACATCACCGCCCTTCTGCTGAGCCCACAACGGCAGAGCAAGAAAGGCAAGTACCGCAACGAAGATTATTCGGCTGATTTTCATGTTATACTCTTAATTTCAAAACTGCAAATATACGCATTTATTTTACTTTTCCATAACGCCTGTCGCGTTTTGCGTAGTAATCAAGAGCGGCACGGAACTCTTCCTTCCTGAAATCGGGCCATAATGTATCCACAAAAAGAAGTTCGGAATATGCTCCCTGCCACAAAAGATAATTGCTCAGACGACACTCTCCTGAGGTTCTGACAATGAGATCCGGATCAGGAATTCCCGCAGTCGCAAGATATGCGTCAAAGCCGTCCACGCCCATCGACAGGATATCATCCCGGTACTCAGGATGGTCGGCAATCTCCAAGGCCATCTTCTTGGCAGCCTGCAGGATATCCCACTTTCCACTGTAACTGAGGAGGACTATCAGAGTCAGTCTGTCATTGTGAGCAGTCATTTCCTCACATTCGTCTATCGTCTTGTTGAGTCCGTCGTCCAGACGTTCACGGTTTCCGATCACGCGGAACCTGACACCGGCCTTGTCGAGTTTCCCCATCTCGGCAGCCATTGCCTTGACCATCAGTTCCATCAGCGCGCTGATCTCATCCTGCGGACGATTCCAGTTCTCCTCCGAAAACGCATATACCGACAGATATCTGACTCCACTCTCAGCAGCAGCCTCGACACATGCACGGACGCTCTCCACACCCTCGACATGTCCATGCACTCTCTCCTTGCCCCGTTCCTTGGCCCACCTGCCGTTACCGTCCATGATGAGAGACACATGCACAGGCACGCCATTGACATTTTCCTTTACCATATTGATCACTTGATATTTCTGACATCTTCGCCCCAGAAAAGTTTCTCTGTAAGGGCATTGATAAAATTCGATCTGTTAAGCCGGACACGCTTAAGCGAAAACTGTGCCACAGAAACAACGACATGCGTATCTTCTGCAGCCTGAGCCGTCCTGTTGTCCGCCGAGAACTCGAAAAGGCCGTCCCTGGACTGCATATGCAGAGTTATCACCGAGGAATCCGGCACCACCAGCGGACGCACATTGAGATTATGCGGAGCAATCGGGGAAATGATCAGCACCTCAGACTCTGGCAACACGATCGGTCCTCCGACGCTTAAAGAATAGGCTGTGGAACCTGAACTGGTAGAAATCACAAGACCGTCCGCCCAATAGGTCGGAAGCATCACTCCGTCAATGGTAACATCCACACCGAGCATTGCGGCCCCTTTCCTGCGGACGGATACCTCATTCAAAGCATACGGCCACGAATCGACAGACTCATCTCCGGTATGCACATCTGCATGCAGCATCTTCCTGTTCTCGATAGAATATTCCCCGGAAAGAAGAGCCTTGGCTACATCTTCAGGACGATTTTCCGAGAGGAATCCCATTCGGCCGAGATTGACCCCCAGCACCGGAAGGCCTATCCTTGCGGCAAACGTCGATGCCGACAGAAAGGTACCGTCTCCACCTACGCTCAGAAGCATATCCGTGCCATCCTCGATTACACCGCCCTCCGCAAGCACATACAGACTGCATCCACCGGCACGCAATTCATCTGTCAGAGCCAGCATCCTGGCATCCGACTCAAGTTCCTTCTTACCTATATATATTGCTAATCTCATATCAAAACTGCGCCAAAATTAGCATAAATTTATAAAATCTGAACTTTATTGCTTAAATTTGTGAGTCATAAGAATCAAAATAAACTGAACATGACCAGACTGAGTGTCAATATCAACAAGATTGCAACTTTAAGGAACGCCAGAGGAGGCAATATGCCCGACGTGACCAAAGCAGCACTGGACTGCGAGAGATTCGGAGCAGAAGGCATCACTGTGCATCCAAGGCCGGACGAAAGACATATCCGCTATTCGGATGTCCGCGAAATCAGGCCTCTGATCACTACTGAATTCAACATAGAGGGTAACCCCATTCCTTCATTCATCGATCTTGTCATGGAAGTCGTTCCTGACCAGGTGACCCTTGTCCCTGATGCCCATGACGCAATCACATCCAACGCAGGATGGGACACAATCCGCAACAGGGATTTCCTGACAGAAGTATGCAAGGAATTCAGGAGCAAAGGTATCAGGACATCCATCTTCGTCGACCCCAGGCCTGAAATGGCTGAAGGTGCCGCCCTCTGCGGATGCGACAGGATCGAGATGTATACGGAATCATACGCAGCAATGTTCCATAACGGCAGGGAGGAAGCAATCGCACCGTTCATCAGAACTGCCGAGGCAGCCCGCGAATGTGGCCTGGGACTCAATGCCGGCCATGACCTGAATCTTGAAAATCTTGAATATTTCATACGCACCATCCCATGGACCGACGAGGTTTCCATCGGTCATGCACTCATATGTGATGCATTATATATGGGTTTGGAACAAACAATGCAGGCCTATCTCTCTAAAGTTAAGATTTTTTAACTATCTTTGCAGGCTGCAAATTAAGGACAAACAATAAATTAAGATAACAGAAATGAAAAACACATCACTCATCCTCAGCGTCATCTCACTTGTCGCTGTTGTAGTATTCGGAATCCTTTGCCTTACAAAGGACGGAAAGAAGGCAGAGACATCGGCACAAGGCGAGGCTACAGAAGCAGCAGCATGCAAAGGCGCCATCGTATATGTAGACCTGGACAGAATTCTCATGGAGTATGACATGGCAAATGACCTCAGGTCTGTAGTGGAGACCAAGGTGCAGAACATCCAGGCAGAGGTCAACAGAAGAGGTAAGAAACTCGAGAAGGAAGTAATGGACTTCCAGAACAAGATCGACAAGGGCCTCATGACACGTTCAGTAGCAGAGGTACAGGGCCAGAAACTCCAGCAGCAGGAGGCAGAGTTCAACAACTATGCAGCACAGAAACAGCAGGAGATTCAGGAAGAGCAGGTCGTGATGATGAACCAGTTAGGTGACGCGATCCACACTTATCTCCAGAGGTACAACGAAGAGAAGCAGTACGCAATGATCCTTACCAACTCAGGCGGAGCTCCTGTAATCACTGCTGATGCTACTCTCGACATCACTGACGATGTGCTTGCAGGTCTCAACGAGGAGTACATCAAGACAAAGAACAACAAAAGCAAAGAGTAATCATTGAAGATAGCAATACTGTCCTGTTTCTATCCCTACCGAGGAGGAATATCTCAGTTTAACGCATGCCTTTATGGTGAACTGAGCAAGAAGCACATTGTCAAGGCATTCAATTTCAAGAGACAATATCCGGAATTCCTCTTTCCGGGAAAGACACAGTATGTGACAGCAGATGACGAGGCCGTACCGGTGGAGAGCGAATCTCTGCTGGATACGGCCAATCCATTTTCATACATAAGCACATACAAAGCCATCAGGGAATGGAATCCTGACGTGCTGATAGTCAGATACTGGATGTCATACTTCGGCCCTTCGCTCGGATACATAACGCGCAGGATGAAGAAGCACTGCAAGGTGATATCGATTCTCGACAATGTCGTGCCGCACGAACCAAGATTCTTCGACACCCCGCTTACAAGATATTTCCTGAAAGGAAGTACAGGGAGCGTCACTCTGTGTGAAGCGGTATCCAAGGATCTGCTCAGAATACAGCCTGACGCAAGATACACCGTCATCCGACACCCTCTCTATTCCCACTTCGGCGCCAAGATGGAAAGAAGGAAGGCAGAGGAGGCTCTGGGACTTAAGGAAGACATGAAGAATATCCTGTTCTTCGGTCTTATACGCACATATAAAGGTCTGGATATCCTTCTGGAGGCCTTCGGCCTTTTACCTGAAGGATACCAGCTCATCATTGCAGGAGAGCCATACGGATCTTTTGAAAAATATCAGGAAATCATCGACAGACTTCCGAACAAAGAGCATATATACAAGAATCTCAAATACATAAAGGACTCGGAAGTCTCGAAATACTTCTCTGCCGCAGACCTCGCTGTCCTTCCGTACAGAAGCGCCACTCAGAGCGGAATCAGTTCGGTATCATACCATTTCGAGGTTCCGATGATCGTCACTGATGTGGGAGGACTGAAGGAAACCATTGGTGACAGAGGTACAGGCATCGTGGCATCAGAAGGCACACCTGAGTGCATATGTAAGGAAATCCTGAGATACTTCAGCGCCCCCGACATCAGAAAGAACTGCATTGCCAACATCCGTCTCGAAAAGGAAAGGCTTTCCTGGAAAACCTTCGCAGAGAGGCTCGAGGAATTCATCAGTCAGATATAAGGAGAAAAGGACATGACAAGAACCATAATACGAATCGCATTTGCAGCAGCACTGCTTGCAGCGCCTGTACAGGCTATGACTGCACAGGAATACATTGGAACGCCCGTAACAGTATCCAAGGAAAAGGTCAGGGTAAACGGAAAGATTTGCTATTCACACATCGTTCTTGAAAAACAGACCCTGTTCTCCATAGCCAAGGCATACAACGTCACTGTTGACGAAATCAACAGGATGAATCCGTCCCTTCTGGAAACCGGACTGAAAAAGAACTCAATCATACTGATTCCTGCTCCGGAAGAGAAACCGGTAGAGAAGCCTGTCCAGCCCGAGGGAAAGGCAGCAACAGAAAAAAAAGTTGAGAAGAAGCAGAAGATTCATGTCAGGAAATGGTATGAGGACCTTGACGTCATAGCAGACAAATACGGTGTTACCGTTGAGGCCATCATGAAAGCCAACAACCTGACAGGCCGGAAACTTGACAACAGACAGAAACTTATAATTCCGGAACCCGGTGAAATCATCGAAACACCACAGGAAGAAATCGCACCAGCAGAACCTGCAGACACGACACAGGCCACTGTGGAAGAACCTGCAGACAGTCTGTCTTCAGTACAGCAGGAAATACCATTGGTATTCTCTCCAAAGGAAAGTGTGGAGATGACTCTCATTCTTCCGTTAAAGGCAGGAGAGGAAAATCCCGGCAGGAACAATCTGGATTTCTATAGCGGCGTACTCCTTGCAGTACGCGACATGGCAGACAGAGGAATCAGCACAGAACTCAATGTCTACGACACGACCGACCCGAATCATCCCATATCAAACGAAGACCTTGAAGGCAGTGATGTCATAATAGGTCCCGTTTCATCAGGTGACCTGCGCAGACTCTTTGACACCGTTCCCGGATCAGGGATGGTGGTATCCCCACTCGATCCGAGAGCGGAATCTCTTGCATATTCATATGGCAATTTCATTCAGGCACCGGCACCGCATAAGACACAATACATCGACCTGATCAAATGGCTCAAGGAAGATATGGATGAAGGGGACAAGGTGCTGATGATAGGTGAAAAGGGTGCAAAGAAGACCGATGCAATAATGCAGATGCAGGATGCAGCCGACTCATCAGGACTGGAAATCATCCCTTTCTCCTACAGCATTCTGGAAGGTCGTGATGTGATCAAGCCTCTGACCGCACTCATGACGGCCGAGGGTACAAACCGCATCCTTATCAATTCCGACAGTGAAGCATTTGTAAATGACGTGGTAAGAAACCTCAACATCCTGCTTTACAACAAACTGAAGGTAGTGCTATATGCTCCGTCAAGAATCAGAGGATATGAGACCATAGAAGTCGAGAATCTGCACAACGCATCAGCACACGTGAGTCTGGCATACCATATCGACTATGATGATCCGCGCGTGAAGGACTTCCTACTCAAATACAGAGCGATTTTCGGCACTGAACCGACTCAGTTCTCTTTCCAAGGCTATGACATAGCATCATACTTCATAGACTTGTGCAGCAGATATGGTAATAATTGGGATAAAATGCTGGAAGACTACGAAAAAGACATGCTTCAAAGCACATTCAGATACATCAAGGCTGCTGATGGAGGATATGTAAATCACGGAATCAGAAGAATCGTCTACGGAAAAGACTGGGCCGTGACTAAAAGCAGATAACCGTCAGCCTCTGAGAAGAGACTCGGCATTCGCTATCGCAGCATCAGTCATCACAGAGCCGCTCAACATTCTGGCAACTTCAAGAACTCTCTGCTCGTCAGAGAGTTTTTTGATGGTGGTGACCGCCATAGAATCAGACGGATTGACATCCTTGGACACAAGATAATGCGCCCTTCCCTTGGCAGCCACCTGAGGGAGGTGAGTAATGGCAAAAACCTGCATATACTCTCCCATCTCGCATATCATCGAGCCCATCTTGTCTGCCACACTGCCTGACACACCTGTGTCAATCTCATCAAAGACCATTGTCGGCATCTTGGCAAATCTTGCTCTCATTGCCTTGAGTGCAAGCATGATACGGGACATTTCACCTCCTGACGCACACTTGGCTACATCAACGGCATTGCGTCCTGTCGATGAAAAAAGGAACTGTACCGAGTCTCTGCCTGAAGCACCCACAGGCACAGGCAGAAGTTCCACCTCGAACACCGCATAAGGAAGTTCGAGATTGCGTATGGACTCAGTGATACTGTCAGCAAACGGGATAGAAGCCTTCAGGCGTGCTTCATGCAGAAGGTCAGCCTTACTTTCAAGTTCAGAGGTCAGGTCGGAAATTTCGCTTCGAAGAGCATCACGCTTTTCTTCGAGTTGCGTGGAATCGAAAAGAGTATCCGAGAGTCTGTCACGGAGACTTATCAGTTCCGCTTCATCAGCACATCCGTGCTTCTGCATGAGCCCATAAAGCATGGACATCCTTCCTTCGACCGCTTCGAGGCGTGCCTCCGACACTTCCGTACGCGAATTCAGGTCTGTGATTTCCGAAAGTATATCGTCAAGTTCCCTTCTGCATGAGACGATTCTTTCAGACAAAGAATGAGCTGAAGGGAGATATTTTCCAAGTCTCGACAACACCTTGTCAGCCTCCTTCAAGGCAGAGTCCATTGAAAGCATCTCACCTCCTGAAGAAGACGAAGTGAATAATTCCTCCACCAGGCACAAACCGTTCTTGATCTCTTCGGCATTGGCAAGTTGCTTCTGTTCCTCATCGAGTTCTGCAAGTTCACCCGCACGAAGAGCCGCAGCCTCCAACTGACGGTACTGAACCTCGTTATAGTCCTTTTCCCCGGCAAGGAGACGGATCCTGTCTTCCAGTGATGCCAATTCAGACTTCAATGAAACGAGTCTCTTCCACAACGATTCACATTCTGTACGCAGACCGACTGCGTCAGCAAAGAAGTCCAGGATACCAAGCTGGAACTGTTTGTCAGACAAAAGCAGGGTCTGATGCTGGGAATGGATATCCACCAGTTTGGACGCTATATCCTGAAGCACCTGCACAGATACAGGAGAATCATTGACAAAGGCTCTCGAACGTCCGGAACGGTTGACCACCCTTCTGACGATAAGATGGCCCTCATCCCACTCCACATCATTTTCTTCAAGCACCTCCTTCAGGTCCGCGTCATCGGGATTGGCATCAAATTCCGCTTCGACGACACAATTGTCCGCCCCTTCGGAAAGCATCCCGGCATCTGCCTTTGAACCCATTACAAGTCCCAAGGCCCCCAGAAGTATGGATTTACCGGCTCCCGTCTGTCCCGTAATAATGATCAGACCCTCCGGAAAATCAATTTCCAGAGAGTCTATCAGAACATAATTCCTTACCTGAAGCCGGGTCAGCATAGCAGATTACTCCTCGTCCTGCTTTGCCATTCTGTAAGAGATCTCGCCTTCCTTGAACTCCTCGATAGCCACGAGGCTTGGCTTAGGCTGTCTCTCATAGTATTTTGAGATCTCGATCTGCTCGCGGTTCTCGAACACTTCCTCCATAGTGTCACGATCATTCTTGAAGTCATCAAGTTTTCTTGTCAGTTCCTTCTTCTCTGCGATCGCAATCTGGTTTGCCCTCTTCGACAGAATAACCACTGTCTCATAGATGTTTCCCGTAGGAGCCGCAAGATCGTTAAGGTCTCTTGTAAGCGTGTTTACCGGTGTTTTCTTGTTTGCCATTTTCTATTTCAGATTATATATTTTCCTTGTATTCCGGAGAAAACAGATGTCCCCCTATTTAATTATACCCCGGGATTCAAAGAGAGTTTCAATTATTTTTCAGACTTTCTTGCCTCACGAAGCACTTTTCTTCTCTCCTTGGCGAAATCCCTCTCTGACATTTCCTTTCCGTCAGCATCGGCCACATCTCTGCCCAAAGCCTTCTGAGCCTTTCGATAGACGTTGTCCAGTTCTTTCCTGTAATGTGACTCAGGAAGTTCACCGACGAAATTATAATAGTCATCGACAAATGTCAGATATCTTTCCTTCTGCTTTGCAGGCACGCTGAGATATGCATACTTGTACGAAGACATAGCGATATAGTACAGAATATCCTCTCTATATACATTCTCCGCATCATCCTTCAGAACATTCCTGAACGCCACCCTTGACGCGAGGTAATCCTCCATCTTGTAGTAAAGTTTCGCTCCCTCATAGGCCTTCCTGTCAAGACGTTCATTCAGTTCCACCAGCATGTCGCGGCATTCCTTCATATGAGTATTGGAAGGATACTCGAGAATATACTCCGAGATCGCATTGATCGCCTTGTAAGTCGGTGTCTGGTCCAGTTCATAACGATAGGTCGATCTGAACAGGCAGTCAAGCCTCAGGAACCTTGCCTCTGAAGTGAACGGACTTCTCGGATAACTTTCGATGAACTGCTCGAAATTGGTCTCAGCAGTATAATAATCCTTGAACTTATAGTTGCTCAAGCCCCAGTAATATCGTACAGTATCGTCTCGTTCTGTCCCGTTGGTCAGAACTGAAAGGGATTCGAACAACGATGCAGCCTTGGAATACTTGCCGTCATTGTAATAATTGAATGCAGCCTCGTACTTGGTATCGACATCATTGCTGTTCAGCAGGATCTCATACTGTGATTTGCATGAACAAACGGCGACAAGGGTCGCAAATGCAACAAACAGGTTTCTGAATTTCATTGATGAATATATATATCGTTATTACTGCATCTTCAGGAACTTCTCAGCATCGAGAGCCGCACGGCAACCCGACGCAGCGGCAGTGATGCACTGCCTGTACAAAGGATCCTGAACATCACCGGCCGCAAAGACGCCCTCGACATTTGTCTTGGAGGTCTTTCCGTCAGTGATTATGTAACCATCCTTATCAACAGCCACCCATTGATTGAACAGTTCCGAATTAGGATGGTGGCCGATAGCAAGGAAAAAGCCGTCGACATTTATATCAAAAACCTCGCCATCCTTCCTCTCAAGTCTTGCTCCTGTGACGCCATACTCGTCACCGAGCACCTCCTGAGTGTTGCAGTTCCAAAGAATTTCGATATTTTCCGTGTTGCGTACGCGTTCCTGCATTGCCTCTGAAGCCCTGAGGACATCTCTGCGCACAATCATATAGACCTTCTTGCAAAGACCTGCAAGATATGTAGCCTCTTCACATGCCGTATCTCCTCCGCCGACAACAGCCACGGTCTTCTTCCTGTAGAAGAATCCGTCACATGTAGCACACGCAGACACACCAAGTCCTCTGTACTTTACCTCGGAAGGAAGTCCGAGATATTTCGCAGTTGCTCCTGTAGCGATGATAAGTGTCTCTGTCTCAACCTCATGCGAGCCGTCGATCACGATCTTGAACGGTCTCTTCGAAAGATCGGCGGAAGTCACGGCACCGGTACGCACATCCGCACCGAGACGCACCGCCTGAGCACGCATTGTAGCCATGAGTTCCGGACCGGAAACTCCGTTCTCGAATCCCGGATAATTCTCTATATCGGTCGTTGTGGTAAGTTGTCCGCCAGGCTGGACCCCCTCATAAACCACAGGGGCGATATCAGCCCTTGCAGCATATACCGCTGCGGTATAACCGGCAGGACCGCCTCCTACTATAAGACATTTTACTGTTTCCATATCATAAAGTTTTGTGCAACTTGCAAATATAGCAACTTTCAGACATTTTCCATCCTTTTTATCAGACTTTCATCAGATATGGCTTTGCTTTCCTGTACACCCAGCCGAGCAGCCAATCAGGAAGAATCCTGCATATCGGGCGAAAAATATAGTTAAGGACGCCCGGCATAGTGCCTTTCCTTTTCTTGAATGTGGCCCTCAGAGCGCAGTCAACTGCTCTTTCGGGGGAAATCATGACCGCCAGTCCCCTTGCCAGTTTCTTCAGGCTCGGTTTTATAGGAATCAGCGGAGTATCCACTGCGCCGAAATACGCATTCGTCACGCTCACGCCCGTCTTCTGACACTCGATTCTGAGTTCTCTCGAATAGTCCTTGACAAACCTCTTGGTGCTGCCGTACATGCCGATTCCGGGCCAGTTCATGCATTCCGCCAATGATGAAATATTGAGGATATACCCGCATCCCCTCTCCTTCATCCCTATCACATACTTTCGGCAAAGCATCAATGGAGTATAAGCATGCACCATCATTATAAGCCTGAGCATACGCTCGCTCGTCTCCGCTATTCCCTGGCAGTACATCACACCGGCGTTATTGACCAGCACCTCGACCTCATGGCCCTCAGCCTCTGTCCTCGCAAAGATCAGATCAGCAGCATCAGGCACAGACAGATCCTGGACAAGAGAGAGACACATGAAACGCTCCCGGACCCCGTCATCAACACTTTCAAGGGCTGCAAGATCCTGATTTACAAGAGCCACCGTTTCATCCAGTCCGTTCTGATTTATATCCACCAGAACAAGATTATAACCCATCACGGCCAGTCTGCGTGCATAAATTCTTCCCATACCGGAAGCCGCTCCCGTCACCAGAGCGCTGGCCTGAAAATCTCTGAATACCCTTTTCATATCATGCAATTCAAAAAAAACGGATGCAAAAATACCAAATTTAACGGAAAATCAAGCGGATTTCAGAAACAACAGCCTCTCAATTTAGAAACTTTCAAAATTATTTGGTATATTCGCCCAAAAGACATACCTTTGCAGCATGCAAACAACAAGACTATGACAACTCACAAATGCCCGGACATTGAGGAGTTCAAGAAAATCCTCAAGAAACATTCGCTCAAGGCGACTCCTCAAAGGCTCGCCGTACATGAAGCGATGATGACTCTTGGACATGCGTCTGCCGACATGGTAACAGAGGCCATAAAGGAAAAGGCCACCGCCAAAGTCACGGTAGCATCTGTCTATAACATATTGACGCACATGGCTATGCTGGGAGTGTATAATTACCGGCTCAGCACCAACAACAAGATGTACTTTGATGTCAACACATTCAAACACATACATCTGTACGACCAAGACAACCACCTCTACCGCGACGTCATCGACGACGAACTCATTTCCCTGATAGAAGCCCACCTGCGCCGCAAAAGATTCAAGGGTTACAGAGTTGAGGGCATCGACATCCAGTTGATGGGACGCCCTACCCGCAAAAAATACATGGTCTAAGCCTTACGGCGTCCCTTGACCACGCAGAACGCCAGAAGTGCAAGGGCCACAACTGTTCCGGCCACATAGCCGGCGACAGGAGACAGATGCAAGCCACCGTTTACATGCGGAGCCATTATGAAATAACTGACACAGACAAACGTCAGGAAAGTCGCAGGAAGGGAGCACAGCCAGTGCGCCTTTCCTTTCTTTATGAAATAAGCACTGGCAGTCCAGAGTACTATTGCCGCAAGGATCTGGTTGCCGATGCCGACATATTTCCAGATCGTTGAGAAATCTACCTTGCAACAGACAAAAGCAAGAATGAAGATAGGGATGCTTATGAGCAGGCGCTTCATCATAGGCTTCTGGTCGCTCTTGAGGAAATCCGCTATCGTGAGTCTCAGGCTTCGGAAAGCAGTATCTCCCGAAGTGATCGGACACACCACCACTCCTATCACGGCAATAACCGCTCCAACCTTGCCTAACCAACTCTTGCAGATCATGTCGACTGCTATGGCAGGAGTCACCTTGGTCAGAACACCGTTTATCATCACACCATTCGTGGCTGCATCATTGAGTCCCTGTGGCCCACCGAAATACGCCATTGCGGCAGTCGCCCATATGATGGCCACGATACCTTCAGCCACCATAGCGCCATAAAATATCGGACGCGCATATTTTTCATTCTTGAGACACCTTGCCATCAGAGGAGACTGTGTGGAATGGAACCCGGAAATTGCTCCACACGACACCACCACGAAAAGCATCGGAATCAATATATTGTTCTGAGGATCGGAATGCCAGTTCTTAAGCGTAGAGGGCGTCAGTTCCACCATCTCATGCACTCCCCTGATGTCACCGACGACCAGCATGACCCCGACTCCCAATGCCATGAACAGAAGGGCCGCTCCCATTAGAGGATACACATTTCCGATGATCTTGTCGATCGGAAGGAGAGTCGCAAGCAGATAATAGGCAAATATTATATAGAGCCATATTTCCTTGTTCAGGCCAGTCAGTGAGGCTATAAGATCGGCAGGACCTGTCACAAACGACACTCCCACCGCAAGAAGGAGAAAGCACACCACTACATTCATGACGGTCTTCATGCTCCTGCCAAGATTTGATCCTATGATGTCAGGCATGTTCGAACCTCCGCTCCTTATGGACATCATTCCCGAGAAGAAGTCATGAGCGGCACCCATGAAGACACATCCTACAACGATCCATATATAAGCTGCAGGGCCGTAGGCGGCTCCCATGATGGCACCGAAGATGGGACCGAGTCCGGCTATGTTGAGAAACTGTATGACAAAGACCTTCCATGTCGGCATCGGCTGGTAGTCCACACCGTCCTCCAGTTGATAGGCAGGCGTCCTGCGCTGCGGATCGACACCGAAATATCGTTCAACGAACTTACCGTACACGGCATATCCCGCAACAAGGAGCAGGATACAGACAACAAATGTGATCATACTTATTTAGTTATTAGCCAATTACATCATTTGGACATAGCGAAGTTAGCAACTTTCATTTTCAAATGCAACGATTACATCCTTTTCTGCATCTTATAAGTCCATTAATCGGCTATGAGAACGTTAAATAAAATATTCATTTCGGCAGCAATCGGCATAATGGCCATCGCTGCAGCATCATGTCAGAAAGACAGCACATTATATTACGGCAATCTCACCATGGGTAACGTAAAGGAAGGACGTTTCGTCAGCGACCAGGGAAACATCTTCAATGTTGTCGATCAGACATGCTTAGGCCAACTGGATACAATGAAAAGGGCCATAATGGTATGTGATGTACTGAATGCGACTGAGGGGAAAGCCAACGAGTACGATATACGTCTCACACAACTCTCTTCAGTCCTGACAAAGACTCCTCTCAGTGTTGCAGAAGCGGCAGAGGGAGATGCAGCAGTAAAAAATCCTGTACTCATCGACAGGCTCTGGTTCTCAGGCGGCTACCTCAACATGTATGTAGTGGTTCCATTCGACAGGACAAAGAATGTGAAGCACCTTATTAATCTCGTTTATTCGCATGATGATAACGGAGATCCGGTCATGGAACTGCGTCACAATGCATTTTCTGACCTCAGGGACGACACAAATGTCAACATGGTCCTCGGAGGCAGTTATGTAAGTTTCCCGATTCTTGACATAATCGGCGGAGACAGCGCGAAGATAACCATAAAGAATCTGTGGTACGAGGTGGCCGGATCGGCCTACCTGTCTACTGAAAAGGAATACATCTTCGAATATGACTGGAAACGCGAAGGCTTCGA
>CAZYCJ010000030.1:0-24711 GCA_964645495.1 uncultured Muribaculaceae bacterium
TGACATATGCGCCTATGTAGGTGGAAGTCACCAGCATGGCATATGCATCCGAATCCTTCCCATCCTCTGCCGGGATGCAGGCTCCCTCCAAGGCACGAAGCCGGACCTTGACCGGATCACCCTCGGCAGGATCCGCAAGCCTGAACGTCTGGTATATGGACGTATATCTATGGTCGTTCCCAAGGGCAGGGCCATGCACCCTGTATCTGCGGCTTTCAACCCATTTACCGCCATCATACCACTCCACGACCCAGTTCATCGGGGCTCCAGGATTGGCCGAGAGCGTCGCATCGAAGTCCACGAATGACCCCGCTGCCACAGCCGGAATTTCAAACACGAAGCAGTCACCCGCAGTCACAGGCACGGCAGGACGTCCCTTGACTATCCTGCAGCCGTTCTTGGGATTGCCCTGCGCATCGACAGCCGTCATAACCCCTTCTCCGGACACCGTGGCCTTGATCTTCGCATCGTTCTCCCAAAGCTTCATCTCCTGCTCTCCCATATAAGCCTTTCCGAAAAGCCACTTTGACGGAAAGTCCTGAGCGGACAAAGACACAAAGGCCGTCACCGTCATCAGGACGGCAACGGCCAGTATTGATTTGTGCTGCTTCATCATAGATTCTTATCGACAGACCTCAAAGTTAGATAAAATCTTTCAGTTTATCGGAACATAGATCGCGAAACTCTGTTGAAGCTGTTCACAAGTGGCATCAGTAAGCTTGACTCGAGGATTGAATGCTACATTGAATCCTCTATAGTTAAGGCTTCCCCACCACGTATCATCTACAAGCACTGTATAATTCGAGGTGACTTCACCCGGACGTGACGGTGCTTTTGCATCCAATGAAACCCAACCGTCCGGACGATACTTGCAGCCGCCTTTCACTACGATTACCGAGCCGTCAGGTATACTGCTCTTAGGAAGAATTTCCGTGCAGATGAATTCGTCATAATTCGTATAGGTATGTATGGACTGATTCTCTGCAGAATATTTTTCCGAATAGACTCCATTAAGAGCTCCTGATGTAGAATTCCAGTAGGCGTAGTTTGTAAACGACAGCTCAAGCTTCGTATATGCTGCAGGATCATAACCGTCATTGGCGAGAATCTCCTCAAGCGTTGCTGTGGTATAGTCAAACGCATTCTCATCCGGCGGATATGCCGACTGAGTCACGGCATATGGAGTTGCAACCGCTTTGTCGACTGCGTCCTTCATGGCTGCTACAGCCTCTGAAGAGTAGGTATAGCTTGAAGGGGTGTAAGTCACATCTGCGATATCGCCGCCTGTAAGGACCTTGGCATAAGTAAGGGCCGTGAGATAACGTCCTATGTCATAAGACATGTGATAACCGTCGCGGGTGATGTTGTCCCCCACATAGCTTGTACGCATGTTCTGCACTGCCGTGCCGTTTGGAATAACCTTGACAAAGTCGCTGCCGGTCAGGATCTTTGTCTGGACAGCGTCCACAATGGCATTGTACATTGTCATCTGGTTGTTGCCATAACTTGCAAAGCCTGAGTGCGTAGAGTTCCCCTGGTAGGCCCATGTCATATGCCAGACAAGCTGCGCATCAGGACAATGCTGCCTCACGATGCTTACAAGGGTGCTCAGATATGGCTCGTAAGTGTCGGCAAGACCTGACTTCGGACTGCCCTGCTGCATGGTGATATAATCCCAGTCCTGGCTCTTGAGAGGAGTTATAGGTCCTGAGGATGATGTCGAAGTCCATGTGCCGGTCGTGTTCAGGTAGTATGTATAGCCTGCCGTATTGTTGGTAAAATAGTCGGCATGGGTCTCCAATGTGCACCCACCCTTATATATATTACCTATCACAATATTGTCGTACCCGAGGTCCTTAAGCATGCCATACAGATACTCGGTAGCATCCTGCGAGAAGCTGTTGCCGATAGCAAGAATCTTAATGCTGTTACCTTCCTCTGTCTGGTCCTCATCATCGTTCTGAGTCAAGGCTTTCCTTGGAACAAAGATGCCGAAACCATCGCGAAGCTCCTGGCATCGGGTTTCCGTCGCATCTGCGCTTGCCGCAAGATCCTGACGGGAACTTCCCTCATAAAGGGACAGATTGAAGCCTCTGTAATTATATGACCCCCACCACACGTCGTCAATCTCGACAACCGAAGCGGAGACATCAGCCGGACGGGAACTGTTCTTCGTATTCAGATCCACCCATCCTTCAGGACGGTAGTGGTGATCGGCCACCTGCACAAGCAAAGTGCCGTCAGGAAGATCAGCCCTGGTATATATCGGAGTCGCTACAAAGTCACTTATTGTGCCGTTCCAACCATCGGTCTCGACCGTACGCAATGTGGAGATATAATCGGTATTCGACTGATAATAAGCAAAATCCGTATAATCCACCTTGAGCTGCACATAATCGTCAGGATCATACCCGGCCGACTTGACCAGGGCCGTCAGATCAGCAGAAGCAGGTGCTGACTTCTTCGGCACAAACACTCCGAAACTATCCATCAGCTGTTCTGCCGTCTCGTCTGTCAGCACTGCACCGGAAGCAAGCTGGACATTGAATGCCCTGTAGTTCCAGTCCGCCCACCAGGTGTTGTTTACCTCAACGACTCCCGCCGTCTCCTTGGCAGGACGCGTCTGAGTCTTGACATCAAGGGCAGTCCATGCTTCAGGACGATATTGATAACCGGAACGCATCACTATCAAGGACCCTTCCGGCAAATCAGACTTTCCGAAAATCTTTGTCGCTACAAACTGTGCGCTGTTGCTTGCTGTCGTTACCAGCTGATCCAGGTCAGTGCTTGAATTATAATATGCGGATTTCACATATTGCAAATCAACCTTTGCATAGTCCTGGACATCATATCCAGCCGCATCAAGTATGTCTTCAAGCGAAGCTGACGAAGAATCTGCACGCGGCACAAATACGGCAAAGTTCTGCTGCATTGCAAGAGCAGTATCGTCTGTAAGACCGGTAGTCGTCACATATGACAGGTTGAAGCCTCTATATACCCAGTCTCCCCACCATTCGTCATTGACTTCAACGACATTGGCGGTCACATTCGCAGGTCTTGCCGGAGCTGTTCCTCCTTCTGCATTGTTCTTCGTGTCGAGAGCCACCCAGCCTTCAGGGCGATATTGGTAACCTTCTCCACAGACAATCAAGGAGCCGTCCGGAATCTGATCCTTGGTAAAGAGCTGAGAGGCGACAAACCTTACACTATTGCTTGCATCGGTGCAAAGCGACGAAAGGTAATTGGCATTAGCTGAATGATAATAAGCATAGTTGGTATAATCCATCTCCAGTTGAACATATTCATCCGGGTTGTAGCCAGAATTGCTGACCAGCTCGAGAACACCGTACACATTCCTCTGTGCCTTTGCCAGGTCGAGATTCAGAGGGCGTACCTTTGAGCGGTTGAAAGCAACTGCTGCATCCATATTGAACGCATACATCGCACCCTCAGTATAAACCTCCACAGTTCCTTTATACTCGCCCGGAGCGACCACCATATAGACCTTTGCAGCAGATGCTCCATCTGTTCCGACAGCCAAAAATCCGTCAAGCGATGTCCTTACCGCCGAAAGTCCAAGTGCAGGAATCACCATGCCGCCTGCCTCTGCAACTGATGTAAGGTCAAAGGCAAAGCTGCCTGCAATCTTGGTCTGGGAAACAAACCTTACAGATGTGATCTTCTCCGACGCGAAATCAGCTCCAAAGATATTGAACTCGACAACAGCGCCAAGATTGTTCATATAAAGCTGCCCCACCGGTTCCTTGGTCTTGATGGCAAGGTCGCTCTGAACTGTGAAAGGAAGGGAAACCATAGGCATGGCGTCCGCATCATAGTTCACACCGCTCTGCGTCTGCTCCGCAGGTATTTCCAGCATGACTTCTGACGCAGAAGCCGAGGCATTCTCCGCAGAATAAGGATAGTAGGCATATAGCCTGTCTCCTGCTGCAAGAGCCTTGGATGCCGTCACCGTCACGCTGACTGGATCTGTGTCCACATTCACTCCTGAAGGAGAGTTGGCCACATCACCGACAAATACTCCAAGACCGTCTGTCGGTTCATACTCTATCGAATCATCACCGATGAGTGCCCTGGTGTCAGTTGAAGCAAGATTGAACACGTAAGCATAAGCACCCGTTTCAAGCTCTGCCGGGGCTTCAAGCTCAGGTTTTGAGCATGAAGCCACCGCCAATGCTGACACTGCAATACAGAACAGGTGCCTGATGATATTTATCATAGTTTTCATAGTTTCAATGGATTAAAGATCTACAGAATCTTCCCATCCGATACTTTCTGTATTATATTTTCCGTCATATTCAGACGGAGTGGCTGCGACAGTACCGAACCTGATGTTCTCCTTGGTAGCATTCACGCCATTGGCTCCGATCTGGCCGACATAGTCCCAGTAGTTGTCCGCTGTAAGTTCTGTAACCTGATAGTCGCCGTTATTGTAAGTTCCGAACGCACCGCCGCAGATACAGTTGGTGAATGTAGCCTTCTTGTTGCACTGTCCGAAGAATGCTCCGCAGTAAGTGTTTACTTTTCTGTCTGTGATCACCCTACCGTATGTTGCAACATTCTCGAATACTGCATCATCATTGTTGACAAGACAGATGACGCCTGCCACAGCTCCCTTGGTTGTCGAGATGACGTCTCCATAGTTGGTGCAGTCATACAGTGAAGAGCCGGCACCTGTAATACATGTAAGGTTGCCGATTCGGGCTGCCGAGCCGGCGCTTTCAGTCTTCATGTTGAACGAGTTGATCTGATCTCCGTAGTTCTTGCAGCCGCGAAGGTGTGTGTATCTGTTGCAAGCCGCAGCAATACCTGAAGTTCGTGCCGTAGCAGACTCCATGTCACCATTGTTGGTGCAATCAAGAACCGCAACGATCTCTGATGAGTTCAGATGATTGGTACCGAATCCGAGGATACCGGCAGCGTGAATTGCAGAAGCGCCGTTCTGGCTCGAGCCTCCGTCAGAAGCCATAATCTTTCCGTTGTTCACGACATTCTTCACGACAGTACTGTCTGTTTCAGCGAATGCCATGCCTACTGCCGCCATAGTGACGCGTGCGCTGCATTTGCCGCTGAATGTCATAGATGCGTTGTTGGTGATGTTGCGCACGCGTGCGTCCCATACCATTCCGGCAACGATGCCGCAGTCTGTCTGGGCTGTCGCCTTTACTTCCAGCGAACATGTCTCGTCAAAAACGATATTCTCAACTACAGCACCTGCACCAAGACCACCGAAAAGGCCCCACGCAGCACCTGCAACAGAATTTTCGCATACCATCTTGAAGTTCTTGATCACGTAACCCTGTCCATCGAAATAACCGGTGAACATGTTTCCCGAATCGCATTTAAGAGCATTGCTTTCCCATGTGAACACAGATGCTCCGACCGGAGTCCATGAAGTCACTGAAGACATGTCGATATCATTCAGGAGAACCACCTTTCCGTCTGCATTCATCCAGTTCACGATACTCTCGCCTGCGTTGACAGCAGCCGCAAATGCTGCAAGGTCCTCTGCTGTCGCTATACCGCCGGCATTTGCAAATGCATACATCGGCTTGGCCAGATGCTTAGAGAAGAAGCTGTCACCCTTCTGCTCGAATGATGTGACACCTGTCTTATACACATTTCTCGAATATGTTCCTTCGCTGGTGGCGAGTGTCACCTTGAGGCCACTTCCGGTAGAGAAACGTCCTACAGGGAATTTAAGGGTCATCGCCTTCTTTGGATCTGCAGTCTGCGGAAGAACAAGCTTGATGCTGTTACCGCTCTCGGCAGGAGTTACTGCCAAAGTTGAAGGATCTACTGTTCCTTTAAAGCTCAGGTAGCCCTCGAAATCAGAAGCGTCAGCCGGCTCGATGGTAACAGACTGCGCTGTTCCGGAAAGTTCACCCGCATCGATACGAAGCTCGAGAACTGAGAAGACATTGCTGAAGACTACGCTCAATGCACCATCCTTCAGATTATCGTTTTTCGGAGTACCTACAAGCGGAGCACATGATGTATTTACCTGATCTTCACCCTTGAATGAAAGAGTCTTTTCCGCATCGACAATGACTGTTCCTGCAGCATCCGTAGCAGGGTAATAGGCAACCAGAGGCTTCGCAGCATCATATGATGCAATACCGGCTGTACTTGTAAAGACTGTCGTCTCTCCTGCAGTCGATGCTACATACTCATATGCCGCACCATCATATACGACTGTAATCACATCACCTGCTTCCCAAGTGCTGTTTCCCTCATTCATATCTGTTCTGGTCACTGCCGGGCATTCAGCCTTCAGCACAAGGAAATCAGAATCTTCTGAAGTCCTATCCGGAACAATCTCATCAGCACAACCTGCCAGAACGAGCAGGCCGGCCAGTATCGGTAATATTCTGTTTCTCATAATATCATCAATTATTCTTTGCTGCCTTCATCATATTCCACATCGCTGATGCTGTTGCCAGGAAGGTCTTCCTTTACATCTGACATATCGGTCACCTCATATGGATTTGCAATCGCATATCTTGCAGCCTGAAGAGCTACAGGAGCATTGGCATCTGTAACAGGGGTGCTATATGCTGAAGTACTGGTATTCTCCACCGTATAACGGTATGAATTGCCGTCGAGATTGATTCCATACTTTGGAGTGATGAGAGTCTCGAAAACCGTGCATGCCGCACCGTAGCGTGAGATTCCGTTGTCCATATGATATCCGTCACGGGTGAGGTTCATATCGTTGTCAAGAGGTGAGGTGCGGAGGTTCTGGAGCATGACACCTGTAGAGATTATGCCGTCGAACGACACATTATCCATCACGTTCTTTCCGAAGGCTGCAATCACGTCCCACATGCCGGCCTGGTCTGTCCAGGTAATCGAAGGCTGCGAACCGCTTCCGATCTTGTCCATGTTGAAATATGCCTGAGACATGATGTAGTAGAACTTAGGCATCGCACCTGTCTGGGTTGCCTTGGCACTGTTGATCATGCCCTGAAGATTGGTCTGTGCAGTTGTATTCCATGTCCATGCTGCTGCGTTACCTGTATGTTCCTGTATGGTGATGATGTCCCAGCTGCGGCTTGCAGCCACCTGCTCGAGGGTCTTGCCTGTGCTCTCTGTCCATGTAGTGGCGCCAGGACCGCACTCATAGCACTTGTAGTCGCTTGATGTGCTCCAGCCTGCATAGTACTCAGACACGAGACGTCCGCCATAATACATGTGAGTGAGCTGGACCTTGTCCAGGCCTGCAGCCTTGAGAAGGCCTGGAAGGTGTTCCACAGCGTCCTTGGTGAAGCTGTTTCCGATGAAAAGGATGCTGAGTTCAGCCTCTCCTTCGCCTGCACCCGGCTCTGTAGTACCGACAAGATAGGTAATATTTTCAAGGACATTGTCCACGCCAGACTTCTGAACTCCGAGATATTTATCCTTCTCTTCTTCAGTATATGAGTCATATACGTAAGAACCGCCGTTGTATGTTCCGACCTTACCGCCTGCAGTGCAGTTCTTCCATGTTGCGGTAGAACCATTATATCCCCAGAAGAGTCCGCGGTTTGCATCATCAGAAATGATCTCGCCATAGTTCTCGCAGTTCTCGAACTCCGCTGTATTTGTAAGCGATGCAATTCCGCCGCTACGCGCTCCTGTTGTTGAAACCAGATCTCCATAATTGACACAGCCTGTCATACGGCAGCCGGCAGTAATGTTGCATGTAATGTTGCCGAGACGTCCGCCTCCCTGCTTAGGGAAGGTGTTGAACTGGTCGCCATGGTTGACACAATTGCTCAGATGTACATTCCTATTGCATGCAGCCACGATACCTGAAGTACGTGCAGTTGCAGATCTGATGTTACCATAATTAGAGCAATCCGAAATCGTATTGAGTACCGGAGCGTCCTTGAGTGCGTGAGCAAATCCCACAAGTCCTGCAATATGATATGCAGTGGCACCTGCCTGAAGGTTCTCAGTGTTTTCAGCGACAATCTCGCCATAATTATGACAGCTGTCCATCACTACGCCTTCCTTCTCGCAATATACCTGACCTACAAGAGCCATACTCATGAACTTCTTGTCACCGGCTGTGCCCTTGAAGGTCATAGAAGCATAGCTGGTCACGTCGCGTACGGTCGCGTCATATACATATCCTGCAACGACACCGCTTGCTGTCACAGCTGATGATGTAACCTCGAGAGAGCACGATGAATCGATGATGAAGTTCTGCACGACGGCGCCTGGAGCGAGGACTCCGAAGAGTCCGTAATTCGCTCCATCCTCTGTGCCTGCAGACACCATCTTGAGACCGCTGATCTTGCGTCCGTTGCCGTCGAATACGCCTGTCCATGCATTGCCTGTGATCACAGGATCAACAGCGCCTGGAACGCAGACAGCATTTCCGATAGGAACCCAGTTCTCGACTGATGACATGTCGATGTTGGCAAGGAGGTTAACACCGCCGTCCTTTGCCTGCCATTTCTCGATTGAAGCGCCTGAGTTCACTGCCGCTGCAAAGTCAACGAGGTCCTGGGCTGTGCTGATACCAGGAGTTTCCTCTGCCGGTCCGTTGAAGATGATATTGGTGATCTTGGCCGCATTTGCAGAACTATACTTTCCGATATAGGTCATATAGTTGTCGGCTGTGATGGCCTCCATCACGTAGTTTCCGTTGTTGTATGTTCCTACGCCGCCGCCTGCAACCACATTCTCGACTTTTTCGAACTTGCTGAAGTTAGCCACGAGGGTCCCCTTATAGCCTGTCTGTGAGGCAGCGATGTCACCGATTATATTTCCGTAGTTTCCTCCACCGCTGATAGAGCATGAATCAGAGTTGAGCAGACATACCATGCCACCAACCTGAGCAGATGATCCGCCGGTCATGATCGCATCACCGTAGTTCTCGCAGTCCTTCAGAGTAGTGTAGTTGGACATCGTAGCTGTAAGCATACCCACACGTGTGCCTGAATTGCTGTTGGTCTGGTCACCATAGTTCTTGCAGAGTTCCACATCGGTGTACTGGTTGATCGCAGCGATGAGTCCCGATGTACGAGGAACTGACGAAGTCATGTCACCGTTGTTCACACAGTTGTATACATAGTTGCGCGCAGTGGTGATTGTGGTTGTACCGTTAGTGATGCCGGCAATACCTGCCGCCATTACCGAAGCTGCACCGTTTGTAGTGTTTGCGTCACCCTCAGCCTTGATGGAACCGTAGTTCATGAGGTTCTTGAGGACAGATCCGGTTGTTTCATTTGCATAGACGAAGCCTGCAAATGCCGCCATCGTAGTACGTCGGGTATTAGTCGAATTACCCTTTACATACATCGGAACATAGTTCACGCAGTTCTCCATCGTCGATGCCATCATGGCACCTGCGAACACACCTACGTCAAGAGTATCGGCTGCGTGGAACGTGAGTTCGCTGGCATCACCTTCCGCAGCACCGATCGTGAGGTTCTTCACCGTAGCACCGTCGAGGACACCGAAGAGTCCGTATACGCGGTCCTCGGCTGTAAGGTCTGCAACCATCTTGAGATTCTTGATGCTGTAGCCCTGACCGTCGAATGTACCCTTGAATGCAGCTCCTTCATAAGTCGACTTGTGAGCGTTGCCTCCGGTCACAGAGCCATGGAACTTGCCGTTTCCGATAGGAGTCCATGCAGTTACATTCTTCATGTCAATGTCGTTCATGAGGCTGACCTTCATAAGCTGTGCGCCTGTTCCTGCATTTACGTCAGTAGCGAACTGCACGAGTTCGTCAGATGTCCTGATCTCGATCTTGTCGCTCTTTGCCTTCGAGAAGAATATAGGACGGAGGACCGTGTGCTCTGCAAAGTCATTTGCAAGGACGATCATGTATCCGTTCTCGAATCCTTCAGGGAAAGTCACCGTGATGACCTTCTTCTCACGGTCAATTACTGCCGCAACGCCTTCAGTCTCAGCAACGGCTACCATTGCGCCCTCGGCATTGGCTCCTGTCACGTCATAAGCAACCTCCAGCGGCTGCACGATGTCCAATACAGTGGTATTGATCAGAGTCGAGAGAGTGAGGTTGAGCACCTTCTGTACAGGAAGGGTAATCACCGAACCGTTGCCCTGAGTGATCACGAGGTCACCGTTCTCGTTCAGTTCCACGCTCTTGAATACGCAGCTCTCGCCGTCATTGGCCTGAATAGGGAGACCGTTTGCATCCTTGAGACGTTCGCCGTTCACTGTCCAATAGCCTTCCGCGTCAACAGAAACCTTTGGTGCATATCCGCTTACCGGCACCTTCTCACCATTGTTCATGAGGTAAGAAGTCTCACCATCCACGGTCACTGTCCAGTAGTAGAGGTTGTTCTGAGGGTCGAGCTCGACTCCCAACTGAGGGACGTTTATCATCTGATCCATTGTTGCAAGAACGACGGTCTTCGCCTGATCCTTGCTGTCGAGATAAGTGATCACGTATTTTCCGTCAGAGTCCTGTGTCACCGATGTGATCACGTTTCCTGATGTGATATAGCTCATTGCTGTCAGCTGACTGTTCATCGCATCGATCCTACCCTGAAGTTTCTCAATGCGGTTCTTGATGTCATCAAGCTGACTATTGAGCTCGGAGTCATCGAACATGCAGGCGCAAGCCAGCATGCCGATAACTGCAATCATAATATATCCGAAAATTCTTTTCATAATCATAACCGTTTAGAAGTTGGCTGAAGGATCGAAGTATTCCGAATTCTTGTAGCAGAGAGCGTTGTCCATAGTCGCCTCAGGAGCCGAAGAAGGATCGTCTTTGTAAGTATCCCACTCGCCTACGCGGCCACCCTTTGCACAAGAGGTCACAAGCAGCTTTCCTGAATATCCGCAGGCCCAGCCCGGTCCGTGCTGAGGAGCACCTTCAGTGTAAGATATATTCGCAAGGATGATTCCCTTGTTGACACATCCCACAACCGATGCCTGACAATGACCTACGAATCCACCTGTACGGCAGCCGATCTGCGAGAATACGTTACCATAGTTAGTACAGTACTCGATGCGGATGCCTACAGTGTTTGTGACTGTACCTCCGACAAGACCTCCCATACGCTTGAGGTTATACATATCCTTGGATCCGCCAAACTGTCCGACGATGTCGTCCTGTATGAGACCATAGTTATCAGAGTTGCTGAGGATTGTTACCGCAGTCTCTCCTGTAGCACCACCTATTGTTCCGATGAGTCCGCCGCCTCGTCCGGTAGGAGCACTTACCTCACCGTAATTGTAGCAGTAGTCAAGCTTCATCTCTGTATCAGTCACACCGACTGTGAAGGCAACCACTCCGGCCACATTCATACCAGTACCGCCGTTCGCAGTGTTGGTGATGGCTCCTGTCTTCACTGTTCCGAAGTTCTTGACAGGCTCCTCCTTGCTGCCGACTGTCATCGGAGCGCGGAATGTACCCGCTACACCACCGAGCATCATGAGAGATGCATCTGGGTTGTCACCTGGCACCTCTGCGTTCTTGTCAGCAAGAACGACGCTCACGTTGTTGGTAACGCCCATGATTGTAGATGACTCTGCGTGTCCCACGAGAGCTCCGACAGCGATAACATTAGAGTTAGAGCCCACAACTGTGATCTGGTCGCCTTCTGTACCGATGACGAGGTTCTTGATGGTCGCATCCTTGATGGCTCCGAAGAGACCATAGAGGTGAGTTGCGGCATCTGTCACATTGTATATCCACTGGATACCCTTGATGGCGTATCCCTGACCGTTGAATACTCCTGAGAACGGACTTACGAGGTCATATGCAGGAGTTCCCTTCGCTGTTCCTGAACCTATAGGAGTCCACTCTGTCATGCCTGTAAGGTCGATATCGTTAAGGAGGACAACCTCGCCTGCCTCGTTCTGCCAGCGTGATATGCTTGCGCCTGCGTTTACAGCCTGTGCGAATGCCACAAGGTCTGCACCGGTCGAGAGACCTGAAACCACAGGACCTGAAGGTACGATAGGAGTCTGACGTACAGCAATCTCCACTGTAACATCATAAAGGTCGTTTCTGAAAGTGATCTTACCCTTTCTATCTGCACCGAGGCTGCTTTCGAAATAGTCGGCTACGAAAGAGTGCTTTGTTGTGACCATCTCAGCCTTGGTCGAAGGAGCAACCTTGAGCCAATCCGCACAGTCCTCAGAGATTGCCATCTCATAAGATATGTTGTGAGATACCTCGATGTCGAACTCCGTGAAGTCACCAGGAAGGTGGATCTCAGTGCCTGCCCCATACTTGTTGTCCCATACCGGATTCCGGATCTCTGCAGCTCCTGCTGTGAAGAACAGAGGCTTGAGAACAACATTCTCGCCTGCAGACACCATGATTACGGTGTTGCCTTCCTCTGCGCCCTCTGCGAGGGTGACGTTCACTGTCTTTGCATACTTGTCAATCTCCACAGACACGTTATATGCAGTGAAATAGTCCACCACAGCATCTGCAGCCTGTGATCCGGTAACAGTGTAAGCAATCTTGGTTACTGCTGTCGGATCCGGAACCGCAATCATCGAAGGAGCGTCGAACTCTATGTTGAGAGCCTCATACATTCTTACGCTGAATGTCGTTCCGTCAACGAGGGTGAACTCTACAAAGCCCGTCTCCTCATTGTACTCCACACCCTTGAACATTGTGTTCGAGACATCGTTCGCAAGGATAGGATTTCCGTCTGCACCGAGAACTCTCTCCCCGTTCACTGTCCAGTATCCATCTGCATCAATGCTTACCTGAGGTTCTTGGCCGCCGATAGGCATCTTCTTGCCTTCTGCATCAAGAATCCACTCCCAGGTCTTGCCGTTGTCAGCGGTCTTCCTCCAGTAGAGGACACCATCTTCCTCGGCAGCGCCGATAAGAGGAACTGTCACCACGTCGCTGTCAACTGCAACGACAACGGTCTTCACATCCCCTCCTTTGTCCATATAACTGATGACATAGTTTCCAGCCTCATCTGTACCCAGATAAGAGATGAAACTGCTGTTCACCAGCGCTGTCAGAGAAGAGAGCTGGCTCTCAAGAGCCGCCATCTTCTGCTCATATTCAGAGAGTTCCCCCTCAACCTTTCCAATCTCCTCGCGGACGAGAGTGTCGTCATAGCCGCAAGAGCCGAGAAGGAAGAATCCGGCGAGAACTGCTATTATATATGCTATCTTTTTCATACTTAGATTATTAGAGTGTTATTTCCTCGCACGGATATATATGTAGTTCATACAGCTGCGCTCGCCCTTGTCGTCTGAAGGCGTATTCACGAGAGCACCTGCACCGTCAGCATACGCCCACAATGCTGTCGAGCCGCCGCCGTCGAAACGTGTCATGTTGTATGCTCCGAGCCTTGAGGCCACCTGAGCCATCTCATAAGCCTTGAGACCCATCGATGTCCATACACCGCCTGAAAGGTCGATCTGACGTCCGTCAACCACCACGAACCACACCTTTGTCCCATTCTGGTCTACCGCAGCAAATGTGATAGGGTCGAACTTGGTGTTGTTTGTGTTGTTTGCTGCAAGGCTTCCTGTATTGTCCTTGCCGTCCAGGAGGAACTGGAACATGGTCGAGTTCTGAGTATAGATCGGCTTGGTCTGCCCGCCTACAGTGACATCTGCGCGAAGCTTCACCGCGTCGCCTACCTTGAGGGCTGCTGCGATCTCAGCCGCCTTGTCGCCTGTGAGCTGGATTGCCACTTCGTCTGCAGCATCAAGGTACGGAGCCTCGTCGAGAGCGGTTGTACGGCCATCATAAATTGCTGTTACAGAAGCCTCCGCATAGCCGTTGTTCACTGTCATGACATTGCTGCTGTACTTGGCAACGACATAAAGGGCTGACTTGCTGAGAAGGTTTACAAGCTCAGGATGATCAGCATGAGGAACCTCCTTATACCTTGAAGTATAGAGGTTTGCATAATAGGTCTTATGACCGCGTCTTACAATCGTATCGTTCACCGAGAAGTATTCATACTCCTTGCCTGCAATCTCCATCTTTCCGGAGAATTCCTTCTTTGCGCAGCTTGCCGTGCCGTCGGTGAATACTGTGAATGCCCATGCATGATTTACAAGACTGCTTCTCACACCCTGATTGTTGATGAATACCGGCTCGCCTTCCTCAATGTGCATGCCGCGGCCGAAACCATCATTAGAGTCGAAGAAACCGGTGTTGATACCGGCATAGACCTCCTCACCCTCGGCGCGCTTGCGCTCGCACAGCTGTGAGAGAGTCTCACGGATCTTGAAGCCATTATTGTTATTCTCGTTGCCGTTAGGATTCGGAACGATGTCGTTGGCATATGCTGTAGTGAGATCAATGGCTGTGCTTGTCAGGTCGATCTCAAGGATGTGCATCTTGCGAGGCACATTTGTCCACTGGTAAGAGGTGAGCTTGAGGCCTGATGCGAGTTCCTTGGTTGCCGTAACCTCGGTCTCATAATAGAAGTCAGCGCTCCAGTCTACCATATTTGCCTCAGGGTCGAACCTCTTGAGGTACTGATACTTGAGAGCATTGTAGTATGAAGCATAAGGAGCAGCTTCAGGAGTATCCTTCTGAGATATGTTGCCTACACGGCCATAGCCTGTACAATTGATGATATTGTCCTTACTGGTTGTGAAGCCTGCCGCCCAGCCTGCACCATGGTCGGCATGAGCTGCAAGACCAAATATGTTGCCATAGTTCACGCAGCCGCTGAGGTTACCTTGGTTATGTCCCACGAATCCGCCTGTACGGCATCCGATATGAGTGATCACTGTTCCGTTGTTGGTACAGTCCTCGATCGAGGTTGTTGAGCTGGTAGCACCGCCCACAAGACCTCCCATACGCTTGTATCCGTATGCCGAGTCATTGCCTGCGTGCTGACCGAACTTGTCGTCCTCGATTGTTCCGTTGTTCGTACAGTTCTTCACTGTCGCATCTGTAAGAGTACCGACGATTCCACCGCCACGTCCTGCCGGAGCAGAGAGGTCACCGTTGTTGGTACATTCTGAAATCGCTGACGAAGCCTTCGCATATCCTACGATACCTGCAAGCTGAAGGCCCTTGGTGCCGTTTCCGGTGTTTACAAGATCCTTAACATGGATGTCAGCATTGTTTGTACACTTTGTAACTGTGAGGCCTGAAGCATCTGCCGCGATGCCGGCGATGCTTGCGAGCACATCCTTGGCATCTTCTGCCTGGAAGTCGAATGACACGTTGTTTGTACAGCTCTCGATGACCGCACCCTCAACCGTAGTAGCTGCAACACCTGCCACAGCAGTTCCTGCAGAACATTTGCCGGTGATTGTCCACACATCACCGTCCAGGCCCACTGTAAGGTTTCTTACGGTACCCTTGAGAGCGCCGAAGATACCAGTTGTGAGCTGTGAAGTCACATCTGTCTTGAAAGCGATGTTCTTGATTGCATATCCCTGACCGTCGAACACACCCTCGAACGGGGACTCGGCAGTTCCGACAGGAAGATATGACTCTACGCCTGACATGTCAACGTCAGAGAGGAGAATCACTGTTCCCTCCTCGTTGAGGAAGCGTTTCAGAGGAGCGCCGGTGTTCACTGCGAGAGCGAACTTCGCCATATCGTCTGCAGTCTTGATACCGTAGTAATCAGGAGTTGCATTCTTGTCAGTCACATATATCGGACGTACAATCACATTGCCTTCAGCATCAGCCACCATGACAGCAAAACTTCCCTCCTCGAATCCTTCAGGGAATGTGAGTGTGATGGTCTTTTCAGCCGCATTGACTGCAGCCTCGAGATTGGTCTGACGCATTGACTTCACGATGGTCTGGTCAGCTGACGGGCCACCGATCACATAGGAAACTACCACCGGAGCGTCCGAGTCCTCGATGTTGAGCTTGTTCATGATCTCTGCTCCCTCATAGAAGAGGCTGATGTTGAATGCCTCAAAGAGAGGAACTGTCACTGTCGAGCCGTCAGCAAGGGTAAGGACTGCATTACCGGCATCGCCAGTTTCGATCTTTGTAATCACTGAGATCGATTTTCCTTCAGCCTTTACCTTATTGCCTTCTACGTCAAGGAGAGGGTTTCCGTTCACGCACCAATATCCATCCTTGTCGATTGTGAACGCAGGCACACGGCCCGCTACAGGTATCTTCGCTCCGTCCACATCCTTGAGAAAATCGGTCTTTCCGTCAACGGTAATGGTCCAGTAAAGGACTCCGCCATCTTCCTTGGTACCGAGAACAGGTGCTGTGTCGATGTCATCCTTCGATGCAATGACAACAGTCTTCTCCTCGTTGTCTGCGCCCTTGTAGCGCACTATATATCCGCCATCCTCATTGGCAGTGATGCCTGTGATGGCACCTCCGGTCACGACAGCCGAAAGCATGTCCACCTGAGAGGTCAGCGTTTCCAACTGCGCCTTAATCTCGGACAGCTGGTTGTATGACTTATCAATATCGTCCCAAAGAGTCGAGTCGTCATATTTGTTACAGCCTGACAGTACCATCAGGACTGAAACGCAAAATGCGATCATGTTATTGATTTTCATTGCCTTCCATTAATTAAAGTTAGTACTGTCAGTCCAGCCTGGATTCTGAGTAAGAACTCCACCTGTAAGGACTCTCTGGTCTGCAGGGATAGGCCACAGATATTCTCTGTCGTTCCACTCCCATGTCAGAGTAGACCACGCCACTACATAGCCGTATGTCCCTTCAGAGAGAACGAAGTCAGAGCCGATCTTCTTTACTGTGAGTCCGTCTGCAGGCTTGCTCTGCTGAACGGTAGAATAAATCTCGAGATCATTCTTGCCGTCACCGTCCATATCATAAAGACCCTCTGCAGGGAAATATATTCCATAGTAAGGCTTATCCTTGTTCACCATCTGCTCACCTTCCATCCAACGAAGCATATCCCACTGGCGGAATCCTTCGTTCACGAGCTCGATTGTACGTTCGCGGCGGATCTCGAGGATCACACCCTGATTTGTGCCAGCCTTAACCTTCGGATAGCATGAAGCTAGGTAAGGGTCTACGTTACCGTTTGCCTCAGCCATGTTCAGTGCCGGCATCTTTGCTCTCTCACGGATCTTGTTGACAGACACGTCAAGAGCAGTCTGATCAAGTTGATCAAGCTCCGCCAGAGCCTCTGCATAGTTGAGATAGACTTCGGCAGCACGGACGAGAGGCCAGTCCATTGTACCCTTCGAAGCGCCGCTCTGTGCTACGGTTGCAACAAACTTTATAGGCTCATATCCTGTAAGGGATGTCATATCGTTCGGGGTTGGCTTATTATCCTCCTTCATTATATAGCCCGGACAAAGAACGGTCTGAGCCATACGAGGGTCGCGGTTCTTAGTCTCATCGGTGTAGAACATCGTCTCATGTCCCGGAATATCGGTGAAGCGTGTTCCGTCAGCCATGAGATAATGGTTCATAAAACGACGGGTAAAGCCCTGTGCATCATTGCGGATGTTGAACTGCACTGAGTTCGCGATGTTGAGTGTCTCGAACTGGAAAAGGCGTGCGAACACAACTTCCTCAGTCATTGCATGGTCGCTACAGAAGAGGTCACGGTAAGGCTCCTCGCCCTGGTTGTAAAGAACGTATCCGCTCTCGTCGATGAATGTCTTTGCAGCCGCTGCAGCCTGATGGAGAAATTTCTCAGCATCAGACATGCCGTGGTACTTTCTCCATGTACCCTCGAAAAGGGCTGCACGTGACTTCATTGCGAGCGCCACCCACTTGGTCACGCGAGCCGAGTATGCATCCTTGTCGGCAGGAATCATCTCTATGGCCCTGTCGAAGTCCTCCATCACCTTGTCCATCACAAAGCCTCTGTCGTCACGTGCTCTGTTGAGGAACTCGGCATCTGTAGACTCAAGGACCTTGTCATAATAAGGGACATCACCGAAACGCATAACCTTCTGGAAATAGAAGTATGCACGGAAGAAGTATGCTATACCTTCATACTTGGTCCTCAAAGCCTTATCTTCGCAGTTTGAGGAATGCTCAAGCATGTAGTTGATTCTGCGGAGCATATCCCAGTCCCACTCGTTGTTGCCGGACATTGAGTCCGAAGCAAGACGCTGTCCCTGGATGATGCTTCCCATGCTCTTGTCCACCATGTCGTCGGCATTATACCTTGAAACGGCATCAGGACTGTCGAGAAGACCCGCATACAAATAGTTTGTCCACTGCTCGAAGTGCGCCTCTGACTTGAAGTACACCTCAGGACTTTCGGCATCCTCAGGATAGAGAGTCAGGTCGCAACCTACGGTCATTGCCGCAATGGCAGCTGCTGCCAATAATCTGAATATGTTTTTCATTTCTCTTTCCTCCTATATTAGAACTGGATGTCAATACCTACAGAGAATGTCCTCGGGTAAGCATAACCCACACCGGCATTTGCTGTTGATGTTCCAGACGATCCTGCAAGCTCAGGATCCATTGTCTTCGTATACTTCTTGATCGGTGACCAATAGCAGAGGTTCTCGCCTGTGAAGTATACTCTGATCTGCTCGATTTTGGCCTTGCGTGTCCACCCCTTAGGAACTGTGTAACCTACGGTCAGGTTCTTGAAACGCAGGTATGCAAGATTCTGAAGATAGCGGTCGTTGGTTGTTCCAAGAGAACCGTTTGCGTATGCATTGTAACCGCGGGCACGTGGGAAGTATGCGTTTCTGTTTGTCTCTGTCCATACATTGTCATAGAACTCGGTGTGGATGAACGATGTAGGAGGGAATGCATATGGACCCCAGAAGTCATATGAAGACTGTCCTGCCACAGGATACCAGTCACGATGTCCGACTCCCTGGAAGAATGCTGAAACATCAAGTCCCATCCAGTTGAAACCGAAGCGGAACGAGTAGTTGTAGCGAGGTTGGGTATTACCGATGATTATCATATCACCATGATCATCAAGTGTTCCTGAACCTTCAGAGATCTTGTAGTCACCGTCAAGGTCGGCGAACTTCACATCACCTGCGCGGAGATAGTTTCCGTAAGGACCTGTACACTGGTATACTCTCTTGTTGACAGCCTCGTCGTTGATTGCCGCCTGATATTCTGCAGCCTCGCGATCTGTCTTGAAGAGTCCCTCTACATGATATCCCCATATGTCGCCAAGCTTCTTGCCTACGTAATGCTCGGAAATCAGTCCGTCTGGGTTGTGGTACTTTGTGATGTGTGTCACATAGTCACCGACTGTCGCACCTACATTGTAGGTGAATGGCTTGCCGAGAAGTTTGAATGTATCATTCCATGAAACTGTGAGCTCCCATCCCTTTGTACGAAGGTCAGCGCAATTGGCCTTTGGAGTAGATGCGCCGTATACATCCGGAAGCGTGAGGGAAGTGGTAAGCATGTTCTTGGTGTCACGGATATATCCGTCCACAGTGAGATTGAAACGCGTGTCGAAGAATGAAAGGTCGAGACCGATGTCATATGTAGTCACTGTTTCCCAGGTAAGTCCGTCAGAAATAGGGGCGGAAATGCTTGAGTACTTTCCATTCTCGACATAGTCGAATGTATAACTAAAGCTGTCTGTCTTATTTCCTGTGATGGTCTCGATCCATGCATAGTTGCTCACCTGCTGGTTTCCGAGGCTACCTGCTGAGAAACGGAGCTTCATGTTGTCCACAACACCTCTTGCAGAAGAGAAGAACTCTTCCTCGGAGATAGTCCATGCTGCAGATGCAGATGGGAAGAACGCCCAACGGTGGCCCGGAGCGAAGCGTGACGAACCGTCACCACGAGCACTGGCCTCAATGATATAGCGTCCCTTGTAGTCGTAATTCGCACGCGCGAAGAAACCCAGGGTCTTGTATGCTGTGATGTCCTGAGCCACTACAGGAATGCCTGTCGCAGATGCGAATGTGCTCAACTCATCGTTGGTAAGGTCAGAATTGCTCACGTCAAGTTCTACTGAACGGTATGTCTCATACTGTCCTCCGGCGGTCAGCTTGAAGTTGTGGCCGTTCCAAGTGTTGTCATATGTTCCATAGATGTTCAGGTTGTGGCCTGCATAATTGCTGGTGACCTCCTGATAGCTATTCTTCACCGAACCCGAGGTAAAGGTCTCCATCTTGCCCTCTGCCCTTGAATACTGGAATGTATTGTTGCGGTACTTGTTGAGGACATCCCTGAAGCGGTAGTCATAAGCCGCAGTGATAGTTAAGCCCTTGAAAGGTTTGATGTCCACCTGGTTGGAGATGGTCAGATATTTCTTTCCCTTTGAATTGACTCCCGTTCCTGCCGCCATGTGAGCTGCACGTCCTGCTCCGAGCGGAGAGTTCTTTCCGAGCTGATTTACATAGTGAACGAGGGTACCGTCCGGGTTGTAAGGAATGAAGGCCGCACAGATGTTCGACTGAAGTGCGTGGATTGTGCCTTCATAGCTGTAGTATCCGCCATATGAATATGTTGAAGAGTCATATGCGATGTTTGCAGAGTACTTCAGCCATTTGTACATCTGGGCAGAGAACTTCGCGCGGAACGAGTAGTTGGTGTAATTGTCCTGCTGGATCTTGAACATACCGTCCTGAGAGAGGAAACGTCCGCTCGCATAGTATGAAATCTTGTCAGATCCGCCGGATACCGATACATTGTGCTCCTGCTGCGGACGCACACGATTGTAGAAATATCCGTACCAGTCAAAGTTTCCGTAGTAGTAGTACTTGCCGTCATCACCGACTTCTACCCATGGGCGGTCAGGATGCTCGGTCAGGTCGTTTCTGCGCTCATAAAGTTTCTGAAGTCCGCCGTTCTCCTCAGTGTAACGGAAGATATCCTTCGTGCTGTCTGAAGAGTTGTTCATGAACTCGTTCACGATCATCACATGATCATATCCCGTCCTGATGAAGTCGGTCGAAGTGGTGTTGGTCTGCCATCCGAAGCGGCCGTTGTACTGAACACGCGCATTGTCGCCACGCTTTCCTGCCTTTGTCGTAATGAGCACGACTCCGGCAGAAGCCTTCGCTCCGTAGATGGCACAGGTAGAAGCATCCTTGAGTACGGATACCGACTCGATGTCGTTAGGATTGATCTGGCTGAGGCTCACCTCGACACCGTCCGCGAGGATCAGAGGAGATCCCGAGTTGAGTGACAGATTACCACGGATGTTGATGCTGTAACTTGACTCCGGAGAACCTGTTCCGAAGGTTATGTTTACAGAAGGATCGGCACCCTGAAGCGCATTCGCTGCTGAGACTACAGGACGTGCATTGAGTTCCTTGCCGCTTACTATTCCGACAGCACCGGAGAGATTTGCCCTCTTCTGTGTACCGTAGCCGATCACGACTACATCGTCGAGAATATTCTGGGAGTCATCCAAAACAATATTGTAAGGTGACTTTTCATTTCCTGTCATCTTGATTTCCGTATCGGCATACCCGATGAAGGAAACGATGATGGTAGCAGGGAAATTCACTCCTGCCATTTCATAATTACCATCAAGATCTGTAAGGAAACCCTGTGAAGTACCTACGACTCTGAGCGAAGCACCTACAAGAGGCTCGCCTGCCGAGTCAGTCACAGTTCCCTTGATGGTCTTTTTTGTCTGGGCCGCAGGAGCCACTTTCGGCTCCGGCTGCTTTCTGGTAACTGAGATTCTGTTGCCGTCAATCACATACGAAACATTCTGACCGGCAAAGACCTGGCTGAGAACCTCACCGATTGTTGCATCCTTGGCTGACACGTTTATACGCCTGCCAAGATCAACCTCGTCCGCATTGAGAATGATTGAGTAATTCTCGGACTGGTTCAGAGCAGTTATGGCCTCCTGAACCGTCACGTTCTTCATCGAAAGATTGATCTTCTGCGCAGACAATGACAAAGGAGCCATGAACACGCAGAAGACAACCATCAGCAGCAACCGCCATAAACGATTTCCTGCTCGTGTTGAAACTCTTCTCATAAGATTGGTTATTAATGATTAGTATGGTATTTATGTTATTTCGAAATGTAGATCACACCGTCACGTCTGGTGAATTTCATCTTGCCATCCACGTTTATTCCTTGAAGAATCTGATCAAGATCCTCATTATTGGTAAACCAAGCGAAATAACGGGTATCTGCAAGGGACTCGTCGAGCAATACGATCTTGGAACCGAAAAGACGTTCCAGATCAGAAGTGATGTCGCTAAGACGCAGATTGAAGAAATGTATGGACCCGTTATCATGGAAACCCTTGTACCTTAGAGGATTGAAGTCTTTCAGGTCTATCTCACCGTTCTTGCGGTCATACTGAACCATCTCACCCTGATGAACCATCAGCTGCTTGGTACGGTTCTGGGCATCAATATCCATCTGGACCATGCCCTCCAGCAGCAGAAGCTCCACACATTCGGTGTTATCATATGCCTTGAAATTGAATGTAGTGCCCAGAACCTTTACATCCACATCACCGGAAGCGATGATAAAAGGTTTTTCCGGATCCTTGGCCACCTCTGCGAACACCTCGCCGTCAACAAAGATACGGCGTTCTTTTCCGATGAATTCAGAGGGATAAGTGACACGACTGCCCGCATTCAGATGCAGGCAGGTTCCGTCAGCAAGGACCAGTTCGTACGTTTGTCCATGAGGAACCTTCATTTCTATCCACGGGACATCTTCCGCAGGCACAAGATATTTATATGCAACCGCGCCTAGAAACGGCAGAATCATGCAGACTGCAATGGACATAGCCCGATATGCAATATTTTTCAGATTCAGGCCACGGGATCTCTTCATGCGAAGTCCCAACTTCTTGCAGACGTCTGCAAAAGCTTCAGAAGACAAGGCCATATCCTCAGATTCCACTTCCTTCATGATAGCATCAATCTGTGCGCGGACCTGAGGTTCATCACCATGCCGCGCAAGCCATTCCTGAACCTGAAGTTCCTCGTGAGGCATCAGCTGGCCATAAAAATATTTTCTCAAGATATCCATTCTTATAGGTCATTAGAGAGTAATACCCTATAGGAACAAATGAAAGGGGGCCTTCACGTAACCCGAATGCAGGATTTTATCAGAATCTGAATGTAACTGCAATAGGATAATGATCGGAAGGATTGCAGAAATTATTCAATTTACGGGGATCTCGGGAAGCTGTTGCGAAACCGTCATGAATGGTACGTGCAGAAGTAACCTTTCCCATCAGTGACGGGGTCAGATATATAAAGTCTATACGCCTTCCTGAGAAAGTACTTTTCTGATACTCTCCGGGATACCAGCGTTCTATGATATCTATGTATGGTGTCTGCGAACGTACATAATCGTTGAGGAGAAATGCCTTATCGTCTTCAGGACGGCCCAGATGCCAGTTATCTACACGTGAAATGGCATTGAAATCCCCTACCATCATCCAGTTGTCCTTGCCTTCCGGATCCTGCTGAAGAATGGTCTGTTCACATATGTATTTCATCTCAGCTGCACGAAATACATCGCCACCGTTTTCCGCTGCACTCTTTTTCTGGTCTTCAGCCATATAAGCATATTTGAAAGGATACGTATGAAGGGTAACGATATTGATTATCTCACCATCCACATCGACTTCAACCTGACCGGCACCATGGACAACTACAATATCATCACCGTTTCCATTGATACGCTTGATCACTTTCACCGGATATCTGGAAGTCACGATCTGAGGAAAAGTATCGCGTTTTCCTGATATGCAGACATATTCATGTCCATACCTTCTTGCAAGCAGATCCCAGTTGTATGGAAGATATGCTTCTTCACAACCTGCCATCTTTTCTGCTGTGTCCGTACGATATCTTGATTCAGCTTCAGCCCATATGCATATGTCAGGATCTTCAGAACGTACGAATTCCACAAAATTATCATAATCATTGCCCTGATCAGACCACATGCCGTTCTGTATGTTCCAATACAGGACCTTGAGCTCTTCAGGCTCTTTTCTACAACTTGTAAATGAAATAATAGCCAGCAGCAGGCAAGAAAGAAAAGATGCAGGTTTCATGATATTTGATTTAAATGATTGCCATCAATTGACAGATTTGCGCAGATCCTTGAGGGCCAGTTCGATATGCTTCTCCACAGTTCTTACAGACAGATTCAGTTTTATGGCTATCTCAAGGTTGCTCAAATGCTCATATCGGCTCATCTTGAAGACGGTACGACGCTGAGCCGGCATGGATTCGATATCCTTCTGCAGACGTGCATTGGTCTCCGAATAATTGAACCACTCTTCAGTAGAAAGGTCGTAAAGATGAGCTTCAGGCATTACAGATGGGAGAATGATGGATTTTGAATGCTTGGATTTGAGAATATTTATAACCTCATTCCTCGCTATGACACAGAGATAATTCTTCAATGACTGATCTGGATAAAGAGAATGACGGTTTACCCAAAGTTTCATGAATATGTTCTGAGCCACATCTTCAGCCATGGCATTATCCTTAAGCATTCCCCTGACGAAATTCAGGACCATAGGATAATATTTATGGAATATACGCTCATAGGCTTGGACATCTACCTCCTGATGAAGCAGATCCGAGATAAGTTTCTTATCGGAATATTTACCATCGTTACTCATCGTATCCTGTCATGTTTTCTGTAAATATAGCTTATATTCCTTAAAACAGCATCTAAAAATCCGATATTGTTATAAGAACAATTAATCGGAGGAAATTACGTAAATCAAAGACCGGATACAACACAAAAAATCCGGAAACCACTGCGGAATCCGGATTTTATATTGTGGCAGGAAAACCTGCCGGGTCTTTGCTTCAGATTACTCTGCTGCTGGTGTCTCAACCTCTGCTGCAGGAGCCTCGACTGCC
>CAZYCJ010000031.1:0-22816 GCA_964645495.1 uncultured Muribaculaceae bacterium
TGATTTGCGACGGATTTCTTCAGTTGCATCCGGGGCAGCAGCCGCTGCCCTGTAATAATTTATAGCCTCGCCGAAACGGGCATTGCGCCTCAACTCCTCAGCGCACTCCAACAATTCCTTTGCACTTTTCATAACTAACAGACATCTCGACTTCACTACTTTCCGCTCGACATGACAACACCCCCGGCTCCACGAAGGGAATGGTCTGGAACCTTTTTATTTTTCAAAGGGAGAGGTATATTACAGGAGACATGCCACCCCCGGCTAGGGGGTGCCTGCCAAAGGCAGGCGGGGGTCTCCGGTAATATACCTCTCCCTTTGTAACCATACACTATAAAATTCTAAACCAATCCCGAGAATCCCATGAACGCCATCGCAAGAATACTTGCAGTCACAAGCGCGATAGGAATGCCCTTGAAAGCCTTAGGAACCTCATTAAGAGCCAGCTGTTCACGCAGACCGGCAAACAGCACCATCGCAAGACCGAAGCCGAGCGAAGTGGCAAACGCATATACTGTAGCCTCACCGAGGTTGAACATTCCGTCTGCTGCAGAAGCAAATGGAGAAGACTTCTGAACCACTGTCAGAGCCACACCAAGTACCGCACAGTTGGTGGTGATGAGCGGAAGGAAGATACCAAGAGAAGCATACAGCGCAGGGCTGATCTTCTTGAGCACGATCTCCACCATCTGCACAAGGGCAGCAATCACGAGAATGAACGAGATGGTCTGAAGGAATTCCAGACCGAACTTTGCAAGAAGCGAGTTCAGCAGGAAGGTCACCACAGTCGCGAGAGTGATCACGAAGCACACGGCCATCGACATACCTGTCGCAGTACTGAGTTTGTTGGATACTCCCAGAAAAGGACAGATACCAAGGAACTGGGACAGCAGGATATTGTTTACGAATATCGCTGAAATAATGATAAGTATATATTCCATAACTACTCTGCCTTTTTAGTGGTTAATTTCCTGAAGATCACGATAAGATATGCAAGCGCAAGGAAGGCTCCCGGTGCGAGTACGAAAGCAAGGATGCCGTCTCCCTCGATGAACTTCCATCCGAAGACAGAACCGCTTCCGAGAATCTCGCGCACTATGCCCAGAAGAGTGAGCGAGCATGTGAAACCGAGTCCGATTCCGAGACCGTCAAGCGCTGAATCCAGAACTCCGTTCTTGTTGGCAAAAGCCTCCGCACGTCCAAGGACGATACAGTTCACCACGATAAGAGGAATGAACAGACCGAGAGTCTCATAGATGTCCGGAACATACGCCTGCATCACAAACTGAAGCAAGGTCACGAAGGTCGCGATCACAACGATATACGAAGGAATGCGGACCTTGTCCGGAATATAAGGAGCGATAAGCGAGATCGCCATGTTTGAAAGCACCAGGACAAACAGAGTGGCAAGTCCCATGCTCATACCGTTGATGGCCGAAGTGGTGGTGGCCAATGTAGGACACATACCCAGAAGGAGGACGAATGTAGGGTTCTCCTTGATCAGGCCTTTAGTTATAAGTTGAAATTTTCCCATTTTCTGTTCCTCCATTATTCGTTAAGCGGCATTGGGGTCTGGACAATGGTCTGAAAGACCTTTACTGCAAGAGCCACACCGTCCGCATAAGCACGTGAAGTGATGGTCGATGCAGTAATGGCGTCAACATCTCCTCCGTCCTTCTTCACTGCCAGTTTCTTCTGTGAAGGATCAAAGCCCTTGAACTGGTCTGCGAACGCAGCCTCCACACATTTTGCACCAAGACCAGGGGTCTCTGCCTGCGAAAGCACCTTGGTATTCCATACGACACCCGCAGCATCAAAGCCGACCTTGATGGAAATAGGGCCTCCGAAACCTACAGGAGCGACATTGATGGCGCATCCCACGGTATTTCCGGCCTCGTCATACGCAAGGTTGTATGAATATGAAGCACCGTCAAAATCGACAGTCCTTTCCTCTTCGATGGTCACAGCCGCCTCAGGAAGCACCTCCTTGATGGCTGCTTCGTTCTTTGCTGCCGCCGCGGCATCTATAGGCTCTTTCGTAAGAGCATATACGCCTGCAAGAAGCGAAGAACACACGATACAGATAGCGAACAGACAGACTGTCATGTTCTTGAATGATGATTGTACTGCCATATCCTACCTCCCGTACTTTTTAGCGTGGCACACCTTGTTGATGAGAGGGACCACAGAGTTCATGATAAGTATAGCGAATGACACTCCTTCCGGATATGCTCCGAAGTAACGGATCAGCATTGTGATGATACCGATGCCGACACCGAAGATCACACCGCCCCGGTTGCTCATAGGAGAGGTCACATAGTCGGTAGCCATGAAGACAGAGCCGAGAAGAAGACCACCGGTGAGAAGGTTGAAGAGAGGATCTGTGTATGTCATAGGGTCGATAGCCCAGAAGATACCCGAGAAGATTGCGACAGTCGCAAGGATTGAAAGGGTGATGTAAGGACGGATGACCTTACGGACAAGAAGGTATGCAAATCCGACAAGGATGGCGATTGCAGAAAGTTCACCGGCAGAACCACCTATGTTGAAGAAAAGCATATCCATGTAATCAAGTCCCTCAATCGCTGCCACGCCACCTTCCTTCGCAAGTCCGAGAGGAGTCGCACCTGTGATGGAGTCAAGTCCGCCCCCGATGAAGCCCTGAGGCCTTGTCCAGTCAGTCATCTGGGCAGGGAAAGAGATCAGGAGGAATACACGGCCTACGATGGCAGGGTTGAAAAGGTTCTGTCCGAGTCCTCCGAATGTCATCTTTGCGACACCTATCGCTACAACCGCTCCGATGAAGACGATCCACCAAGGGGTGGTCGAAGGAAGGTTGAGTGCAAGAAGGATACCGGTCACGACAGCAGAACAGTCCCCTACAGAGCATGGCTTTTTGAGAAGATATCTTGTGATCAGGTACTCCAGCAGTACACATGAAGCAACGCTCACTCCCAGGATCAGAAGTTCCGACCATCCATAGAAGAGGACGGACACGACCACTGCAGGAAGCAGAGCGATCACGACGTCACGCATCAAAGACTTTGTCGAAGTCTTTGTATGAAGATGCGGCGACGGTGAAACCAATAGTTTATCCATTATTTTTGAGTTATTTAGTTATCAATTTAAGTGGCAGGGGGCAAAGGTAAAAACCATGGCCGCCCGTGGCCATTGTGAACGGGAGGGGCCCGCGCCGAAGGCGTGGGAGGGATTTAGTTTTTACCTTTGTCCCCTGCCACGTATAATTCTGATGACGTCGCCCTTTGCAAGACGGATGATATCCAGAAGCGGAATATTCGCAGGACAACTGTACAGACAGCAGCCGCACTCGATGCAATCCTGCACCGCATTCTCCTCAAGTTCATCCATCATGTTGTTGCGTGCATACTTGTTGAGCAGGAACGGCTCCAGACCCATAGGACAAGCCTCGGCACACTTTCCGCAACGGATACATGCCGACTCGACTCCACGCACTGTCTGCTCCGCAGTCAGATAAAGGAGTGATGACGAGCCCTTCACAGTGGTCGCATCCATGTTGGCTATGGCCTTACCCATCATAGGACCGCCGCTGATGATCTTCGCAGCCTGTTCAGGGACACCACCTGCAACCTCCGCAACGTATGAAAGCGGCATACCGATGCGGAACTTGTAGTTGTGCTGCTTCTCCATAGGAAGGCAGTCACCGGTCACAGTAAGCACATTGGTGATGAGCGGGATATTCTTCTGGACAGCTTCATATACAGCAAGGGAAGTAGCGACATTCTGAACCACGGCTCCCACGTCGATTGGAAGCCCCATAGACTTGACCTGACGGCCCATGACAGCATCGATGAGCTGTTTCTCGCCACCCTGCGGATATTTCTTCTTGAGAGTCATGACAGAGATGCCTTCATAGCCCTTTGCAGTCTTCTGAAGTTCAGCGACAGCCCCGGTCATTGCCTTGATGGCCTCCGGCTTGTTCTCCTCGATACCGATCACTGCCGGACATCCTCCGAGAACCTGCTTCATGATGGCTGCACCTACCACGATTTCCTTGCTTCTCTCGAGCATGATACGGTAGTCCGAAGTAAGATACGGCTCACACTCCGCACCGTTGAGGATGAGGCAGTCAGCCTTCTTGCCCGGAGGCGGGCAGAGTTTCACATGTGCAGGAAAGGTCGCACCACCGAGACCTACCACACCGCACATCTTGATCTTCTCAAGAATGGCCTTGTTGTCCTCAGGGATGGCAGCCACAAGAGTGTCGGTAAGGTCTACGCCCTCTACCCACTCGTCACCTTCCACATCGATCTCGATATGGGTCATATTGTTTCCTGCGAGGTCCTTGCGCGGTCCGATGGACTTCACTATACCTGATACAGAAGAGTGTACATAAGCAGAAATGAATCCCGCAGGCTCGGCGATCACCTGACCCACCTTCACCTGGTCACCGACCTTGACTACCGGAGTAGCAGGGGCACCGAGATGCTGGGCCACTGAAATGAACACCTTTGACGGAACAGGCAGAACCTCAATCTTGCAGTCCTTTGAAATCTTGCTGTCACTCGGGTGGATACCACCTATTGAAAATGTCTTCATCATAGTCCTATTCCTCCTTCTTTACTGGTTCTACCGCAGGAGCCTCGGCAGGGGCCGGCTTCGGTTTGACAACAGGGAAGTTCACGGCATGAATGGCTCCTGTAGGGCACTCAGCCACGCACTTCTTGCAGAGTTTGCACTTCGTGAAATCTATGTATGCGAGATTGTTCTCCACCGTAATGGCGTCGAAAGCACATACCTTCGCACACTTGCCACAGCCGATGCAGGCAGCCTTGCAGGCCTTGCGCGCAACTGCACCCTTGTCCTTGTTCACGCATGAAACAAAGACACGCATATTTCTGCGGCCCTTGTTGCGGAGCTCGATGATGTTCTTAGGGCAAGCCTTCACACATGCGCCGCAGGCAGTACATTTCTCCTCGTCCACCACAGGAAGACCTGTCGCAGGATCCATTGAAATGGCGCTGAACCGACAGGCAACGACGCAGTCTCCACATCCGAGACAGCCAAAAGAGCAGCCTGTATCTCCGCTATAGAGAGCAGCCTTCACGCGGCATGACTGATAACCGCCGTACTCGTTCGTACGAGGACGGTTCTCACATGTTCCGTTGCAGCGCACCACGGCCACCTGAGGCTCCTTAGCGGCCACCTCGACACCAAGTACTGCAGCAACCTTCTGCATACCCTCGTTTCCTCCCACAGGACAGAAGCATTTGTCCAGGTTTGGAGACGACTCGACACAGAACTGAGCAAAGGCACGACAGCCGGCCTGTCCGCAGCCTCCGCAATTTGCACCAGGCAATACAGCCTCGACCTCGTCGATCCTCGGGTCTTCCTCTACCTTGAACTTTTCAGCGACAAAGTAGAGCACCACCGCGAGTACCGCACCGAGAACGGTTAGGATTGCAATAGTCCAGATAATTGTTGTTGTCATTATATTTTTAGTTTAGTTGTTTTCAATATAAAAGACAAATTCATTCTGCAACCTGCTCCTGAAGAGCCAGATACAGAAATAATAAAGCATGACTCCACCTATCGAAAACAAGCCCACAAGGAGTTCGTTACCGATAACGGAAGACAAAGATAATATTAAAATCATTAAAATCGCCAAAGGAATCACATAAGATATCCACACTGCCTTCAACCCCATTGTCATTTTCGTCAGGACCCTGACCTCGTCACCCACCTTATGCTCTGCATAAGGATCCGTAGGGACCATTATCACCTTCTCCTCGTCTTCAGACATTCCGCACAAGCCTTTTGCATGACATGCGGAACATGCGGAAGATACAACAATCCGGACGGTGGTGAAATCGGAAGTGATCTCCAGTATCCTGCCCGTATGGGCTATTTCATTCTTCTTTGCCATGTCTTGTCTTTTTTCTTTTGTCAACAATCAGAGATTCAAAAGGATGTTTCAGACCGTCGCAGGCAGACAATCTCCCGGCCGCCATGCCGACCAGAAGAGGGGCCTCGAAATACACAGGAAGCCTGTTCTCATCGTCCGATATCCATATCATCATATCTTCTTCGCCCTTGAAGACCTCGCCTTCAAGCAGTTTGGCTGCAAACTTTAAGGTATTTACCGTTCCGAGCCCCTTGACCTTTATAGTCTCACGTCCGTAGAGGATGAAATACACATTGAACACCTCGTCATCGATGGCGAAGGTCATCGGATAGCGACGGCCAGGCTCCACAATATCAACATCCATGTTCCTCGCAAAGAAGAACAAGGCAGGAAGGTCATATGTACATGGGGTCAGAGGAAGTTCCATGGACTTCTGCCCCATCTTGGAAGTATATACATCAGCCGCTATATACGGCTCTGCCGCATCCCACCGGTAAAGGTATGTGTTTCTTGCCTGATAGCCGCCCTCATACGTGTCTCTTGTGAACTTGAGAGGCCGCAGGCCGTCGCAGGTGAACCACGACTTGAAGTCTTCCCTGACCTTGAAGAACAGATCGAACACCCTGCTCGTCTTGCCGTATGCGGAGCAAAGGAAGGACTTCTGTCCGTTGAAGGTCACAGTGTCAAGAGAAACGGCAGCAGTGGCCACATCCGTATTTATGGAACCCCACTTGTAATGCAGGATGAATTCCATGGTCTCGCCCGCCTGAAAAGCCAGTCCGCTCTCATCAAAAGTACGCACAGGGACACATGACGTACCCTTTAAATCAAGAGTCTCCTGTGCACGCAACGGAATGAACGTCAGGCATGTACACAGGAGAAACATTATTTCATTCAGGAATTTCATGGACTACATGAAATCATTGTTTGCACCGAAATCATCATTCATCGCTGACGCATAGGCGATGCTGTCGGCTTGATTGACGAGACTCTCGGACTCGTCCACAAACCTGACTTCCTCGGCACGGAACCTCATGTCAATATCGGCGATGGCACCGTTTCTGTGCTTGGCGATGATGATCTGAGTCCTTCCGATATCATCCGGATTATCCGAAAGTCCCTGATAGTCATATCGGTGTATGAAGATCACCATATCTGCATCCTGCTCGATTGATCCTGACTCTCGAAGGTCGCTGAGTTGCGGACGACGGTTGCTTCCCTGACGGTTCTCAGACTGACGTGACAACTGCGACAGAGCAATGATAGGGACATTCATCTCCTTTGCCGTAGCCTTCAGGGTACGGGAGATGGCAGCCACTTCCTGCTCACGCATTCCGCGGAGTTCGGCAGGGCCCTGCATCAACTGAAGATAGTCGACCACAATCAGGCGCACACCCTTCTGTTTCACAAGTTTCTTCACCTTGGAACGGAATTCCATCACAGGCAGAGACGGAGTGTCATCTATATATATAGGGGCCTTGGCAAGTCTCTTGAGTTGGATGTCGAGTTGCTCCCACTCCCAGTTCTCCAGTTTCACACCGCCCTTGATCTTGTCCGCACTCAACTTTGTCTCGGAAACCATCATACGCTTTACAAGCTGGATGGCCGGCATCTCAAGAGAGAAAAAAGCCACAGGCATATTGTGGTCCACTGCCGCATTACGGGCGAGGTTGAGGACGAACGCGGTCTTTCCGACCGACGGACGGGCAGCAAGGATGATAAGGTCGGAAGCCTGCCATCCGAGCGTGATCTTGTCCACTGAAGCAAAACCCGAAGGCACGCCGCTGAGTCCCGATGTATTCTGGAGACGCTGAATGTCGTCAAGGGCGTCGTTGATGACCTTTCCGATTTCCTGCACATCCTTCTTCACATTGTTCTGGATGGCGGCAAAGACCTTGGTCTGTGCCATGTCGATGAGGTCATCCACATTGGTACCCTCATCGTACGATGACTTCAGGATATCATATGATGCGGTGATGAGTTCCCTCTGAATGCACTTCTGCTTGAGAATACGGATATAGTATTCGATATGGGCAGCAGCACCTATCTTCTGGGAAAGCCGGACAAGCGCGACAGTACCTCCCACAGCCTCAAGATTTCCGTTAGTCTTGAGTTTCTGGGAGACAGACAGAAGGTCGAGGGCGACATGCTCGTTCGTAAGAGAACGCATGGCCTCGAATATCATTCTGTGCTTTTCGCTATAGAAACAGTTCGACGAAAGTTCATCCATAGCCTCGTCGATGCAGTTCGGTTCGATAAGAAGGGCTCCGAGGACAGCCTCTTCAACATCTAAGGCTTGAGGCGGTCTGTTTCCCATCTCAAGCCCAAGTGTGTCAAGATTCACTGACGGATTCTTCTTTCTGACCGAGGTCCTTTTCTTTCCCTCTTCAGCCATAAAGTCAGATTATTCGAAATCAGGATTAACGAGTATCCTTCCGCAATATTCGCAGATGATCATCTTCCTGTTGGAAGCGATGTCGATGAGTCTCTGAGGAGCGATGGTGTTGAAGCATCCTCCGCAAGAGTCACCGTTGAACACAGACACTACAGCAAGTTTGTTGTTGCTGCTATGACGGATATGCTCGTAGGCGCTCATTGTCCTTTCGTCAATCTTCGCAGCACATGCATCCCTTTCGGCGCGGAGCTTCTCCTCCTCTACTGAAGTGGACTCTACGATAGTCGAGAGTTCATCCTTCTTTGCCTTGAGGTCATCATTCCTTACAGCAATCTTCTCCTTCACCACCTCGAGGTCATTCTTCTTGTCGAAGACGCGCTCCTTGGTCTCGGCGATGTGCTTCTCGGCGATCTGCCTGAGGAGACCTACATTCTCGATTTCCTTGTTGAGAGAGTCGTACTCACGGCTGTTTGCGACATTCTCGATCTGAGACTTGTATTTCTCGATCTGATCGTCACACTCTGCGATGTTGTGCTTGTTCTCGGCGATGAACTTGTTGTATTCGTCGATCATCTCTGTCGTACGCGCAGCCTTCGCCTTGAGTTCAGCGATCTCATTTTCAAGATTTTCCACCTCAACAGGGAGTTCGCCTCTGAGTTGGAGGATCTTGTCAATCACAGTATCAGCCTGCTGAAGCGCGTAGAGAGTCTTCAGTTTCTCAGCCACACTGAGATCCGAGTCTGCAAAACTCTTCTGGATGGATACGAAGGTTTCTCTCTGGTCGATCGGCGTTTCGATCTTCTTTGTCTTTTTAGCCATATCGCTTAAAAATAAAATATCGGGTTACTATATATATTCTGCGTAATGCGAACCGCAAAGGTAGGAAAATTTTTCTTTATCAAAGAAAATAAAATATCAACTATCTCTCTTTCACTCTCATAATGGCCAATATCCATGATCATGAAGCCTTCCTCGGTGAAGAAATTATGGTAGGAGATGTCACCGCTCAGGTAAACCTGCGCACCTGACTTCCTTGCAGCACCGATCAAGGATCCGCCCGATCCTCCGCACATGGCAACTCTTGAAATCTTCCCCGCCAGAGGCTTCGATGTCCTCATCGCCTTCAGGCCGAATCTCTCCTTGACCATGACCACCATTTCCTCAGAGGTCAAAGGCTCCGGAAGATCACCGACCACACCCAGGCCCGTTCCTTCACCGTCTTCGTCAAGGATCCTCACATTCTCAAGCCCGAGCCTGGCAGCCATCGCTCCACTGACACCGGCAATGACCTTGTCCGCATTCGTATGGGCCGCATATATGCTTATGCCCGCCTTGATGGCCTTGATCACCGCCGCCCCCACCTGATTGTCAGGAGAAATCTTCTTCAGTCCGGAGAAGATGAGCGGATGATGTGTGACGATCATGTCGGCCCCACATTCAACGGCCTCATCCACCAGTTCCGGGGTACAGTCGAGTCCGAGAAGCACGGAAGTGACCTGATCCTCAGGGGACCCGACACACAGACCGCTGTTGTCCCAGCCTTCCTGGATGGAAAGCGGGGCAAAGGCCTCTATCACTGCGGTAACATCTTTTACTTTGTAATTCATAGGTCGTCACGTATTTCAGAAAGTTGCTGACGGATGGCCTTGAGGGACTCAAGGACACGCGACTTGTTGATGACATCCTTCCTGTCACCCTTCAGCCTCTTTGCCGCTCCTTCAAGAGTCAATCCCTCCACCTTGACGAGCATATGGATATGCTTGAATGTCTCCACGTCCTCCTTTGTGAAGAGACGATTGCCCTTTGCGTTGCGTTTCGGCTTGATGAACTTCGGAAACTCGTTGGCCCAGAAGCGCACAAGCGAAGTGCTTTCGCCCAGGATTTCGGCGGTCTCGCCGACAGTGTACAAATACTTTTCCATATCAATCCATAGATTGTCCGGTCGAGACGGACATGATCATCATGTTCACATATTCTTCCGGGGTCACGGAAGCGAAGAAGTGGTTCACGGGGTCAAGGACAATCGTATCCCTGAGCACTTCATAATGCAGATGCGGAGCAAATGAGTTACCCGACACCCCGACATACCCGATACGGGTCCCTTTCTTCAGTACGCGGCCCTTACGTACCTCCACATCGGCAAGATGAGCATATCTCGTCTTATAACCGTTCCCATGATCGATCTCCACCACATTGCCAAGGCCTTTTCGAGACCTTGTCACATTGGACACGATTCCGTCTGCAGAAGCATATACCGGTTCACCCGAGGGTGCAATGAGATCAAGTCCGTTATGACGGATGCTCACCTTATAGAACGGGTTGATCTTATCACCTACAGACGCACCCGTCTGGGCAAAGGAGAAATTCTTAAGCGGATTGGTCATAGGAGGCATGACAAACCCGCTGCTGTCCGAAACAACCGCCATCACCCTTCTGAAGTTTTCCTCCACCCTGGAGGCCGCAGCATTCATGGCATCCAGTTTATCAGCCGAATACCTGACGATATCATTGTCCGGGATCGAATCCAGTCCATCCAGATACGATATAGAAGACAACGGGTCCATGCTCGGAGCCGAAGTATGGAATATCTCCTCATAGATTCTGTCGTCACGTGCCTGAAGCCCGTCCACGACATCTGATATCAACTGTTCCTTGCGCGCAAGTTCAGGATATTCCTTGGCATACATACGGTTCTCCTGCTTCAGTTTCCGTTCCTCATCGGTACTGAACACAAGGGCGAACAATATGTAATATAGTATGGCCATGGATACAGATGCGACAAAAAACATCAGTATTCTGCGTATTACCGCCCACACTGATGTCTTCTTCTTCCTGAATCTTATATCGTTATCGTCAAATATGTAATTGCTGCTCATGAACGGCCTCCGGCTTTTTTCCTGTGTGACGGATGAAGAGTCAGTTTTTCAGACATATCCGCGGTATTCTGGACCATGGTCGAGAATTCCTCCGGAGTGACCGTCAGGTCGTAATAGTTGCTCGGATTGACATGACGGCCTTTGTAGATGACTTCGTAATGAAGGTGCGGGCCAGTTGACTTTCCTGAATTACCGCTCTCTCCGATACACTCTCCCCTCTTCACTTTCATGCCCTCGACAACACCGATGTTCTTCATATGCGCGTATCTGGTCTTGTATCCGAAACCATGATCGATGACTACATGATTGCCGTACCCGAAGAATTCAAAACTAACACTCTCAACTACACCGTCACCGGTAGAATATACAGGATTGCCGGGCTTCATGGCGAAGTCAACCCCGTTATGCATTGTCGTCCGGCCATAAACAGGATCCACTCTGTATCCGAAACCGCTCGAAAGACGGTACTTCGTCGGATCAGGGTTCACAGGAGGAATGGCAGGAATGCATGAAGCCATGTCACCGGCCCTCTTGGAAAGAAGTGCCACTTCATCGAACGACTTGCTCTGGACATAAGTCTTCTTTGTAAGCACGTCGATCCTGACTGCGGTACTCTTGAGAAGGCCGTTCTGATCCATGCCGTCATAGTGAGCATATCTGTTGACACCTCCGAAACCGGCGTTGCGGACCTCGAGAGGAATCTCGTTCATACCGAAGATGGATCTGTATATGTCGTCGTCCCTCATCTGAAGTGAGGTCAGGGCATCCTCATGACTGTCCAGCTGCCTGTTCATCACTTCCATCTTCGAACACCACTCGGCATTTTTCTTCTTCAAGAGGGCGGTCTTCGGCAGTTCCATTCCAAGAACCGAAGTGTAGAGCCAGAAATACAGAACAGCCAGGCCAAGACTTGCTGCAAACATCATCGCAGACTTGAATATCCGCGATGTCCTGGAGCGCTTCTTGACGTCATAAGTCAGCGTTCTGCTGTTGAATGTATATTTTTTACTTTTGGACATACAGGGCAAAGGTATGCAAAATCTCCGATACTTCTATAAAAAATAATAAAAAACGAAAGAATTCATCCGAAAAGCCGTCAATCTATGGACTATTCGGGAAAAATATTGTATTTTTGCAAGTTATTTGAAAAGTAGAAATAAAACATAAACAACATATGACTTCAAAAGAAATCAGAAAAGCCTTCCTCGACTTCTTCGCTTCGAAAGGCCACCAGATCGTGCCTTCAGCACCTATGGTCGTAAAGAACGACCCTACACTCATGTTCACCAATGCGGGAATGAACCAGTTCAAGGACTGGTTCCTCGGCAACAGTCCGGCAAAGTGGAAGAGGGTTGCCGACAGTCAGAAGTGCCTCAGGGTCAGCGGAAAGCACAACGACCTCGAAGAAGTAGGACGCGACACATACCACCACACCATGTTCGAGATGCTCGGAAACTGGAGTTTCGGGGACTACTTCAAGGACGAGGCCATCGACTGGGCATGGGAACTCCTCACCGAAGTATATAAACTCGACAAGGACAGACTCTATGCGACAGTCTTCGAAGGTTCTGAATCAGACGGCACGAAACTCGACACAGAAGCCCTTGAAGCATGGAAGAGGCACCTTCCTGAAGACCGTATCCTCCTCGGCAACAAGAAAGACAACTTCTGGGAAATGGGAGATACAGGCCCATGCGGCCCATGCTCTGAGATCCATATCGATCTCCGTAGCGACGAAGAGCGCGCAGCGGTTCCTGGAGCGTCTCTCGTGAACAAGGACCATCACCTGGTCATCGAGATCTGGAACAATGTGTTCATGCAGTACAACCGCAAGGCAAACGGCGAACTCGAACTCCTTCCTAACAAGAATGTCGACACAGGAATGGGATTCGAGCGTCTCTGCATGGCTCTTCAGGGCAAGAAGTCAAACTACGATACCGATGTATTCACCGGAATGATCGCAAAGATCGAGGAACTTTCAGGTCATAAGTACGGAACCACCACAGAGGAAGACATAGCGATGCGTGTGATCGCCGACCACATCCGCGCCATCAGTTTCTCAATCGCAGACGGCCAGTTGCCGTCTAATGTGAAGGCCGGATATGTGATCCGCCGCATTCTTCGCCGCGCAGTCCGCTATGGATATACATTCCTCGGATTCAACGAGCCTTTCCTCTGCCGCCTCGTAGGCCAGCTGGTGGACGACATGGGCGAATTCTATCCTGAGATCGTGAAGCAGCAGACCCTGATCGAGCGCGTGATCAAGGAAGAGGAAATGGCCTTCCTCCGCACCCTGGACAGAGGTATCCGCCTGATGGACAACATCATGGCAAAGTCTGCAGAGACCAAGGTGATCAGCGGTGAGGATGCATTCGTGCTTTACGACACCTTCGGTTTCCCTATCGACCTTTCTGAACTCATAGCATCAGAAAAAGGATACACCATCGACCTCGAAGGCTTCCAGGTGGAACTCCAGAAGCAGAAGGACAGGGCCCGCAACGCCACTGCCATCGAATCAGGCGACTGGGTGGAGTTCTCTCACTGCGACAACATAGAGTTCCTCGGCTACGACTGCACAGACCTTGAGGGCGTGCAACTTACCCGCCACCGCACCGTAAAGGCAAAGAACAAGACCATGTACCAGATTGTGTTCGAGCGCACTCCGTTCTATGCAGAAATGGGAGGACAGGTCGGTGACACAGGATACATCCTCTCGGAGAGCGGCGAAAAGATCAACATCGTCAACACAATAAAGGAGAACAACCTCACCATCCATGTGGCCGAGCGCATTCCGTCAGACTGCACGGAAAGTTTCAGCCTCCACGTGGACACGGAACGCAGGCTCAGGATCGAGAACAACCACACTGCGACCCACCTCCTCCACCAGGCTCTCCGCGAGATCCTCGGAACACATGTCGAGCAGAAGGGATCGTATGTGTGCGACAAATATTTCCGCTTCGACTTCTCACATTTCGAGAAGCTCACCGAAGAGCAGATCGACCTTGTGGAGAACCGCGTCAACGGCCTTGTCAGGGCAAACTATCCGCTTGACGAGAACCGCAACGCCACTATGGAAGAGGCTCAGGAAATGGGCGCAATGGCACTCTTCGGCGAGAAATACGGCGATACAGTCCGCGTCGTGAAATTCGGAGACTCATGCGAACTCTGCGGAGGTACGCATGCAGCGGCTACAGGTCAGATCGGCTTCTTCAAGATCACATCAGAGTCTGCAATTGCAGCCGGAGTACGCCGAATCGAGGCGGCCACAGGAGTATATGCCGAAATGATAGTGGACGGTATGGAAACTTCTCTTCGTATCGCCAAGGCCTTCTTCAACAATGCTCCTGACCTCGCTACGGCGATCAAAAGGATGGTCGAGGAAAACGAGGCATACAAGAAGCAGATGGAAGAGATCGTAAAGGAAAAGACCGCAACTCTCAAGAACAGTCTGAAGGAACTGGCCAAGGAAGTGAACGGAGTGAACCTCGTGACCATCGACCACAATATCGACCCCGGAATGCTCAAGAACGCGGCATTCATGCTTCAGAAGGAGGCTCAGAACCTCGTGGTCGCAGCAGCGTTCGAGGCAGCAGGCAAGCCGCAACTTCTTCTCATGTATTCTGACGATCTTGTGAAGGCAGGCCATAACGCAGGAGCCGATGTACGTGAGGCAGCGAAACTGATCATGGGAGGAGGCGGCGGTCAGCCGGGACTTGCTACAGCCGGCGGAAAGAACCTCGACGGCCTTAAGGACGCACTCGCAACAATGATAGAAGCAGCGACTAAATGAAGAGACTCGACCAGTTCATATTGAAGTCATTCATAGGACCGTTCATCGCGATCCTGCTGGTCGTCGTATTCATCCTCGTCATGCAGTTCCTATGGCTATACATCGACGAACTTGTCGGCAAGGGACTGAGTTTCAAGGTCATACTTGAATTCCTCGGATGGGGCAGCGTGACCATGCTGCCGCTCTCCCTCCCTCTTGCCACCCTCCTCTCGTCAATGATGACCCTGGGAACCCTCGGCGAGAACAACGAACTCCTTGCCATCAAGGCGGCCGGCATTTCCCTCCAGAGGATGCTCATTCCTCTGGGAGCGGCGTGTCTGGCCATCAGTATCGGGGCCTTCTTCGTGTCGAACGACCTTCTTCCTGTCGCCTTCAACAAGATCTACCAGTTGAGAGCCGACATCGGCAAGACCAAGGACGAGATCAAGATTCCGACAAAGACATTCTACAACGGCATCGACGGCTACATCCTCCGTGTGGATGAACGCAACGACGACACAGGTATGATGCACGGGGTCATGGTATACAACCATACGACGAACAAAGGCAACACAAGCCTTACTCTGGCGGACTCGGCCATGATGAAGATGTCAAAGAACAAGACCTACCTGTCCTTCATCCTCTTCAACGGTTCGAACTATGAGGAAACCAACAACAGGAAATACAGGGACACCACCCTCCAACTCCAGAAGATAGATTTCAAGAGACAGGAGATGATCATCCCGCTTGAGAACTATGCCTTCCAGAAATCAGACTCCAGCAGGTTCAACGACCAGGTGAAGTCAATGAATCTGGAGCAGTTAAAATACAGCCAGGATTCCATCGGAGCGCTCAACACCAAGGAAAAGGCGAGGAACATAGAATCGCTCCAGTCCTCGAGACACCTCAGATACAACGCCCAGCTGGACACCGCATCCCGCAAAAAGGCCAAGACCCCTTTCGTGAGAGAAGATGCAGGAAAATGGGCCAAGATCGATGACGAGATAGCGTCCGTGGAAAAAGCAAAGAAAAGCGCCGAAGAAATCCAGATGGCCCTCAATTCCTATTCAAGGGAAAGATACCACCACACCTACACCCTCAGACTGATCGACATCGAGATATTCAAGAAATACGCGCTATCCATCGCATGCTTCATCTTCTTCTTCATCGGAGCACCCCTCGGAGCGATCATCAGAAAAGGAGGATTGGGCATGTCCGCCATCATCTCGGTACTCTTCTTCGTAGCATATTGGGTGATTGACATTTCCGGCACAAAACTGGCCAGGGACGGTGCCGTAGGAGCATTCCACGGAGTTTTCTTCTCAAGTTACATCCTCTTCCCGACCGGACTTTTCCTGTCGTGGAAGGCTATAAACGACTCGACATTCTTCAATCTTGACACAATCAAAGGTCAGTTCAAAAAGATAAAGGCAAAGATCATGGGAATCTTCAAGAAGACACGCATCGTATACATGGGAACTCCTGAGTTTGCAGTCGCACCTCTCGACGCCCTCATCAGGAACGGATACAATGTGGTCGGAGTGGTGACCGTGGCAGACAAGGCCAGCGGACGCGGACTCAAGATAAATGAAAGCGCAGTCAAGAAATATGCTGTGGAGCACAACCTCCCTGTCCTGCAGCCGCTTTCATTGAAAGACCCTCAGTTCCTCGAAGACCTCAAGGCGTGGAAGGCGGACCTCTTCGTCGTGGTGGCATTCAGGATGCTCCCTAAGGTCGTATGGTCTATGCCTAAACTCGGCACATTCAATCTCCACGCGGCACTGCTTCCTCAGTATCGCGGCGCTGCCCCTATCAACTGGGCTGTGATCAACGGAGACAAGAGCACCGGAGTCACCACATTCATGATAGACGACGGGATGGATACCGGCGGCATCATGTACAGATATGACTGCAAGATCGGTCCTGACGACACTGTGGGAGAAGTACACGACAGGCTTATGGAACTTGGATCGACCCTCGTGGTCAACACCGTCGAAGCCCTGATCGAGAACAATGTGGAACTTCGCGTCCAGAGAAGTTTCATTCAGGGATCGGAGATACTTAGACCTGCACCAAAGATCACCCGCGAACTCTGCCACATCGACTGGAACGGCAAGACTTCCGACATCTACAACCTTATCCGAGGCCTGAGTCCATATCCTGCAGCATTCACCGAACTGACCAAGGAAGAGAAGGTACTCCAGATGAAGATATACAAGACAGAAAAAGTCACCGGAGAGGCCTTCGAGAACATGTTGACTTCGTCCGGTCTCGATTCCGCAACGCCTGGAACGGTTCTATCTGACGGAAAGAACTACCTTGCGGTCACCACTGCTGACGGAGCGATTTCCGTCACGGAACTTCAGATTTCGGGCAAGAAGAGGATGCCGGTCAAGGACTTCCTGATCGGATTCAGGGAGCCTCAGACATACGGCACCACCCAAGGCACATCTTCACAGATAACAGGTAAGCATGCATAACACGGTCGTCATAATCTGTGACGGGAGATTCCCAAAGACGGAATATCCGAAGTATCTCATCCGTTCGGCGGACTTCATCATCTGCTGCGACGGAGCCCTTAAGAAATTCCTCAGAAACAGCAAATCCATCTTCGGAGAGGAGAGACTCCCTGACATTGTCATCGGGGACATGGATTCGCTGTCCCCATCCATGAAGTCCAAGTACAAGGATATCGTGGTGCAGATAGACGAACAGGAACACAATGACCAGACCAAAGCCTTCAGATGGGCTTTGGAACACCTCGAAGGAGTATCGCAGATATACATCCTCGGCGCCACAGGCGAAAGAGAGGACCACACCATCGGCAACATGTCTCTTCTGATGGAATATGTCAGGACCTTCGACCTTGACTCAATGGGAATAAATGTAGAGATGATATCCGATCACGGTACCATCTTCGCGGCGACAGACACCTTCGAGATGGACTGCGGCGAAGGCAGGTCGGTATCCATATTCAGTCCTGACAACAGTCTGAGGATAAGGTCCGAAGGACTTGTATGGCCTACAGACGATGTTGTTTTCGACAACTGGTGGAAGGCCACCCTCAACAAAGCTTCACGCGACAATGTACGTCTTGAATTCAGTCACAAGTCGATAGCATTGATCATATTGAATTAAGAAGACCGAAAAAGCAACATTTATTAGGAAATCCGCGATTAAAATTATACTTTTGACAGATAAATCGCATTATGATTTAAATTCGTAACGAAATGAGCGAGACAAAGTACTTTCCGACAACAGAGGCCATTGACAAAGCCGCCAAGGTGCTCTCAGAAATCCTGGAACCTACCCCATTCCAGAAAAACAACAATCTTTCTGACATCTACGGTGCAGACATCTACCTGAAAAGGGAAGACCTGCAGATGGTTCGTTCATATAAGATCCGAGGAGCATACAACAAGATCAGGTCGATCGATCCTGAAGTCCTGAAGAAGGGCATCGTATGTGCCAGTGCCGGAAACCACGCACAGGGCGTGGCCTTCTCATGCAACAAACTCCGTACGATGGGAGCGATTTTCATGCCTGTGACCACTCCAAAGCAGAAGATCGAGCAGGTAAGGATGTTCGGCAAGGAATTCATCGAGATAGTGCTCACAGGTGACACCTTCGATGCAGCGAATTCTGCGGCCATCGCATATGCCGAAGACAGCGGAAGGACATTCATCCCGCCGTTCGACGATCCTAAGGTGATGGAAGGCCAAGGCACCATCGGAAGGGAAATAATGAGTCAGACCAGCGAGAAACTCGACTATATCTTCGTCCCTATCGGAGGAGGCGGACTCGCGTCCGGACTCGGAGCCTACATCAAGGCCATGTCCCCTGAAACAAAGGTCATAGGAGTGGAACCGGGAGGAGCACCATGCATGAAGGCAGCGATAGAGAAGGGCGAACTTGTTGACCTTCCTGAAATCGACAAGTTCGTGGACGGAGCGGCTGTGAAGAAGGCCGGAGCCAAGACTTTCGAAGTCTGCCGTCAGGTTCTCGACGACATCGTCGTGGTTCCTGAAGGAGCAGTCTGCACTATGATCATCCAGATGTACAACAAGAGCGCCATTGTCGTGGAGCCTGCCGGAGCACTCTCCACAGCAGCCCTCAGGTTCTACGCGGACAAGATCAAGGGAAAGAAGGTGGCCTGCATCGTCAGCGGAAGCAACAACGACATCACACGTATGGAGGAGATCCGTGAGAAGTCCCTCCTGTACGAAGGTCTGAAGCACTATTTCATCGTGAACTTCCCTCAGAAGTCCGGTGCAGTGGTATCATTCATCAACAATGTCATCGGCCCTACAGACGACCTTGTCCACATCCAGTACATCAAGAAGACCAACAAGAACTCAGGTCCAGCCCTCATCGGTATCGAGATCGCCGCAAAAGAGGACTTCGAGCCGCTCTTGAAGAGGATGAACGAACACGGGGTGAAATACGAATACATCAACGACAATAACCTTTTATTCGAAATACTAATCTGATTATTGACATGGCAAACATCGACTGGAGCAAGCTGACCTTCTCCTACACAAAAACGAACACTATCCTCAAGACAACTTTCAAGAACGGAGAATGGTCTCCTGTTGAAAGCCACACCGACGACAATCTGAACCTCAGCGCCTATGCCGGTGCCCTTCACTATGCCATCGAGTGCTTCGAGGGCCTGAAGGCGTTCAGAGGGAAGGACGGAAGAATCCGTCTTTTCAGACCTGAAGAGAATGCAAAGCGTCTCATCAGATCTGCAAAGTATCTCGGCATCGAAGCTCCGTCTGTGGAGATGTTCGTTGACCTCTGCAAGAGAGCAGTGCGCGAGAATGAGGACTTCCTTCCCCCTTACGAGGAGGCCGGAGCATCGCTTTATCTCCGTCCTACCCTTATCGGGTCGAACCCTCAACTTGGAGTCCAGTCATCAAAGGAAAGCACTTTCCTACTCCTCTGCTCGCCGGTAGGAGCATATGTGGGCGGTGCACTTGATGCTGTTGACGTGGTCATAGCACGTAACTACGACAGAGCCGCTCCTAACGGTTCCGGAGCATTCAAGGTCGGCGGCAACTATGCCTGCTCGCTCTATTCCCTCAATGTAGCGCACGAACTTGGCTACAAGGCAGTACTCTACCTTGACCCGGCGACAAAGACCCATATCGACGAGTTCAACTCTTCGAACTTCTTCGCAATCAAGGGAAACACCTACATCACTCCTAAGTCAGACTCCATCCTGCCGTCCATCACCAACATGTCTCTCGAGACTGTTGCAGCACATCTCGGAATGGAAGTGGAGAGAAGGCCGGTACCTGTCGAGGAACTCAGCACATTCGATGAGGTCGGAGAGTGCGGAACAGCAGTGGTGATCACACCGGTACACAAACTGGTGGACAAGCCGTTCCTTGAGTCAGATCAGGAGACTGTATACACTTATGGTGACGGTCAGTGCGGTCCAAAATCATTGAGACTTTACAATTACATCAAGGGTATCCAGCGTGGCGAGATTGAAGACACCTTCGGCTGGATCGTCTATGTAGACTAGCGGAGCATTTCCCTATGCTCCTGCGAAGCGAGGCCTGTCATCCTCGGACGGAAGCATATTGCTATTTCGGAGCGAGGCGGTATAGGACGGCGGTAATGATGGCAAAGACGATGTTCGGAAGCCACAAGGCGAAGGCCGGTGACAAGGTGTCAGTGTGGACGAACATCTCGCTGAACTTCATGAACAGAATATAGGTGAAAGCCAGAGCGATACCCGCTCCTATATTCCATCCGATGCCTCCTCGCCTCTTCTTTGACGAAAGCGAAACTCCCATGATGGTGAGGATGAAGGCTGAGAACGGAAGTGCGAACCTGTTGTTCTTCTGGATGAGAGAATACTTGATGTTGGCGTCTCCACGCATCTTCTGGGTCTCGATCAGTTCATTCAGTTCGAAATAATCCAGAGTCTCCACCGATTCCTCATTCCAATAGAAGTCATTGACTGACAGAGCCAGGACGGTGTCAAGTTGTCTTCCGCTGGTTATCTTGTCCGTGAGGTCGTCGTTATATTCCCTGATGAAGTATTTCCTAAGTTGCCATACATTCCTGGTGGTGTCATAGACAGCAGTCTCCGCCGTAATCTTGGATACGAGTTTGTTGTCCTCGATCTTTTCAAGGGTGAAGCGGTAGGCGGTGTTGTTCCAGGCACTGAAGGACTCTGCGAAGGCGAATTCGCCCGGAGCGATCTGGTAGTGGACATTACGTCCCACGCTCTTTGTCTTGTCTTTCACATACTTGCTCTCGAACTCAATTCGTTCCTTATTGGATTCGGGAATGATAAAGAGATTCAAAGTGAGCGAAAAGGCTGCGATAAGAGCTGCGGAGAAAAGATAAGGCACCATAAGCCTGTGGAAACTTACTCCACAAGAAAGGATAGCCACGATCTCCGAATCCGAGGCCATCTTGGAGGTGAAGAATATCACCGTGATGAACACGAACAGAGGGCTGAACATGTTCATGAAGTATGGAACGAAGTTGACATAATAGTCAAACACAATGGCCCTGAGCGGAGCTTCCTTCTCAACAAAGTTATCGATCTTCTCGCTGATGTCGAAGATGATGACGATGCCGATGATCAGAAGCAGCGCCACGAAGAACGTGCTTATGAACTTTCCTATTATGTATAAGTCCAGTTTTCTTGGTCTGAGATCAAACTCCATCTTTTACAGTCTTGTTGTTATCCTGCGTACTGTTTCATCCTTCCATGCCTTAAAGTCACCCGCCTTGATATGCTTGCGTGCTTCACGCACAAGGTCAAGGTAGAAGGCAAGGTTATGCTCGCTGGCAATCTGTCCGGCGAAGATCTCTCCGGCCACAAAAAGATGACGGAGGTACGCCTTCGTATATGTATGATCCACGAAGGATGTCCCCTTCGGGTCGAGCGGAGAGAAATCATCCGCCCATTTCCTGTTCTTCATGTTGATGATGCCGTCCCAGGTGAAGAGCATTCCGTTGCGGCCGTTACGGGTAGGCATGACGCAATCGAACATGTCCACTCCCCTTGCGATGCCCTCGAGGATGTTCGCCGGTGTGCCTACTCCCATAAGGTACCTCGGCTTGTCCTCAGGAAGGAGAGGACAGGTCACTTCAAGCATCTCGTACATCTTCTCGGTCGGTTCACCCACTGCGAGACCTCCGATGGCATATCCCTCACGGTCGAGAGCGGCGGCATGATCCACTGCAGCACGGCGCAGGTCAGGATAGACACATCCTTGGATGATAGGAAACAGAGCCTGAGAATATCCGTAAAGCGGCTCCGTCTCGTCAAAATGCTTCACGCAGCGCTCCAGCCATCTCTGGGTCAGCGACAGAGACTTCTTTGCATATTTGTAGTCGGCATCTCCGGGACAGCATTCGTCAAGCGCCATGACAATGTCGGCGCCAATGATACGCTGGGTGTCCATGTTGTTTTCCGGAGTGAAGATATGCTTCGAGCCGTCTATATGCGAACGGAAGATACATCCGTCTTCAGTAAGTTTGCGGATCGGGCTGAGGGAGAAGACCTGGAATCCGCCGCTGTCGGTAAGGATCGGCCTGTCCCATGACTCGAACTTGTGCAGTCCGCCGGCGGCCTTGAGCACTTCGAGGCCCGGACGGAGATAGAGATGATAGGTGTTGCCGAGGATGATCTCGGCCTTTATGTCTTCCTTGAGGTCCCTGTGATATATGCCCTTCACGGAGCCGACTGTGCCCACCGGCATGAAGATCGGGGTCTCGATCTGTCCGTGGTCGGTCGTGATGATACCGCATCTTGCAGCGGACTGAGGGTCGTTATGTGTCTTTACAAATTTCATCCAAATCAATTTAACCCTCAAAGATAGCAACTTTTACTCAAAAACGACTATCTTTGTCTGATACAT
>CAZYCJ010000032.1:0-22498 GCA_964645495.1 uncultured Muribaculaceae bacterium
CACATTTTTGCGGGCTGCAAATATACGAATAATATTTTCATTTTCAACAATTTATACTAAAAATTTGTTGATAACTTTTAAAGATAGTATCTTTGCGCAGATATAATATATATGGTGTCATGATACTGGCTATCTTCGGCTTCCTGCAGTTGTCCCTGGCGGACATACTCGACATACTCCTTCTCGGACTGATCATCTTCTTCGCCTTCAAATGGCTGAGAGGGTCGTCCGCAATGAGCATCTTCGTAGCCATAGTGTCGCTCTATCTGATCCGCGTGATCGTATCGGCGTTCAACATGCGCCTGATGACGGCGCTCATGGAGACCCTGCTCGACGTCGGAGTCCTCGCCCTCATCGTCATCTTCCAGCCGGAGATCAGGAAATTCCTGACCCGCCTCGGAAACAGATACATGAACACCCCTCAGAGCCGCGCCATCCTTGACAGGATCCTGGGCAGAAAGACAGGAAACATCGCCGGAAGCGAAGCGGTCAACGACCTCACCGAAGCATGCAGGAGAATGTCGGAAGACAAGACCGGTGCCCTGATAGTCATCGCTCACAAGACTCCGCTCGACGAGATAATAAGCACCGGAGACCGAATCGACGCATCCATCCACCGCCGTCTCATCATGAATCTGTTCTTCAAGAACTCGCCTCTTCACGACGGAGCGCTCATCATCTCAGGAGACAGGATCGTCGCCGCACGATGCACCCTGCCGATCACGGAAAGGACCAACATCCCTGCAAACTTCGGCATGAGGCACAAGGCAGCCATCGGCATCACAGAGGAAAGCGACGCCGACGCGATAGTCGTATCGGAAGAGACCGGAAGGATATCCTTCGTCAAAGGAGGCAACGTGACCCCTATCCAGAACATCAACGAACTCAAACTCCTCCTGAACACCTCGATGGAGGAAGCATAGACCCGGCAACATCTGCGCAACAGACCATACAACGCGCAGCATAACTATCGCCTATACACTTCTACTATCAGACACTTTCTCCACAAGTAGAGTCTATGTTGAGATAGACTTCTCGACAGCCAATATGAACACCGAAACGGTTTGTCAGACAATACCGCTTGTTGAGTTTAACGACCCTGACTTTGATCTCGACATCTCCATCACAACTGATGATGGCAAAAGCAATGGAACATTTTGTCACAGTCACGATTCTTGCTATATTTGCCAAAGAATTAAAACAAAACGTATTATGGCAAAACCTATCAAAGAAACGCCTGTACTTACGGGAGATGATGCAACTCGCTTCGCAGAGGCTGCACATGAGGTCGTGCCTGCATCACAGAAAGAAAAAGACGATGCCAAGAAAGCATATAGTTTCTTCGCATCCATAGCAAACTTCGCATTGTAATGAGACCTCAGTTAATCAGATTAACACCAGAATACAACATTAAACCGTTCGATTGCAAAGATGCAGATCTGAACGGTTTTTTGTTGGAGACAGACCATACAATTCCTAACGCACGTCATCACGCTATTGAACTTCTGGCAGTGACTTATCTGATTGAAGACTTAGATGCAGACGAGACAATCGCATATTTCAATCTTTTGAACGATAAGATAGAACGAGACATCACCGATACCACTGCATGGAATAGACTTTCTCGCCAACTGCCTAATATCAAAAGGCGCAGTTCGCACCCTTCAGTCAAAGTTGGTCGTCTTGCCGTATCCAAGAAATATAAAGGACAGAGATGGGGAGAGCAGATTCTCTCCTTGCTCAAAGAATGGTTTACCCACGACAATAAAACCGGATGCCGATACATCACAGTTGATGCACTCCGGACTGCACAAGGATTCTATGAGAAATGCGGATTCAAGATTTTGGTTACGCCAGAAGAAAATGATGAAACCGTACTGATGTGCTACGACCTTAAACAGTTTATTTCAGAATAATTCAGAACAGGTATCTGCTCAGATGCCTGTTCTTTCGTCATGCCCGATCCTTTCCGTCATGCCGGCCTTCCCCGTCATGCCCGGCCACGACCGGGCATCTCCCTCATTCCCTCAAAAACCTCAATTCCCTCAGTGGGGTAAGATGAGGGAATATGTCATTACATTCGGAATTATCCCCGAAAATAATTACATTTGTCCTGCAATACTTGCGACATACATATTTTAACATAGCATTTGCTATTTATTCGGTACTTAAGAAACCTGAGAAATTTCTAATAGCGAAAACCGAGTAAGTCAGTAAATGTCTGCGCTTTGCGTGGACAGACTTATTCATTTTCGCGGCATCTCAGGGCCTCTTAAGTGTGGATAGGAATTGTCCACGCTTTTTTTGGCCCAAGGTGCCGCTTTCGAATAAATCAAATGCCACAATGAAAGCGCAAAATGGACACCCAGATTGTTTCCGGGGGTCTCTCTTCCCCCGTACAGCAGGGAATGGAGCATCATGCTTACCATTCCCTTGATACCTCCGTGCTCGAAATCCTCCTTTCGGACCGCAGCCGTCCAAAGCACGGCAAGAAAACGCCTCACATAATATGGGCTACTGACAACTACGCTTCCCAAGGACCGGAATACGCGGAAGATGCTCAGGTCACCATAGCATCAATCGCAGGAAAAAACGAAAACCTTATCCGCCCTCGCGTTCTCAAAAGCAAGGAGGAACAACAGTCCAGAGCTCGTGACAAGGGAGAGGTCTTCACCCCATCGTGGATATGCAACAGCCAGAATAATCTCATAGATACAGAGTGGTTCGGCGAACCTGAAATCTTCAACAAAGAAACGGACAAAGGCTGGATTACGAATACATCTCCGATAGGTTTTCCGACAAAAGACGGCAAGACCTGGCAGGACTATGTGGAAGATACCCGTCTTGAAATCACCTGTGGCGAAGCCCCTTATCTCATCTCCCGCTACGACACCATCACCGGCAACACCATTCCGGTTCAAGACCGCATCGGTCTCCTTGATCGCAAACTCCGTGTAGTATCTGAAAACACGAAAACCCCAGACGAATGGTATGATTGGGCTACCAAGGCATACCAATCCATATACGGCTTCGAATGGCAGGGAGACAACCTCCTTCTCGCCCGTGAAAACGCCTTATTCACATTTCTCGACTATCATCAGGATAAATTTGGCACATCTCCGAATGAAGAACAAACCCTTCAGATTGCAGAAATCATCTCCTGGAACTTCTGGCAGATGGACGGACTCAAAGGCGTTTTACCAAACACTTGCCACGACGAAATCGAAGAGACCCCATCCCTTTTTGGCGACGGTGAAAAGACCGTCACCCCTTGCCCCGGCTGCGAACCCGGAGACATCCGCCGTCACAACGGAGTCTATGCAAAGATCAAGGACTGGGCTACCGGAAAGACAATCCGATATATCGACCTCATAAAGAAGTAGGCCTATGCAGTACTATTCCACCCTTAAAGCCAAACTCATTTACATCTTCACCATTCCTGATGAAGCACACAGCGGATGCGTAAAGATTGGAGAAGCGACATTGGATGAGGCTACCAACCTCACCCTTTCGCCGAACTGCAAAGAACTCAATGTCGCTGCACGTAAGCGAATAGACCAATACACAAAGACTGCCGGCATTGACTATACCCTCAGGCATACAGAACTGACTGTGGCCATACATGGCGGTATGCTCACCACCTTCAATGACAAGGCAGTTCACGAAGTGCTCCTCCGGTCCGGAATCAAGCGCCACGACTTTTCGCATAAGAATCAAGGTCGTGAATGGTTTGAATGTAGTGTAGATACTGCTCTGGCAGCAATCAAGGCGGTCAAGGAAGGACGCTTCTCCATTCGTGCCAATGAAATTACTCCAATAGATGATGAAATCGAATTCCGTCCTGAACAGAAAGAGGCAATAGAAAAGACTGTAAGTAAGTTTCAATCAGGAGGAAAGACCATGCTTTGGAACGCAAAGATGCGTTTCGGTAAGACTCTTTCCGCCTTGCAGGTCGTAAAGGAATGCCGCTACCATCGCACAATGATCCTTACCCATCGTCCGGTGGTCGACAAGGGATGGTTTGAGGACTTTCACAAGATATTCAAACTCTTCGACGGCTATACCTATGGTTCCCGTGAAATGGGAGAGCCATTCGAAGTCCTTGAAAAAGTAGCCAAGAAGAACCCGAGTCAGCATTATGTTTATTTCGCATCGATGCAGGACCTCAGAGGAGCCCAGCTCGCAGGAGGAAAATTCGATAAGAACTCCGCAATCTTCAAGGCTGAATATGATATGCTCATCATTGATGAGGCTCACGAAGGTACTCAGACCGAACTCGGTCAGAACGTCATAAAGCTTCTTACCAAGGCAAATACTCGCGTACTCAACCTTTCCGGTACTCCATTCAACCTTCTTGAAGACTACTCGGAAGATGAAATCTACACATGGGATTATGTCATGGAGCAAAGAGCCAAAGCTGAATGGGATATAAATCACTTTGGTGATCCAAATCCGTATGCAGGCCTGCCTCGTCTCAACATCTTCACCTTTGACCTTGGAAAAGCCCTGGCAGGATTTGAAGACATAGAAGACTCCGCATTCAACTTCAAGGAATTCTTCCGCACCTGGACAGGAGACATAGAACGTGATCATCGTGAAATGCCGGAAGGCTCTCTGGGCAAGTTCATCCACGAAGACCACGTAAGAAGTTTCCTTGACCTCATAATCAAATATGATCCGGAAAGCAATTACCCATATTCTACCGTCGAGTTCAGAAATGCCTTCCGTCATACTCTCTGGATGGTTCCCGGCGTAAAGGAAGCCCGTGCCCTTTCAGCCCTCCTGAAAGAACATGCCATCTTCGGACAGTTCGACATAGTCAATGTCGCCGGAGACGGAGATGAAGAAGTCGAGAATGACGATGCTCTCAAACTTGTTGAGAAAGCAATGGGAGACAATCCCGAAGGCACCCGTACCATCACCCTCTCTTGCGGTAAACTCACTACTGGCGTTACGGTACGTCCTTGGTCAGCAGTAATGATGCTCTCAGGCTCTCACAACACAGATGCCAAGGCTTATATGCAGACCATCTTCCGTGTTCAGAGTCCATACACCACCAACGACGGCAGACGCAAGGAGAACTGCTATGTCTTCGACTTCGCCCCAGACCGTACGCTGAAAGTCCTTGCAGACACAGCAAAAGTCAGCACAAAAGCCACTGCCAGTCAGAACGACAGGGTGAAACTCGGGGAATTCCTGAACTTCTGTCCGGTAATCGGTTACAACGGCACCAAGATGGCTACCTACAATGTAGAGAATATGCTGGAGCAGCTCAAGCGAGCCTATATAACCCGTGTGACCAAGAATGGCTGTGATGATCCACGCCTCTATAATCACGAAATGCTCCGGAAATTAGATGCTACAGCACTCGAAAAATTCGCCGGTCTCCACAAGATCATCGGAGCGACGAAAGCAAATCATACATCTACGGACGTAGATATGGCTAAGACCGGACTTACAAACGAGCAGTACAAAGAACTGGAGCGCATCAAGAAAAAGAACAAGAAGGAACTCACGGAAGAAGATAAACGGAGACTCGAAGAAGCCAAAGAGAAAAAGAAGAATGCAGATGCCGCTATCTCCATCCTTCGAGGCATCTCCATCCGTCTTCCGCTTCTTATGTACGGAGCAGAACTTAAAGATGAAGGACAGGACATAACCCTTGAGAACTTTGCCGAACTTATAGACAACCAGTCCTGGGAAGAATTCATGCCACGAGGAGTCACAAAGGAACTCTTCAAGGAATTTGTACCATACTACGATCCGGATATGTTCCGTGCAGTAGGCCGTAACTATCGGGACCTCGTCCGGGCAGCAGACCGCCTTGCACCGATGGAGCGCACTCGGGAAATCGCCCGTATCTTCTCATACTTCCGCAACCCAGACAAGGAAACCGTCCTCACCCCTTGGCGTGTAGTCAATATGCACATAGGTGACTGCATCGGAGGACAGGTGTTCTATGAAGAAGACATGCAGACCGAAGGACTCAAGCCACGCCTTGTAGATCACGGAGAAGTAACAGCCAAAGTGTTCAAGGATCCGGATACAAGGATACTGGAAATCAATTCCAAGACAGGTCTGTATCCGCTTTTCATGGCATATAGCGTCTTTGCGGAGAAACTTCAGGCATACCGAGACACCCACATGCTTGCAACTGATATCCCAGTGTCCATCCAGAACGAGATGTGGGATAAAGTCCTTCGTGACAACATCTTCATCGTCTGCAAGACCGAGATGGCAAAAAGCATCACCAAGCGCACTCTGCGAGGCTTCCGCCAGGTAAAGGTCAATGCGAGATACTTTGAAGACCTCATCAACAAAATCACAAACCAGCCGGACCTGTTCGTAACCAAAGTCAGCAGCGGCATCAATTATTGGAAAAACAACACACTCGAAGAAAACATGAAATTCAACGCCATAGTAGGAAATCCGCCGTATCAGGTAATGACTGGAGAAGGGAAAAAAGGATCACAAGCTACTCCAATTTATAATGCATTTGTGCTAATAGCAAAAAAGATACATCCAGAATATATATCAATGATTACACCTGCTAGGTGGTACACTGGCGGTATGGGACTTAATTCATTCAGAGTTGATATGCTCAATGATGGAAGACTTAGAAGTTATGTTGATTATCCAAATCCGAAAGATTGTTTTCCGAACACGAACATTAGTGGTGGCGTAAGTTATTTCCTATGGGATAAGAATTATAATGGCAATTGTGTCTTTACAAATGTTGTTAATTCAGAAAGAATTACGGCATTGAGGAAATTAAACGAATTTGATGTCTTTATTCGATACAATAAAGCTCTCTCAATTATCCATAAGGTGTCATCAGGCGATACTTTATCATCGATAATATCCACAATTATGCCTTTTGGACTGGAATCTTATGTCAGAGGTGAGACTGAGAAGAAAAACGAGAATGATGTACTATTGCATTCTAGTCAAGATAGAACCTATATTAGTCGTACAAGGATAAAGCAAGGACACGGTTTAGTTGATAAGTATAATGTTCTTATTGGGCAACTTATTTCAGGACATATTGGTGAAACTGATGAGAAGGGACAGGTGAAAGTTCTTGCTACCATAAAGACTATAAGTCCTGGCGAAGTTTGTACTGCATCGTATATATGTGCTGGAGCATTTGATACTTTAAGCGAAGCAAATAATTTACTGGCTTATCTTTCAACCAAGTTTGTTAGATTTCTTTTGTTGCAGACATTATCTTCTATGCATATTACGAAAGGAAGCTTTGCCTTTGTTCCTCTCCAGGATTTCTCAAAACCTTGGACTGACACCGAACTTTACAAGAAATACAACCTCTCCAAAGAAGAAATCGACTACATAGAGTCAATGATAAAGCCGATGGGTGAAGACGCTCTCTTCAACACTGATGAACTCATCAACCCGGAATTCGCCAACTTCAACCTCCTTGATCACGGCGTATCCATCGGCGACAAGATCATCTACACCCCGACCGGCACAGAACTCACAGTGGCAGAAGACAACAAAGTCGAATGTAACGGCGAACTCTACACCCTCGCAGAATTCACCGCCAAGCACATGCCCCGCAACAAACGCAGCGTCTCCGGCCTCTGCCAAGGCCCGAAATACTTCTCCTCTGGCGGCATCTCCCTCTACAAACTCAAAGAATCCTTCCTGAAGAAATCGTAAATTTTCATAAAAGTGGTATCTTTATCACATAATACGAAATAATATGATGAAGGATATCAGATTTCTAAGCGAGTGGAAGATGCGGAAAAACTATAGAGATAAGTATTATTTCTATAGCATGACTTTAGACTCTCTTGTTCGTAATAGTCGTTTAGTACAAGCAGACTCAATAAGCTTAGGTTTTCTCATTAACGATTTCAAGAAAAATGCTACACGTAGTTTGTGGGATACACCAATGCCTCTGTTGCAAGTATGGCTAGGAGAGATGGTTATGCTTGGTTTGATTGAAATGAGGGAAAAAGAAGATGGAGTAATAATGCTTTCTCTATCTGAAGATGGATTCCGAGCATATCAGGAACAACGATTCCATTCGATATCAGCTTCACTTTTTGAAGCAAAGAATTCTCGAGAGCTTGCAGTTGAAGCCATTGTTATAGCTATAATCTCAGTATTTATATAGTCTGTTGCTTATATATTAACCGTTCGGAAGTCAGCCTCTCAGATGCACGAGAGGCTGGCTATAGTGGCTCCGACGGGAACTGACCTGTGATTCAAAGCAATGCCATATTGCAATAATTTGCCCAGAAATTCAATATATGATGGACAAGTAATTGTTTACTGATTGGTTTCAATATCAGAAGGTGGAAGGTATGTAACTAGTCCGTGCTTCTCATAGGAACAGACTTGATGACTCTCCAAAGCAACTGCTACTTTCAAATAATCAGAACTGAGAACCAGTGTTCTAAAGATAAGCAACTTTTTGAAGACTGGCTCAAACGCCAGAAGGAATCGATTAAGTAACGAGCGATGGTCAGTAATTATAGCATCGTAAGGTACAAATCTGACCATCACTCAAGAGAATGTTCATCTTCTGCTTCCGTCCAAGTTAAGATGGATGGCAAACATGCTGGCAGAGGATAGAGGCATCAGCATAGTGGAGGCTATGAAACTACTGTATGCTTCTGATGTTTATTCGATATTGGAACAGGAATCTACAAAGACATGGCATCTCGGTCCGGTGGCCCTCTATCAAGACTTTCAACAAAGTCTCAGGGAATCGGAGTGAGATACTTAGAGAACATATAGAGTTCGTGTTATATAATTTAGTACCTTTGCTTCCATGAGTAAGATCTCCATCAGATTCTTCAACGACCGTGAGGTGCGAGCTATTTGGGATGAGGCAAATTCCAAGTGGTGGTTTTCCGCGATTGACATCGTCCGTGCAATAAACAAGGAAGATGACTATGTCAAGGCTGGAAACTATTGGCGTTGGCTGAAGAAAAAGCTGAACACAGATGGAGTTCAACTCGTGAGTATCACTCACGACTTCAAATTTGAAGCTCCTGATGGAAAGAAGCGTGCTGCAGATGCGCTTGACAATGAATGTGTAGAAATCCTCGCCAAGCACTATCCTAACAATAGAGCAAATGCATTCCTCGACTGGTTCACATACAGCGACAACACAATAGACGGCAAGAGTAAGAAGAAAGCATATACATTCCTGGAAAGCAACCTCGTAGCCGATGAAGATGTCGGAACAGTAAAATCATTGCAGCAGATTCACGCCTACCTCTTCGGTGGCCTCTACGACTTTGCCGGTCAGATCCGCACAAAGACCATCAGCAAAGGAGGATTCACCTTCTGCCTCGCAGAATATCTGCACCCAGCATTACGCGACATAGAGAAAATGCCGGAAGATACATTCGACCAGATTGTTGACAAATACGTAGAAATGAACGTCGCCCATCCATTCATGGAAGGCAACGGTCGCTCCACCCGCATCTGGCTCGACCTCATCTTCAAGAAGCACCTCGGCAAATGCGTTGACTGGAGCAAGATCGCAAAGAACGACTACCTCAATGCAATGATCATCAGTCACACCAAGAGCGACAGAATCAAAGAGCTCCTCGCCTCAGCCCTCACCGACAAAATCAACGACCGCGAAACCTTCATGAAAGGCATCGACTACTCATACTACTACGAGCAGGAAGATTAGTCATTGCAATGTACCTGCCTATGTTCAAAATCGGGATGGTGATTTCCGGGTAGGAGGTAATTTGTAAATATCAAATAATCTTGATACTTTTGCAAGTTAAGCATTTGGAGAAAACAGACTTGGAAGAAATAAGGACAGATATTGACAGACGATTGGAGCAGAAGATCGGGTTTGACCGCATCAGACAGATCATATCCGACAGATGTTCCACATCATATGCGGCGGAAAGGACGGCCACCGAGACCTTTTCGACCAATCCCGCAAAAATACGCAAGAGACTTCTGCTTACAGACGAGATGCGCCTCATCATGATGTTCGAGGACAGTTTCCCGTCAGGCGGATTCATCGACTGCATAGATTTCCTGAAGCCGCTCGAGAGGAGTTCTTCAGCGATAGACCTGATATCCCTGCGCAAACTCAAGACCATGCTGGAGACCCTCCGCAAGGTGACCACATTCTTCGAAGAGGTCAAGGACGGGGTGTATCCTAACCTCAAGAGGATGAGCGCACCGATCATGGGCTTCCCGGAAGTCCAGCGACGCATCGAAGGCATCATAGACAGATATGGCGATGTCAAGGACACCGCATCAGACGAACTGTACGCGATCCGTAAGGCACTCCGCGAAAAGGAGGGAGCGATTTCCCGCAGGATGAGCGCCATCCTGAAGAAGGCTCAGGAGGAGGGCATCGTTGACAGCGACGTAGGCGTATCCATCCGTGACGGAAAGATGCTGATCCCTGTAAGTGCGGCCAACAAGAAGAGGATCGCCGGATTCATATATGACGAGTCTGCGACCGGAAAGACTGCCTTCATCGAGCCTGCGGAGGTCGTGGAACTCGACAATCAGATCAAGGAACTCAAGTTCTCGGAGCAGAGGGAGATCGTCCGTATATTGTTCGAATTCACAGAATTCCTTCGTCCGTATATTCCGGATCTCCTCGATGCCGCAAGATACCTCGGCGAGATCGACTTCCTGATGGCGAAGGCTCAGATAGCCCTCGACTTCATCGCGGGAATGCCGATCATCTCGGACAACGGGGAGATGAACCTGAGGAAGGCGCGCCATCCTCTGCTGGAAAGGGCGTTGAAGAAGGAGAGGAAGGAGATCGTACCGCTTACGGCGACGCTGACTCCGCAGAAGCACATACTCCTGATATCAGGACCTAACGCCGGCGGAAAGTCGGTATGTCTGAAGACCGTCGGACTGCTTCAGTACATGTTCCAGTGGGGAATGCTGATCCCGACATCGGAGACTTCCGAACTTCCGGTCTTCGACAGGATAATGGTGGACATCGGAGACGACCAGTCCATCGACAACGACCTCAGTACCTACAGTTCGTTCCTCGTGAACATGAAGGAGATGCTGGCGAAGGCCGACGACAGGACGCTCGTCCTCATCGACGAGTTCGGTTCGGGAACGGAACCTGCTGCCGGAGGAGCCATCGCCGAGGCCATCCTCTGCGAACTTGACAAGCGAGGTGCATACGGAGTGATCACCACCCACTACACCAACCTCAAACTCTACGCTTCCGCAGACACGGGGGTCATGAACGGAGCGATGATGTTCGACGTGAAGAACATCGCTCCTATGTTCAAGTTGGAGATGGGACTCCCGGGAAATTCATTCGCCTTCGAGCTGGCACGCAAGACCGGACTTCCTGAGGCGATCATCAAGGACGCCGAGGCCCGTGCGGGAGAAGAGTTCGTCGGTATAGAGCGCAACCTGCGCAAGATCGCCCGTAACCGCAAGGCTCTTGACGAGAAACTGGAGAGGATCAGGCACACTGACAAGACCTTGGAGAACATCACTGACAAATACCAGAAGGAACTCCAGCAGATCAAGCAGTTGAAGAAGGAGATCATCGACCAGGCGAAGAAGGAGGCCGAGGAGATCATCAAGGGCGCGAACAGGCAGGTGGAGAACACCATCAAGACGATCAAGGAGTCTCAGGCGGCCAAGGAGGAAACCCAGGAGGCAAGAAAGGGACTTCAGGACTTCATGTCCATCCTCGCGGCCCGCAAGGAGCAGGAGCAGAAGGAAAAGGACGACTATATAGAGAAGAAGATAAAGCAGATCGATGCACGCAGGGAGCGACAGAAGCAGCGCAAGGTCAGGAAGGCGGACGAAAAGGCACAGCAGGAACTGATGGAGCAGCAGGCAGAGCAGGAAAGGCTCGAAGCCTTCCGTTCGGCTCCGCTTAAGCCCGGAGAGAAGGTCCGTGTGAAGGAGAACGGAATGGTGGGAGAGGTGGCCAAGGTGTCGGCCAAGGCTGTGGTGGTGCTGATCGGAAACATCAGCAGCAAGATGCCTTTGGACAAGGTGGAGAGAATCACTTCAAACGAGTTCAAGAGCGCGGTGAAGGAGACTTCGAGGCCGGTGTCGGCGGTGAAGGTTGATTCTGCGATCAGCGAGAGGAAACTGAATTTCAGTACCGAGATCGATGTGAGGGGCGAGAGGTTGAATGATGCGGTGGAGAAGGTGACAAGATATGTGGATGATGCTGTGATGCTCGGAGTGCCGAGCGTGAGGATCATTCATGGCAAGGGTACGGGTGTGCTGCGTGACGAGTTGCAGAAACTCATCAGGACGATTCCGGGGGTGGTTTCCGTCCGGGATGAGCATATTCAGTTTGGCGGCACAGGAGTGACGATTGTTACATTTGATTGAAAACAGACAGGATGAAAGATATGTATACCAAATGTATATTTATGAACGCGGTAGTAGTGGCGGTGATGATGGCGGCGGGATGCGGTCAGAGGGGCGAGAGCGTGGAGATGGGTCCGGGCCAGACTGTGGAGGCGTTCTGCAGGGCGATGGCAGCCGGGGAGTTTGACGATGCTCGTGCTCTTTGCGACACTGTGGCCATGAAAGACTACATCGGGAACTACGCCGAGGCACTGAAAATGCAGATGGATGCGGACAGCAGCGTGGCAGCGATTGCCGCCGGCTTGGTTTCCGGGGCAGAGATGGCCATCGACCAGGTCGTGAAGGACGGAGACAGAAGACTCGTGCATTATACGATCACTCTGGCCGAAGGAACGACAAAGACCAAGACAGCAAAAGTAAGAAAGGAGGAGGGAGCATGGAGAGTGGAAGCAATAACAGACAGGAACTAGGCCGCAGAGGAGAAGACATCGCCTGCAGATATCTGGAATCACTGGGACATACGATACTGGAAAGGAACTGGCGCAGCGGACATCTGGAGATAGACATCATCTCACTGGACACCGACGGAATACATTTTGTTGAAGTCAAGACCCGCAAGCAGAGCATCCAGGCCCCGCCTCAGGACAATGTCGACTTCCGGAAACAGAAGAGGATCGTCAAGGCGGCGCTGAGTTACCTGCACATAAGGAAAGGCATGCCTTTCGGGAACAGGGAATGCATGTTCGACATCGTGGCCGTGACCTTCAGCGGAGAATCGGCACAGATCGAATGGATCCCGCAGGCATATATACCTTTATATTTATAAGGAAACAAAAACACATCGGTGATGGACAACATAAATAATAGATATTGCGTCATAATGGCAGGAGGATCAGGGACACGTTTCTGGCCTCTGAGCAGAGTCAGTAAGCCGAAGCAGTTCCTTGACGTAGCCGACACCGGCAAGACCTTCATCCGTCAGACCTACGAGAGGTTTCTGAAGGTCGTACCTCAGGAGAACATAATCATCGTGACTGCCGGCAAATACCGTAGCCTCGTAGAGGAACAGATACCGGAACTTCCTGAAAGGAACCTTCTTCTGGAGCCATATGCAAGAAACACTGCTCCATGTATCGCCTATGCCACATACGCCCTGCTCCAGAGGGATCCGGATGCCAGAATGGTGGTGGCGCCGTCCGACCATTTCATCATGGACAAAGAACTTTTCGCGAAGACCATCAGTTACGCATTCGACTATATCGACGATAACGACGTCCTCATGACCTTCGGTCTTGTCCCGAACCGTCCGGACACCAACTACGGATACATCCAGGCTGTCGGAGGACGCGAGGCGTTCAGAAGCGAGGTGCCGATTCCGGTGAAGACCTTTGTGGAAAAACCGGACAAGGAACTGGCACAGGTGTTCATCAACACAGGTGAGTTCTTCTGGAACTCCGGCATCTTCATCTGGAAGGCCAGGACCATCCGTGAAGAGATGGAGAAGCATCTTCCGGAAGTCACCCGTCTCTTCAACGGATGGGAGAGAGCCCTGGGCTCGAAGATCGAAAACGAATTCATCGCCAGAGCATTCACCGACTGCACGAACATCTCCATCGACTACGGCGTGATGGAAAAGACAGACAGGGCATGGATCTACCCCGCAAGATTCGACTGGCAGGATATCGGCACATGGGAATCACTCTACAACTTCCTTCCTGAAAAGGACGCGGACGGAAACGCCATCGGTGCCGAAAAGACCCTGATCGAGAACAGCAAGGGCGTGATGGTCATAAGTCCGGGACGGAAGAAGATGGTGGCCATCAAGGGCCTGGAGGACTATATGATCATCGATACTGAAGATGCGCTGGTCATCTGCCCGAGAGACGACAAGAAATTCAAGGACTTCATTTCAGGCATCGCAATGCCGGAATTTGAAAAATATAGATAAAAACATGGAATTGGAAAAACAGATTCAGGCCGACATGACAGCGGCCATGAAAGCAAAGCAGACCGTACGTTTGGCTTCGCTCAGAGCGATAAAGGCAGCCATCATGCTTGCCAAGACAGCAGAAGGATCGACAGGAGAAGTGGATGATGCAGGCATCGTCAAGATCATTCAGAAACTTGTAAAACAGAGAAAGGAAAGCGCCCAGCAGTATACAGCAGCCGGTCGTCCCGAACTTGCAGAGGCAGAACTCGCAGAAGCAGCCGAGATGGAAGTGTACCTTCCTAAGCAACTCAGCGAGGACGAAGTGGAAGCACGTCTTGCCGAAATCATTGCAGAGGTCGGAGCAACACAGCCTTCAGACATGGGCAAGGTAATGGGAGTAGCGACAAAGCGCCTCGCCGGACTTGCCGACGGGCGCCTCATCTCCTCTCTCGTAAAGAAACTTCTTACAAAGTAAACAAGAGTCCGCGTAAAAAAGAGCCGGTTGATGTCAGATCTGACATCAACCGGCTCTTTTTTACATTTTATCCACAACCTGACACTCTGATACAAATGCAGTTGCAGCTGCACCAAATCAACGGCAGATCAACAGTTCGCAAAAAGTGCGGACGTTTCATGCTCAACATCAGCATGTCACGGGAATACAGTAGATAAACGCCTAATTCAAAAGACTTTAGAAAGTAGCAAAGCAATGATATATGTAATACTTTTGCATCGTGTAGTTACAATATATCAAACCTTTTAGCCATTTCTTTTTATGAAAAAGTCAAATCTTCTTGCAGCAGTGGTGACCTTGGTGGCATCCTGCTTCGGACTTTCAGCACAGACTGAGTCCATCTACGAGAAAGGGGCAACGTATCTTGAGAACACCTTGCCCCCGTCACCAGAACCGGCATCAATGGTAAAATATGCCGACATACCGTTTACCCACAGCACCGGAATGGCCGAGTACGAAGTACCGTTCCATGTTCTTCAGGGGCGTGAACTGACCATCCCTATCGGTCTGAAATACGCCAGTGGAGGCATCAAGTTGGACGAGATTGCCGGAGTAGCGGGGCTCGGCTGGTCTCTCAATGCCGGAGGATGCATAACACGAACAGTGACGGACATGCCGGACGAATTTGTTCCTTCTGCAGGCCTATTCCGACATGAAGTACCTTCCGGACAACTTCTTTCTGACCTGGAAGACATGGTCGACTGCGATGAGGCACTTTCTTTCCTTCGTGACCTTGTCTGGAACCGTATCGATACAGGACTTGATCGTTACAATTACAATATATGCGGATTGTCTGGAAGTTTCGTAATTCAAGATAACGGTGTAATATTTCAACTATCTGGTGACGGAGTAATGATTGATTACACTCGAGATGACGACGGAGCGGTAGACGAGTTTGTCATCACAGGACCAGATGGTACAGTATATACCTTGTCATTAAAGGAGATGGCTTCACGCGATGGACGCGGACTCGAAGTCATCAGTCCGATGAATCAGAAACTCGAGCGATGGACAGCCCCAACTGCATGGCACCTCACAAGTATACGCAGCCGCAGCGGACTGGAGACCGCAGTATTCTCATATTCAGAAGCAGCCACATGGGATCGCAGCATCAGGTCATATAGCGAAACCCTATCTGTAACATGTGGAAGCCAGCAGGGTACGCCTGTTAGAAGTATTTCATCGAAAAATATTGAATCCACATATGAAACACGGGTTCTTACTGGAATAACACTCAATGGTACTACCGCATCATTCACGTACTCGCCAGGAACGGGAACAGCAAGCAGGACTACCGGTTCCCCTGTTCTTAGAAATTTCCCGTTCCGTCTTACAGACATCTCTGTAATTACTGAAGGGAATAACGAATATCTGAAAAGGATGGAAGTCAATACAGGACAGGATGCCTATGACGGGCGTATTGTTCTTAACGGATTGAAAATATATACTGACGGAGCCCTTGACAATCAGTGGACGTTTACATATAAGGGCATGGAAAAGACCGTTTCAGCAGGATCTCAGGATTGGTATGGATACTATAACGGTGAAAATGAATTTTCAGAGCAGGACAATACCCGTATATGTCCATATGAAATCAATCTCATCGGCGAAGGATCATTCAGCCTCGCCAAGGGCTCTCCAAATGCGGAATATGCCTCATACATGTCGCTGACATCGGTGAATAACGATGGAGCAGTTACGGATTTCACATATGAAGGAAATGTGTTTCCAACCCTAACAGGCACATATTCAATAGGAGTAAGAGTTCAGAAGATAACTCTTCCCGGGAATATGTTGAAACCAGCAAAAGTCAGGTATTTTACATATGAAGACCCGTTTTCCAACGGTCCTAAAGAACCGTCAGTAGAAATGTACTGCACCGTAAATATGGGATTCGTGTCTCCAGGATTATCTTCAGACTGCAACTGGCAGTTTACCCTGCACGAGACTCCTGTGACCCTTGGCCCATCCATTCGCGACAGCCGTATATTCTATGGTCGGGTGACAGAGGACGTGACCGATCTACTCTTCGTCCTGACAGAAGGAAACAAGCCTGAAAGAAATACAGCACGAACCGTTTACGAGTACTCGATGGCTGACGTATATCCTTTTGTAGAAGATTGCAGCAGCAGATTCCCGGAATTTTGCAGCGAGTTCTATGACGGCAGTTATGCTCATCAGTTGTGTAGTGAACATTTAGGCATCCAGGAACATTACAATAACAGCGGGCCATCGGTCGCGCCGGTACTTACCCGCCGAGAAGATTATGCTTTCAAAAACGGAGTATATGAATTGGTATCCTCTGTCGAATACGAGTATGATGAACTCGTATATAACTCCGTGCTTGTGGATTATCACGCAGTACAGGCTTATCACCATTGGCTGGAAGGATATATGAACCTTGACCACATCTTCCATTTCCCTATTTATGCGAAAGGGGATCAAGGCAGATATCCTGTAAAGGAAACCCGCGTCGGCTATCATACTTCCGGCAACGACACCACGGTCATAAACACATCATATGTCCTCCGCAACAGCATCAGCGACCCGGTCAGGATATCCACAACCTTCAGCACGGAAGATGGAGTGGGAAGAAGCATGTCATACACATATTCCGACACCTGGGGCAACGCTCCGGAATGGGTCGCCGAATTGATAAACCAGCGATACCTTTCAGAGCCTCTGACACAATCGCTGTGGATTTTACAGGAACAGCAGAACGGTTCCTCCATTATACCGATATCCGGGAATTACAAGGAAATGATGACTGAATTCGGATGGTTCGGCATAGGAGGGACACAGCATCTGCTTCCGTCGGCACACAAGGAAATCACGTTGGGGACAGAATCATGGCGGGAGACAGTACTCTCCAGAGACTGCATGGGCAACATCGCATCGTTCAAGGAGAAAGGGCGCCCCGAGACGGTCGTGATCTGGGGATACTGCGGACGCTATCCGCTGGCTGTGATTGAAAACTCAACAGCCTCCGTGGTAGCCTCCGCGATGGGAGGACAGGAGGTCATCGATACCCTGACAATGGCGGAGGTCCCTTCTTCGTCACAACTGGCGGCGCTGAACGGACTGCGCACCAGCCTGGCGGATGCCCACATAACCACATTCACCCACACGCCGGGAAAGGGACTCGCGTCCGTCACGGATCCTGCCGGCATCTTGACTTCATACGAATACACACCGGCCGGAAGACTTGCATGCATCAAGGACACAGAAGGAAGGAAAGTGTCCGAACACCTGTACAGCCTGATGAGCGACGCCAACGGACGGAGGAACATGCGTAGCCGCGTGTTCAGGTCAGCTGACAGCCTGAAGTATTCGGAAGACGTGAGATGGTGGGATGTGTTCGGAAGAAAGACACAGGACATTTACATAGCGGCATCCGGAGACGGAAGGGATCTTGTGACTGCATACGGATCAGACTTCATGATGCACGACGACATAAGTACATGGATCCCATACCCGGTGTCAGGCACAGAAGGAGCGTTCCAGACCGGAGCGGAGGATACGGCTGCAGAATACCATGACACAACACTTGCGTACCATCGCAGACATTATGAACTATCAGCACGGGACAGGGTGACAGCGACGGCATTGCCCGGATATGACGGACATCATGAGACTTCATACAACACAGACGTCACGGAAGGATTCCCTGTACTGAGATGGGAAGAAGGAGGTGTGGTCTTAGACGGGACATATGATCCCGGAAGCATCACTGTGGAGAAGACCACGGACGCAGACGGACGTATCGTATCGACATACATGGACCATTTCGGAAAGATAATGGGAACCGCACACGGAACCGACACACCGACCTATCATATATACGACAGGTTCGACCGGCTCAGAGCAGTGGCAGGAGCCGGTATCCGGATGGCTGACACGCTGGATATGTGGAGATACTCATACGACAGTCTCGGCAGGCTCACCTCAAAGGGAATTCCGGGATCCGTAAGAGAGCACTATACATATGACGCTGAGGACCGCCTTACTTCCGTCTTCCGTGGCGGTGTGCTCAAGGAGATGGAATATGATTCATTCGGAAGGGTTGTCAAAGTTTGGATGACTCGCCCTGAGGGCCAACGGACACTTCTCGAAGAGCATACTTATGACGTATATCCGTCAGGAGTGACAGGAGGCAACCCTAAAGGAAAGAAGACCCAATCGCGCATTGCCGTAATGGCATCAGGATCATCTTCAGCAGGACATGCCAGGGCCACATGGTCATATGACGCCAAGGGAAGGCCTGCCATCGTTAAGACGAGACATGCCGACGGAAGTGAGCAGATCGAGGAACTGGAATATACCTTCTCGGGAGAAGTGGCTTCATCAGTCATCACTTATATCCATGGCAATCAGTGTGATGAACTTGAAGTTGACTACACATACGATATAAGAGGCCGGCTCACAAAGGAAACCGCCACATTGAACATGATCGGCATTGCACCTCAGACTGCAGAGGTGGTGTACGGCTATGATGAACTCGGACGACCTGCTCGCAGACTGTCTTCGGTGCCTGGAGGGAAGACGGTACATTCATCCTCAGCATATGCCCTGCAGGGCTGGCAGACCGGTCTGTCGGTAACTCTTGATGACCGCCTTCTCTTTGATCAGACACTGGGGTATGACGGACAGGAGACCATGTCCTTTTATCAGCCTCAGTACTCCGGCTTGATCAGTGTCAAGGACGAGTCCTGGTTCACGGAATATGGTCCGGCAGTGAATGACAGGGAGTGGTACACGTATGACTACGCGTCCCGTCTCAGCGGAGAGTACGGGCCTTCGTCGCGGACCGCATATGGCTATGACGGACGCGGAAATCTTCTGAAAACGAGGTTCTATAATCCATCTGCCATAACGTCATACACATATGCCAATGACAGGCTCATGTCTATGACATGTTCTTCTCCAGACGGTCAGGACCTGTCTGAGTTCACTTACGACGCCCTCGGTCGAATGACCTATGACGGCCTTACCGGTCAGTCTGTCGCATACAATGACCTCGACCTGATTGGAAATGTCACCCGAAATGGTACGACTTTAGTAAATTATTCCTATCTTGCAGACGGCACGAAGATCAGTGCACTGGATGGCAGCGGCGAGGGACTTGTTTACAGAGGTCCGTTCGTGTACAGGACGAGTGACGGCGGAAGTTCATTGACATTGGAGAGCGCAGCCTTCGGTGGCGGCAGGCTGACACCTGACAGAGCATTGTTCTATGTGACAGATTACCTCGGCAGTGTCAGGGCTGTAGTGGATGGAACCACTGGAGATCTGTATAAGGTGTCTGATTATTCTACGTTCGGGTCGGACTCCGAGGCGCCATCAATGCAGACTGCCGCCGCACCTCTCGGCATCACCCTCCGCGACGGCTACAACGGCAAGGAGGCCCAGCATCCGGACTTCGGCACCGGCTACATCGACTTCGGAGCAAGGCAGTACAATCCTGCCCTCCGCCGCTGGATGACCCCGGACCCTCTTTCGGAGAAGTATTACAGCATCTCGCCGTATGCCTTCTGCAATAACAATTCGGTGAACTATGTGGATCTGGATGGAGAAGCCGTTGAAACCTTGTGGGACATCGCAAGCATCGGAATGGGAGTCCGCAGCTTTGTAAAGAATATAAAGTCCGGAAATTTTAGAGGAGCTGTAGGAGATGCTTTAGGTGTGGCTGTAGATGCAGTCGCTGCGGCCGTTCCATTTGTACCGGGTGGCGTCGGAGCAGTAAGGGCTGGCGCAAAGGCGGTCAATGCTATCGACAATGTAGCTGATGCGACGAAGACGACTAGAACAATTAGTGAGACAGCTAACCATGTGCAAGGAGCAGCAAAAGCATTTAATGGACAAGCCGACACCTACAGCGAAACTGCCAGTAAGGCATTTCGCAACGCAAAAGACCAGAATGGCGTACCTAAAAGTCAACAGCCAGATCGAACTATAAAACCAAATACCGAAGCCGGAAATGCTGCTGGACTCAGAGACGATAATGTAGTACAATATGAATTCACTAACTCTAAAGGCGAAAAGGTGATTATTCGCCAAGACAAAACAACTACATATCCAGATGGTGGAGTTCAACCACCTCATTACAATGCTGGTAAGAGTAGTGACAACAAGTTAAAACAACACCACTATTATTATGAATACAATAAAACCTTATGAGATTAAAGAAATCTATACAGGCCATTACTTTATGATGCTGGATATGTTGGACGTATCCGATGTCCTGAAGATAATTTCGGATGAATATAAGTATTTGTGGTTTTACAATATGGAAGCATATCATGTTAAATGGGGCAAGGCAAATATCATGTTTTCCGATGATTTGATGAACGACACGTTGATTAGAAATGTGAATTTTGAATGCTTGTTAGAAACATCTCGCATCAAAAATATAGTGAATAAGTTAAATTGCAGTATCTCATTAGTTCAATTGAACGAAGTTCCGCCTCCATATATGAAAATGAGTAAAACAACAATGAGTGAAAAGACAAAATACGATCAGCTTAGAAAACTCGGGTATCTATTTAATCTCTATATACCTTGGCCTGCAGATTATGGTTGGATAATAAGTCCCGATCCTGAATATCTTCAAAAAATTGTTAAGATTTTAGCGGATTAGTATAAAGAAGAAGTGAACAGACACCTTAAAGAATACAGCATATAAAGAATACAGCATATAAAGCAGAATTTTACAATCTTTTAAATAACATAACTTTGTAGATGAGAATGAGGTTATAGGTACTGTAAGTACCGAGGTTCTTTGACATTCAGACGTTCGTCTGACGGATCGCTGACACCGGAGAGCATAGCGTTCTCTGGGGGAAGGTTAGTCGCAGTCACAGGCAATGGTGGAACAGTATCTTTTGTGGCCAATCACCATGTGACCGACCACCTCGGCAGTGTCAGGGCTGTAGTGGATGGAACCACTGGAGATCTGTATAAGGTGTCTGATTATTCTACGTTCGGGTCGGACTCCGAGGCGCCATCAATGCAGACTGCCGCCGCACCTCTCGGCATCACCCTCCGCGACGGCTACAACGGCAAGGAGGCCCAGCATCCGGACTTCGGCACCGGCTACATCGACTTCGGAGCAAGGCAGTACAATCCTGCCCTCCGCCGCTGGATGACCCCGGACCCTCTTTCGGAGAAGTATTACAGCATCTCGCCGTATGCCTTCTGCAATAACAATTCGGTGAACTATGTGGATCTGGATGGAGAAGCCGTTGAAACCTTGTGGGACATCGCAAGCATCGGAATGGGAGTCCGCAGCTTTGTAAAGAATATAAAGTCCGGAAATTTTAGAGGAGCTGTAGGAGATGCTTTAGGTGTGGCTGTAGATGCAGTCGCTGCGGCCGTTCCATTTGTACCGGGTGGCGTCGGAGCAGTAAGGGCTGGCGCAAAAGCTGTCAATGCCATCGACAATGCCGTTGATGCGACAAAAAGCGTAAAAACAGCAAGTAAAGCAGAAGAAGTTTGTTCCACCATTCATACAACAGAAACCTCACTAGGTAAAACTAAGTATTCAAAAACAGGAGGAGAAAACGTATCTACCAAGTTGGGACGCGAGAAACACAAAGAATATAATCCCGGTAATGACTATATCAAAGAGTTTCGGCTTCCAAGTGGCAAAAGAGCAGATGCTGTGAGTTTTGAAAAAGCTGATGTTGTACGAACCCCTTCCGGGGAGCCTCAGCGAAAGCTGACGTTCCGTTGAT
>CAZYCJ010000033.1:0-22446 GCA_964645495.1 uncultured Muribaculaceae bacterium
AGGACAGCAATATGGAGATTATTCTTAAGAAAGATGTGGCTAACCTTGGCCACGCAGACGATATCGTCAATGTAAAGACAGGATACGCTGTCAACTACCTTATCCCACAGGGTTTCGCTATCATGGCTACTCCTTCAGCAAAGAAGGTGCTTGCTGAGAACCTCCGTCAGAGGGCTCACAAGATCGCTAAGTTCGTTGCTGATGCGGAGGCTCTTGCTGCTAAACTTGCTGAGACTACAGTCAAGGTTGCAGTAAAGGTGAGCGAGTCTGGCAAGATCTACGGTTCAGTTACAACAGCTCAGCTTGCTGAGGCTCTCGTTGCTGCAGGTGTAGAGGTTGACAAGAAAGACATTACCGTTGCAGAGGCTGCAAAGGAACTCGGTGTCTACGAGGCAACTGTAAAGTGCTACAAGGACATCAAGGGTACTTTCAAGTATGAGATCGTTGCTGAGTAATCGGCATCTGACATAAGTAAATGAAGACTGACATCCGATCGGGTATCAGTCTTTTTTTTGTACGCCTTTCATCTCCCGCGGGTTCACGGTCAGGAATTGCTCATTCCAAAGCCGCTACCTGTTCCTCTGGCAGGCCGACAAGTGAAGCAATCTCCAGTGCCTTTGCCTGAATGTAAATCTCTTCCTCAAATGTTTTCCAAATGTAAAATCTTGCAAATTGTTGCGTGAAAATCATTGTTAAATCTGCAATAAGGGTTATCTTTGTTAAATTTTTTTTATGAACATTAAACAAAGAGTCAGATAATGATGAAGAAGATTATTTATTTGCTGGCAACTATCGTTTTGGCGGTGGCTTGCGACAAGGAACCATCGCAAACGGAGGTGACGGATAGTTTTGAGATTGCCATCAATATGCCTACATCCTTGAAAACTTATCCCGGCGCCGAAGTTACTTTCGATTGCGAGGAAAACAAGGGAGTGAAACTCACTGATAAGGTGACTCTGAAGGCAGGAACAAAGGAACTTGTCTGCAAGGTGACCAGTTCGGAGTCTTCGAAATTCAAGATAGTAATGCCGGATGATCTGGAAACGGCGAGTTATTTCTTCTGGGTGGAGAGAAACGGAGTCAGCAAGAAATGCGGTACATTGTCTGTCGTCATAGTCGATGAAGCTGATGCACCGACTGTGGATTACAACATTACCGGAAAAGTGTCGGCCGGAGGTGTCGGGCTCGAAGGTGTCGTCGTCTCAGACGGAGTGCTTGTCACCACGACAGACAAGAACGGAGTCTATTATCTGGATTCGCAGAAGAAGTACGGTTACGTGTTCATTTCGATTCCAAGCGGATATGAGGTGGTCTCATCCCGTACCCTACCTCAGTTTTACAAATATCTCAAAGGAGATATCTATGAGGTGGATGAGGCCAATTTCAGCCTGACATCTGTCGGGGATCAGACCAACCACATCATGTATGTAATCGGCGATCTTCATCTGGCAGCGAGAAACGACGATGTCAAGCAGTTCCGCAATTTCTGTGACGACCTTAATGCCCAGCTTGAGAAAAACGCAGGCAGGAAGCAATATGCCATGACCTTGGGTGATATGACATGGGAACACTATTGGGGTAACTACGATTTTGATAACTATCTGACAGAAATGGGCCAGCAGTTCAATTCACTTCAGGTGTTCAACACCATCGGAAATCATGACCATGCCTACGATGGATATGCCGGTGATTTTGACACTGTGCTGCAATATATCCGCAAGATCGGGCCGACCTATTATTCATTCAACATAGGAAATGTGCATTATATCGTTCTGGATGACATCCTCTGCAAAAATACGGGAGCCGGCACATCGGAGTCGCGTATTTATAGTTCTACGGTGACTGATGAGCAGATCGACTGGCTTAAGAAGGACCTTGCTTATGTGGATAAGTCATCTATGATCGTGGTGGCTTCCCACGCACCGCTTTATTCCCCAAGTAACGCGACTTCCTTCAAGACAGCTGTGACAAACGCCTCGGAAATCATTGAACTTCTCGGCGATTACAAGGAAGTGCACTATTTCACAGGACATACTCACGAAAACTATAATGTAGATAAGCTTTCAAGTTCAGATCCGCACTTCGAACACAATGCAGGTTCAATCTGCGCCACCTGGTGGTGGACATACAAGACTTGCGGCATAAACATCGCCCGTGATGGAGCACCGGGAGGATACACGATATGCGAATTTGACGGAACCGATTTGTCGTGGATCTTCAAGGCATACGATAGAGATGAGGACTATCAGTTCCGTTCCTATGACCTCAATAAGGTCGATCTGTCCAAGGCGGATGCTGACAAATTCAAAGCCTATTCTTCAGTGGCTGACAACAGTATCCTTATAAATATATGGAACTGGGATCCGGAGTGGAAGCTGTCTGTCAAGGAAAACGGAAAAGAACTCGGCTATACTCAGATATATAATTATGACCCGCTTCATATCCTTGGCTATACGATGGTGAGAGGCTCGAGCTCCACCTCTTCATTCTTAACACATCTGACTCCGCACTTGTTCCTGATACAGGCATCCAGTGCCACATCGACCTTGGAAATCAATGTGACCGACCGCTTTGGAAACACTTATTCCGAGCAGATGAGCAGACCGAAGGATTTCAAGACTGAAACATATAAATAATCATTTTATTAATAACTAACCAAAAATCAAAGTTTTATGAGATTACTTAAAACTATTGCAGTTTCTCTGTTCCTTACGCTAATGGGAGGCTTGTCTCTTTTAGCTCAGAACAGAACTGTGACCGGTACTGTAGTCGATGAACAAGGCCTGCCGATTATAGGTGCAGCGATCATCATCGATGGTACTGCAACCGGTACGGTGACTGACCCCGATGGTACCTTTTCTTTAAGTGTGCCGCAGGGTACGGTCGTTTTTAATGTATCCTGTATCGGATATGAAACTCTGAATGTTCCGGTCACCGGTACTCAGGGAGTCGTCAACATTGTGATGAAGGAAGATTCAATGTTGCTTGAAGAGACTGTCGTTGTCGGTTACGGAACACAGAAGAAGGTGAATCTGACGGGGGCTATCAGTGTCATTGACGATGATGCACTCAAGAACAGGCCAACCACTTCTGTAACAAACATGCTCCAAGGTTCGGTTGCTGGACTTAATATTTCAAGGTCTTCCGGAGTTCCGGGAGAATCCGGCTCGATGAATATCCGAGGTTTCACTTCAATCAACAGTGCCGATCCTATTGTCCTTATCGATGGTGCAATCGGCGACTTGGATAGAGTGAACCCTAATGATGTCGCTTCCATTTCTGTCATTAAGGATGCAGCGGCGGCAGCTGTTTATGGAGCACGTGCTGCGTATGGTGTCATTCTCGTTACCACCAAATCAGGTTCTGAGGATGATTCCAAGGCTACAATCCGTTATAGCGGACGTGTTGGATGGGAAACACCGACGACAAGTACTGATTATGAGACTACCGGCTATTGGACCGCACAGATTGTAAATACATTCTGGAGCGCCACAAATGGCGGTCAGTATCTCAACTATTCGGATTATGATATGGGTCAGCTTCTTGCTCGTGTAAACGACAAGACAGAGAACCCTGACCGTCCGTGGGTAGTGACTGAGACGGTGAATGGACGCGAGCAATGGAAATACTACGGCAACACGGACTGGTATCATGCTCTTTACAACGATGTCAAGCCGATGACCCAGCACAATATTTCCATCAGTGGCGGTAATAAGGCTGTAAAGTATTATCTTTCAGGAGGCTACGAGGCGCAGCGTGGAGTGATAAAGGTCAATCCGGATCGTTACAACAAGTATAATATGAGGTCCAAGATTGATGTCAAGCTTGCTAAATGGGCAAAACTCACAAACAACACATCTTTCTATTCTTCGACCTATAATTATAATGGTGTAGGAAGCGTTGAGAATGCATTTGCTTATGGTGCCCGTCATGCTCTTGCGTGTTTCCCATTGACAAATCCGGATGGTACTTGGGTATATTCGACACCTTACACATCCTACAAGGTCGCCAACGGAAGACATGCCATCTATGGCAACGGCAATAATGTGAATATCCATAGAAAATCAGATTTCGCCAATACGACAGAACTGGTCATAACCCCAATCAAGCCTCTTTCCATTACGGCAAATTTCACATACAGGCTTCACCAGAATCGTAATACCAACAGAAGTACCAACTTCTACTATCGCGAATATCCGAATGCAGAACTCGGAGTGTACAATTCCGGTGCAGGCGAAAACAGTCTTACAGAATCTGTTGACACATGGTCTTACAAGGCAGCCAATGTATTTGCTACCTACAAGGACACATTCGCGAGTGCTCATAACCTGACCGTTATGGCAGGTTTCAACTATGAGACCCAGTATAGAAAAGATCTGGAGGCTTACGGAAAGAACCTTATTTCTGACGAACTTTCAGACCTTGACCTTGTGGTTCCAAATGCTGACGGAGTTCTTGAGACTGCTGTCTATGGCGGACAGAGCGAGTATGCTCTTGCCGGTTTCTTCGGACGTATAAACTATGACTACAAGGGACGCTATCTTGTCGAGCTCTCAGGAAGATACGACGGAACATCACGTTTTGCCAAAGGCTCCCGCTGGGGTATGTTCCCTTCTGTATCAGCAGGTTGGAGAATTTCTGAGGAGAATTTCTTTGCTTCGGCCAAAAAGACAGTGGATAACTTGAAGATTCGTGCTTCCTATGGCTCTCTCGGTAACCAGAATGTAGGTTACTACGATTACATCAGAACTATCAGTATCAAGGATTTTTCTGCATATTACTTCAATGAAGGATCTTCAATGGGTAAATATGCACAGATTTCTTCACCGAACTCTCCGGATCTGACATGGGAGACATCCTATCAGTATAATGTCGGAATCGACCTTTCTATGTTTGGAAACCGACTGGATGCTACCCTTGAAGGATATATCCGTGATACCAAAGATATGCTCACCACAGGAAAAGCTCTTCCGTCTATCTATGGTGCTACCGAGCCGAAAACCAACTCAGCGGATTTGAGGACTTCCGGTTTCGAGATATCATTGGGCTGGAGAGACCAGTTCGATATCGCAGGTCGTCCGTTCGGATACAATATCAGGGGAACTTTGAGTGAATACAAATCAGTCATAACCAAGTTCGACAACCCGAACAAGACATTTGCCATGGATTATTACGAGGGTATGGAAATCGGTGAAATCTGGGGATTTGTTGTTAATGACCTCTTTGCTACAGATGAAGAAGCCCTCGAATATACCTCAAGAGTTGACCAGTCTTATTGCGGAGCAAACCTCAAGGGAGGCTGGATGGCAGGTGACCTTAAATATGAAGATCTGCCTACCATTGATACCGATGGTGATGGTATTCCTGATACCGGTGACGGTGTGATCAGCATAGGCTCAAATACAGTGGATAATCCTGGTGATATGAAGATTCTCGGAAATTATCTCCCGTCTCTTCAGTACGGTATCAATATAGGATTTGATTTTGCCGGTTTTGATGTGAGCGCTTTCTTCCAGGGAACGGGTAATCACTACTGGTATTCAGCACCTCTTTTCTTCGCTTTCTGGGGACCGTATTCTTATGCATACAACTCATTCATTCCGAAGAACTACATGGACAATGTGTGGTCAGAGGACAATCCTGATGCATATTTCCCAAGACCAAGATCCAATCAGGCTTCCAACTCGACTGCACAGCTTGGACGCATCAACAGCAGATATCTCCAGAATCTCAGATATCTCAGATTCAAGAACCTCACAGTGGGTTATTCTCTTCCGGAGAAGATCGTAAAGGCGGCACATCTTCAGTCTGTACGATTCTATTTCTCAGGCGAAAATCTCTGCTACTGGTCACCTCTCAAGAAGGTTACAAAATACCTTGATCCTGAGGCAGCATATAAGTACTCTGCCTGGAGCGAGACTTATGGAGTCGATGGAGACAACAAGGATATGGCAGGAGGATATTATCCATGGCAGAAGACATTTACATTCGGTATTGATATCACTTTCTAATGAGGCATAAACAAGAATGAATATGAAGAAAATATTTATAATAGTGTTTGCTGCACTTATCGGCTTGTCATCTTGTGATATGCTTGATAAGACACCACAGTCAACTCTGGTTCCAGAAACATACTTCAAGTCGGAAACTGATTTGCAGCTTTTTTCCAACACGTTCTACAACAATATGTTGGATAAGTCTCCGTTTGATAATCAGAGCGACCAGATGATCACCAAGAGTCTTGATTCACGTATCAAGGGCGGTTCTTATCGTGATGTTCCGGCATCAGGAGGCGGCTGGACTTGGACTGATTTGCGAAAGATCAACTATATGCTAGAGAACATGCCGAAACAGTGTGAGGATGAGGCGCTCGTGGCAGAGTATTCCGGTCTGTGCAGGTTCTTCCGCACATATTTCTATTATGAGAAACTTATCCGTTTCGGAGATGTCCCTTGGGTGGACAAGGAGCTTGCATCGACAGATACTGCTGTTTATTCGCCGAGGGTTTCACGTGAATACATCATGCAGAAAATTGTAGAAGACATTGACTTTGCAATTGGCAATCTCCCGGAAGGGAAGTCCACTTACAGGGTCAATAAGTGGACTGCGCTCGCTCTCAAGTCAAGGTTGTGCCTTTTTGAAGCATCTTTCAGAAAATATCATAATGTGCAGATCAGCGCATCTGTAGCTGGTGTGGAATCAGTCAATACCATAGAAGATTATTACAAGATGGCTGCTGATGCCGCTTATACCTTGATTACGGAAGGCCCTTATACGCTGTTTACTACAGGAAATCCTAAGTCGGATTATTCTCTTCTCTTCTCGCAGGATGACGCTAGTTCAGACGAGTATATTCTCGCTATAGCCTTTAACTATGCTCTTAATATCCGTCACAATGCCACAGCGTTCTCACTTCTGGATGCTCAGCCGAGACCGGGTTATTCGAAGAAAACCATCAATGCATATCTGATGAAGGATGGTTCCCGCTTTACAGATAAAACGGGATATGAGACGTTCTCATTCCTAGAGGAGACCAAAGACCGAGATCCTCGTCTGGGACAGACCATCAGAATCCCAGGATATGTGCGTTTTGGCGAGACAGAGAAACAGGCTCCGAATCTCACGGCAACTGTAACCGGATACCAGCCTACGAAATATGTAATGGCGGCAGGTTCAAATTCCGGTATGTGTGACAGAACCAGCATGTCTTCAAACGACCTTCCTGTATTCAGACTTGCGGAGGTGATGCTCAACTACGCTGAGGCTAAGGCTGAGCTTGGTACCATCACTCAGGAGGATGTGGATCTCACCATCAATGCTCTTCGCAAACGTGTGGATATGGCGGAGATGAATCTTGCAGCTGTGACTGTCGACCCTTATCTTACCAATCGGACTACAGGATATTCAAACCCTGTGCTTCTCGCGAGCGATAACCTCGGAATTGTTCTCGAAGTGCGCCGTGAAAGACTTGTGGAACTCTCTCAGGAGGGAGACTTCAGATATTTTGACCTTATGAGATGGGCAGAGGGTGAATGTCTCAATCAGGATATCTATGGAATATTCTTCTCGTCTCTTGGTGACCATGACCTGGATGGAGACGGACAGCCGGATGTATGTCTGTACGAAGGTTCGAAGCCGACGACCAAGGCTACCTATCTCCTCAAAATCGGAACTGATATCGTCTTGACAGATGGAACATACGGTTATGTGGATCCTTGCGCTCTGTTCAGTTATACAGACCGCTACTTCAATACATTGCGTGATTATCTCTATCCGATTCCTACAGACGACCGTTCTCTCTATAATGCAGCCGGTTACGATCTCACTCAAAATCCGGGATGGGATGATGGACTCGAATTCTAATACTTTATGCCAAGAAAAATTAGCAGTATGAAAAATACAAAATACATATTTGGGGCATTGATTGCAGCAACTATGACTCTGACGGGTTGTTTGAATGAAGAGGAAGGCGGTTCGAAGGCTCTTCTTCTCAGCGACAGCACCATCACGTTTGAGGCTGTAGATGCGCCTGAACAGACAATTTCTGTGTATGCTGATGCAGACTGGACAGCAGTCTGTGATACGATCGATTGGATTTTTCTCGATTTGACTTCCGGTACGGGAAACACTCCTGTTGTAGTTCGTGTTACGGATAATGTCGATGCAAACGGAGGACTTCAACTTCCTCGTGAAGGAGTGGTCTCATTCTATGGCCGTTCACAGTCCATAGTGGCTACCCTTACTGTAAAACAGTTGGGCGACACCTATCTCGGTGCCAAGGAAATGACTGTGTCAGAAGCGGTAGCCGCTGAAGATAACACTCCTATGGGACTCAAGGAATCTCAGGTTCTTGCGGTCTGCGAGCATGGATTCATAGTCAGTGATGGCTCGAAAGCTCTTTATGTCAAGGGTGAGTCTTCTGTGAAGATAGGTGACAACATAACCGTAAAGGGTATCAAGAATACAGAGGATTCAGTCCCTGTTCTTGACGAGGTGGAGAATATCACAGTCAAGTCTTCTACCGATGTCATAAACGGCACGGCGAAGGATCTTGCCACAGCAGAATCCGTGGAAGTCTTCGACTACCTCCTTATTGATGGAACTCTTGTCGGTACATCAATTGTCGCAGGTTCCGTGACTGCTCAGATCTGTGCTTCTTCTGAGGACTTGTCAGAGTTCAATGCACATTTTGTAAAGGCTTATGCGTATTATGTCGGCTCATTCGGCTACATCCTTGTAAGCGACATAGAAGATAAAGGCTCTAATGGAGAGGTAAAACTGCCGGTAGAGTGGAATGTCAACGAAGTGACCGATAACGGTCTTTCCAGCCGTGCTACGGAGGGGGATGATGAGAACTGGGTCAACAAAGGTCTCCTCAGTCCTGTCTCAGGTTTCGGTTACATCCAGTATGTGATGTCAGATGCTTATCCTCTTGAAGGTTCCGGTGGCACTCGTGTGAGAGATGTAGAATCCGGCAACCCACGTGTGAGCGGTGCCTGGATTGGCGACTATTGGGAATTTGCATCTTATGTACCTGCTCAGGTCGGTGATATTATCAAGCTTGAGTTTGAAGGACGAATTTCAGCCGCAGGTCTCAGATATTGGAGAATGCAGTATCTTGATGGAACAGAGTGGAAAGATGTTTCCAAGGCTGTTACGATTGTCGATGTAAAAGGCAATGAGGTGGTTTACACACACGACTTTGCTGATGGAGATGGTGCAAATGTGAACCATATCTATTCAAATGCCGTTCAGTATACGAATGCAACCAATATGATTGTATTCAGAATGACTTGCGTAAGTGCGGTCCGCGGTAATAATACTGAGCCTCTGACCAAGCCTTCTACCGCTTCAATGCGTCTTGATGCAGATGCTCCGGTTCATCCGAAGATTTCTGTAGGACAGATCTCAGACCTTCCTAACGACAATGTAGCTAATGTTGAGGTGACAGTTGATAAGAATCTTGCCTTCGAGGCTGCTCCGACCGCTCCTAAGACCTTCACTGTCCAGTCAGACAATGAGGCTGAGGTGACCAAAGACAAGGATTGGATCATGTTCCTTGATGCGGAAGGTGCTTCTGTAGAAAAGCTCGTCATCCCGGCAGGAGAAAAGACCACAGTGTCAGTAGCATGTCTTGAAAATGTGGAGCCTTCTACCCGTGAAGGGGTCATCACAATCACGTCAGGTGCTACTGTGGAGACGGTCTCTGTCACTCAGGTGGCTCCTGGTGTGAAGCTTGAGCCTTTTGTCAGCCTCGTAGGCGGCAACAGTGGAAATGTAAGCTTCGATGCGGGAACATTTAACCTCTCTGTCCAGACCAATGTCGATTTCGAGTATTCAGTGGATGCTTCCTGGGCTATGGTCGAGGCAGTTGAAACAAAGGCTCTCGTTGATATCAGGCAGCTTGCAGTGACATATCAGGCAAACACTGATCCGGTGGAAAGAACCGCATACATCCGCGTTTTCAATACAGAAAACAACCTTGAGACAGTCTATACTCTCACCCAGCAGGCATACGAGTCCGGAGTCTACTTCCAGGATGACTTCACCTGGGTTGCTCCATGGGCAGATGCATACGGTGCAGATGATTCGATAGGTGACAACAATGCTTCAGGAAAGGCTCCTAACGTATATACTCATGAGACTCATCTTGAAGGCGGCGTATCAGGTTATCCTGCATTCCTTACCGAGTATGCATCCAGAGGATATGAGGACATTAACCCGACAGTCGAGAGTTTCTATACCCAGAAGTACTATCTCAAGTTCGGTAAGACAAGCGCTCATACAGGTATCAGACTTCCTGCAAACGAGTTCGAAGGGAATGTCCCTGCCGATGTGGAACTTACATTCAATTGGGCAGCCCACATGACTGGAAAGGGAGTTATTGACAATGTACAGATCGTGGTCGAACTTGAAGGTGACGGAGTCTGCGCTGATACAGGTAATAAGATCAGCAATGCTTTCGTTACAACTCAGGAAAACGGAAACCTTGCATGGCAGGATGCAAGAGTCATCCTTCAGGGTGTGACTGCAAATACACGCATCGTCATCCGTCCGACAGTTCTTGATGACACAGACGGAGTCACCCAGAAGAGATGGTATATCGACAATGTCAAACTTGCTAAGCCGGTTGCTATCTTCTCAGAGGACTTTACTTGGGTTGCTCCATGGGCAGATGCTTACGGTGCAGATGACTCGGTAGGTGACAACAATGCTTCAGGAAAGGCTCCTAACGTATATACTCATGAGACTCATCTTGAAGGCGGCGTATCAGGTTATCCTGCATTCCTTACCGAGTATGCATCCAGAGGATATGAGGACATTAACCCGACAGTCGAGAGTTTCTATACCCAGAAGTACTATCTCAAGTTCGGTAAGACAAGCGCTCATACAGGTATCAGACTTCCTGCAAACGAGTTCGAAGGGAATGTCCCTGCCGATGTGGAACTTACATTCAATTGGGCAGCCCACATGACTGGAAAGGGAGTTATTGACAATGTACAGATCGTGGTCGAACTTGAAGGTGACGGAGTCTGCGCTGATACAGGTAATAAGATCAGCAATGCTTTCGTTACAACTCAGGAAAACGGAAACCTTGCATGGCAGGATGCAAGAGTCATCCTTCAGGGTGTGACTGCAAATACACGCATCGTCATCCGTCCGACAGTTCTTGATGACACAGACGGAGTCACTCAGAAGAGATGGTATATTGACAATATCAATATCTATTAGAAATTAATGTTAATTGAAAAGTCGACACAGATAGTTCTGTGCCGACTTTTTGCTATATTTGTAAGTTATAACATTAAACTGATTTTCGATGAAAAGAATATTCTTGACATTGGCGTCAATCGCTGCATTCGGTCTTGGCATTTCTGCCCAGGAATACCTTCCGAAATGGCAGGAAGGATATATGGATATCCATACGATCGCAACCGGAAGAGGTGATGCGACATTCATCGTGATGCCTGACGGCACGACCCTAATGATTGATGCCGGAGACAACGGCAAACTCAAGGATCCTCAGCATCCGGATACGACCAAGAGGGCAGGAGAGTGGCAGGCAATCTATATGAAGAAGGTGATGGAAGATCTTCCGGGTGACGGAAAGGTCGACTATGCCATGGTCACCCATTTCCATGATGACCACATCGGCAGCGTTCGGCAGATGCTTCCGGGAAAGAACGGATATGGACTTTCGGGAATCACTCTTGTCGGTGAACTTGTGGGCTTCCACAAGATGATAGACAGGGCGTATCCTGAATATGACTTTCCTTCAAAGAAGAATGTCGCCAATTCCAACAAGCACTTCATGGACGAGTATCATAAGTTTGTGAAGTATCAGATGGAGAATGGTATGGAGATGGAGAAATTCGATGTCGGGGCGCTGAATCAGATCAAGATGTTGAATAATCCGAAGAAGTACCGCAACAATTTCGAGATACGCAATCTTGCAGCGAATGCAGAGGTCTGGACAGGTCAGGGGACTTCCGCTCAGAAGCAGTACAAGGGCGACCCTACACTTTTCGACGAGAATGTGAATTCATGCGCAATCCGTATCACTTACGGTAATTTCAGATACTACAACGGTGGCGACCTCAGCGGCGGCAATTGGAGCAGCTACAAGTCGCAGGAAAGGGATCTGGAGACCCCGGTAGCCAAAGTGTGCGGAAAGGTGGATGTGATAAAGGCCAATCATCATGGCTACTACGACACTTGCAACGGTTTCTTCATGAATACCCTCTCTCCTGATGTGGTGATCATTGATGCCAGGAGCGACAACCATCCGGTTCCGTCCACCATGTCAAGAATGGTCGATCCTTTGGTGTGGACAGAGCCGGGCGAATTCTATATCACCGTCGACAAGGCTCGCGAGAAGCTCGGAGAGGAGCTTTGGAGCCACTTCAAGCCTTGGGGACATATTGTGGTGAGAGTTTACCAAGGCGGTGAGGAATATCAGGTATTTGTATTGGATCCTGACAAGCTCGACTATCCGGTCAAGTATAAGTCAGAAATCAAGAAAGCAGGGAAATAAAGCATACTTTTATGAAGAAGATATTAGCATTTGTATTGACATTGACGCTCTTTGCCGGTGTGGCGGATGCCCGCAAGGTCAAGGGCAGTGTCTGTTCCGGTGAGGAAAGACTGTCCGGGGTGATTGTGACGGACGGAGTCAATTTCACGAAGACCGGTGATGACGGAAAGTTCAGCTTCAATATTGAAGACGATGCGGAGTTTGTCTATATCGTTACTCCTTCAGGATATGTTGCAGACTGGACTTCCGGTGTGCCGGCCTTTTACCAGAGGGCCGAAGGAGTCCGCAAATTCAATTTTGATCTTGCCAAGTCGGTTTCTTCCGAAGATTATACCATTGTTGCAATTGCCGATCCCCAGGCAGGGAATCAGAAGCATTTCCAGAAGTTCTCCGACAAGCCGATGGCGGATCTCTGCCAGACCATATCTCAGACAGACGGCGCGGTTGTAGGTCTTGCATTGGGTGATATCTGTTGGGATCAGTTCGATATCCTGGATATGTATAAAAAGGAGATTGTCCGCACCGGCATTCCTTTTTATCCTGTAATAGGCAATCATGACCATGACCTTGCCGTGCAGGGAGACATCGAGACGTCGGCTTCGTATCGCGTCAAGATGGGTCCGGAGAATTATGCGTTCTTTATGGGAGACGACGTTGTTGTTGTGCTTGACAATATCATCTATGAAACGAAGAAGAAGTATCAGGAGGGATATGCCGAGCATGTCCTGTCGTGGGTGGAAAATCTTCTGAAACATGTCCCTGCCGAGTCGGATATCATTATCGCCCAGCACTCTCCGTCGTATTTCTGGGAGCATGAAAAGATGATTCTGAATACAGACCGGCTGTTGGATATCCTCAAACCGCACGTGGTCACTTTCCTCTCAGGACACACTCATATCAATAATTTTTTTGAGTATGCCGAGGGTGTGACAGAGCATAATGTTGCGGCAATCTGTGGCTCATGGTGGGATGTTGACTATTGCACTGATGGCACTCCGGGAGGATATAAGGTCTTCACGAAGAAGGATGGCAGGACGAGCTGGTATTACAAATCCGTCGGTCAGGACAGGTCTTATCAGGTGGAAGTCTATGATATGGGACAGGCAAAGCTGCATCCGAACAGTGTTGTCGTGAATGTGTGGGATTGGGATCCGCAGTGGAAGGTCGAGTGGTATGAGGATGGGATACATATGGGTCAGCTGGAGCCTGTCAAGGAGTATTCTCCTATATATGGCAAAAAGATAACCGAATGTTTTGCAGCCAAGGACAAGCCGATCCCGGGATACAAGTGTCCTCGTGCCAATTATCATTATTTTGCCGCCACTCCGAGTCAGTATGCCAAGAAGGTCACTGTCAATGTGGAAAGCCGATTCGGTCAGAAATGGTCATACGATTTCGATATGTCGGGCTATGTGGATGTACAGGCTCACAGAGGAGGTGCAGGTCTGATGCCGGAAAACACCATACTGGCGATGAAGCATGCTCTTGATATGGGAGTCAATACTCTGGAGCTTGACCTTCAGGTCAGTCAGGATGGGCAGATTGTGGTGTCGCATGACCCTTATTTCCATCACAGATATGCAACCCGCCCCGATGGAAGCACGGTTCAGAAGGATGATCCTAAGGAATATATCTACACGATGCCGTACAGCGAAGTCGTGAAATATGATGTGGGCATCCGTCCAAGTACAGTATGGCCTGAAAAGGCCTGCATAGAAGCAGTCAAGCCCCTTGCTTCCGAGCTTATAGATTTTGTTGAGAATTACACCAAGGAGATGGGATATTCACCGGTAAGATACAACATCGAAGTCAAATCCAAGAATGCTGAAGGAGAAGGCGTAAACTGGCCGGGATATGAGCAGTTTGCGGCTAAGTGCTGCGAGTTTCTCCTTTCAAAGGGGCTCGGCGACCGTCTTGTGGTTCAGAGTTTCGACGTCCGTGCGCTTGACTTCATGCATGATGAATATCCTCAGCTGATACTTTCATATCTCGTGGATGCCAAGGCTCCTTCGTTTGAAGAGTATATGGCTTTGCTCGACTTCACTCCGCAGTGGCTCAGTCCTCATCATTCGATAACCGATGAAGAACTTGTGAAGAAATGTCATGAAAAGGGAATGAAGATAGTTCCTTGGACTGTTGACAAGCCTGAGGATATCAGGAGAATGATTGAGGCAGATGTCGATGCCATCATTTCAAATTACCCGGACAGGGTACTGAAACAGACAAGAGGATACAACTAAAAAAATCCTGAATCACAGCTGTGATTCAGGATTTTTTTTTGCTCATCAGTCAGTTCGTCAGTTGGCTGTATTTTTCTCGCTTGGCAATGTAAGAGCGCAGAGAAGTATTGCGACGACACTGGCAGCGCAGAGGAGGATGAAGGTTACATTCCATCCGGCGTGCTCGGCGACATATCCCATGAGGATATTGGCGAGGACTGCTGTTCCGAATGCATATCCGGAAAGTCCAACGAAGCCGGCTGCCGTTCCCACTGCATTCTTCGGAACAAGATTGAGAGCCTGAACTGTCACGAGGGCCACAGGACCGTAGATGCAGAAGCCGATGAGGATAAGTCCTACATAAACGAGAACCTTGGTCATTGTGACAATCGCTGCCGGATCTGTGCAGAATATTTCAGCAATGTTTCCTGCCTGCCAATAGACTAAGGTTCCAAGTAGGACTGCTCCCATGAAGATGATGTTAGGCGGAGCGCAACGTCCTTTGAAGAACTTGGAGGACAGCCATCCGCAGACAATCGTACCAGGTATTCCTGCATAATTATGGATTGCAAATGCGAGATTGCTCTCCTTGTCCGTCATGATGCCCATCTCCTGCAGATAGATCGGAGCCCAGTCGCCCACTCCATATCGTACCATATATACGAAAGCATTGGTCAGGGCAATCATCCATATCCATTTGTTCTTGAAGATATATTCCACGAAGAGAGTCTTGAACGGAATCTTGTCTTCCTCTCCTTTCTTAGCCTTCACGCCGGAGTAATCGTTCCTGTATTCCTCAATCGACGGGAGTCCGCAGGATTGTGGGTTGTCACGCAGTGCCCACCAGCAGAAGATTGCGATGACCAGGGCGAACAAGGCTGGAACTATGAATGCCGCTCTCCAGTTCTGCTCGATTCCCATCATGGCAAAGATTGAAAGTCCCATAGTCACTAAAAGACCAAGCGAGCCGCTTCCGAAGGTGTGTGAGGTGTTCCACAGCGACATCTTGAAACTCCGTTCGTTCTGGGAGAACCAGGATGCCATCACTCGTCCGCATGGAGGCCAGCCCATTCCTGACAGCCATCCCACCAGGAGCATAAGGATGAATATGATAGTGACATTGACGGTCTGGTTCGCACCGAATGGTATGAGTCCTACACCGATCATCGTCAAGGCGGAAAGAATCAGGCCCACTACAAGGAATTTTCTTGCATCGGAACGGTCTGAAACACTTCCCATTATGAATTTGCTGAATGCGTAGGCGATGGATATCGCTGACATTGCGATTCCCACTCCTGCCTTATCCACCAGCCCTTCTTCAATCATTCCCGGGGCAGCCAGGGAAAGATTCTTTCGTACAAGATAATACGCAGCATAACCCAGGAATGCTCCCATGAACACTCTGAATCTCATCGATTTATAGACCTTGTCTATTTTTTCTTTCGGGAGAAGAGGTTTTGCATGCGGTGGTTCAAAAAATCTGCTCATATCGTTGATGTTTTAAATTGTATTGGCTTTAATCGTCGCCTCGATGTCGAGTGCGTCGGCTATTATGGATATCGGATTCTCTACGGTCATGCCTGTGCCCATCTCGATCTGCCATTTGCAGGTCTCGCAGTCGGTGGCGACCAGATCCACATCATTGTGCCTTATCTGCTGGAAAAGCGATTCTCCGATGTTCATCGAGTCCTTGTAATGCTCTTTCTTGAAGCCGTATGTTCCGGCTATTCCGCAGCACTGAGAATCCAACATCACCAGATCGACGCCCGGAATCATCCTCAGTAGTGAAGTCGAATATATAGCCCAACCGAGCTTTTCCATGTGGCAAGGAGTGTGGTATGCGATTCTCTTCCTGTAGTCATCCCTGAATACCAGTCTTATTTTGCCATCATCAACAAGTCTGCAAAGGAATCGTGTCGCAAGAGCGATGCTCTCCTTTACGTCTGAATTGTCGATTCCGAGAATATGGTGGTATTCCTCCCTTATGGTGAATGTGCAGGTCGAGCTGGTGGTCAGCACCATTTCGCCTCTGGTTACGGCCTTCCTGACAGCTTCAAGATTCTGCTTTGCCTGTTTCTCTGCCTTCTCCTTGAAACCATTGGAAATCAGGGCCACACCGCAGCATTTCTCATTCTCAAGAAGATTGACGCCGTATCCGACCGCATTCATGATTTTTACGAAATCCTTTGATAGTTTCGGATAATTGTAATTGGCATAGCATCCGTGGAAATAGCTTACCTTGTTGGCATACTGCTCCTGTGCGGATTTTGCGTGACGCTTGAACCATGTCTCGAACTTCTGACCGGTATATTTAGGGAATGTTCTGTGTTTGTCGATGTCAAGGACGCTGTCCATCACGACTTTAACGGGTGTCAGCCCGAGGCCGAGATTTACAACCGGAGCCATAGTTGTGGCCAGTGAGCCCATCATGTCCGTGTTTGCAAGGATATAGTCCCTGAATTTTGGCTTTTTCGTGCTGTATTTAAGACGCGCACGCTGTATGATGTCGCCGATCTTGACATTGGAAGGACAGGATACTTCACATCTCTTGCAATTCAGGCAAAGATCCAGCGCATCATCATAGAACATCGGATTCTTAAGGCGGTATCTCTCTCCGTCAGGACCGGCCTGCTTCGGTCCCGGATAGGCGGGGTTGACAGCGACGATGGGACAATATATCGTACACACTGTACATTTGATGCACTGTTCGAATGTTGTATCGGAATTATGTTGTTCTGTTTGCATAGTCTAATGTCAATTGCAATTTTCGAGTATCGTGTCGGAAGCATAAAGAGATGAAAGTAAGGCTATTCCTGCGCCTGAGCCTTCTTTTATAGGGAAACATCCGCTCAAGACGGAACCCACGGCATAAAGGTTCTCTACCGGCTTGCCGTCTTTCATTGCATGCAGCTTGTCGTCAGTTGCAACGCCGAAGCTCATATATGGCTGTATCTCGAACATGTCCTTCTTATACCATTGCTGACGTTCCTTCGCATAATCCACGTCAAGGTCAAAGATCGGTTCGCGTATTCCGTCGATGTCTGAAACGAGTCCCTTGCTGAAAAGGCTTCCTGATGCCAGGACAAAATTGTCTGCTTCGAACAGCGTGTCGCTATGGTTGACAGTCTGGATTGCCTTCAGCCTGCCGTCTTCAAATGTGCCGCCGTTCACAGAGTCTCCGAGCATATAGACGCCTCCGATTTTCTGGAAATGCTTTTTCAGCATGATCTGCATGCGTATGCCCGGGACAGACGGGGGAAGTGTGGCAAGGAAGTGGAGAGGCTTGTTCACCATTTCCTTGAGCTTGATGACATCTGCACAGCCTGTCAGGCCGACAATTGCCGGCATCATGACTGCGTCCACATCTTTTGCATATCTGTTTATCTTTGCAGCCAGACTTCCGAGGGTATCTCCCGTGAGAGTCTTTGCTATATTGGTTGAACGCATCTCAGTCGGGTTGTGGCGGAGTCTCTCAAGTTCAGGCATTGAAATTTCCTTGACCGTCGATATCGCCCCCATCTTATCAAGTCCTGCTGCAATGTAGTTCGGGTGGAAATCCAGAAATCCTTCAATGTTCAGGACCAGGAGCTTCTTTCCCTCAAGGGATGAAGGGGACTGGACGGAAGCATATTCCTCCATGGTGAGCCAGGTGTTCTTGAGCACACCGATCGGTGTGATGCGGCAGTGATTCCTGTCTGAACTTCCCTTGAACTTGATTCCGACCTCTTCAAAGAGCGGCTTGACGCGTTCGGTAAGCTTGCCCACAGCGTCAAGGCCGATCTTCTTGTATGGATGGTTTGAATCCAAGGATTTCATCGCTTCCAACGGTTCGTCACCCAATCCGCAAAGCTCCAGCGAGCCGGAGAAGAAATGCAGCGCACTCTGACCGGAAGATACAATCAGACATTTCTGCCCCTTGCGGGACAATTCTATTCCTGTTACAAGGCCTCCAAGGCCTCCTCCTATTATTATGGTATCGAACTTCATATCTATGACCTACTATGATGCTTTATGACTTTTCGTTGAATTTGTCAAGTCCGCAGACTCCCTCATAGATCCAGGATGTGAACTGTGCCTCAGACAGGGTGTCTCCCCATCCGGCCGGGAACATTCCTTTCCATCTCTCGTTCATGAATGAAGCGAGGTCCGTAAGGCTTCTGTCCACGCATCCGTTTGCCTTGCTGAGCAGCCCGGCAGCCCGGCATGCGCAAAGTTCTCCCTGACAGGTTCCCATTCCGACGCGTGTTCTGCGGCGAAGGTTTATGATGTTTTTGGCGCCAAGCTCCTCTATTGCATAGTTCACTTCGGCAACGGATACACCCTCGCATTCGCACACCAGTGATGCATCCGAGCTGTCATTCATTGCGATGGCCGAGGTCATGGAGCCGTGCCGCCCCTGTGCCGCCTTCTGACCGAGCGTGTGGTTGCCTTTCTGCTTCTTGTCGGAATCTTCCGTCCTCGAACCGGGCAGACATATTTCTGCGGTCTGACATTTCTTGTCAACTCCGAGTTTCTTGCAGGCGAGGTCTGTCGCCCATTCCGCCATCAGACGATATGTCATCAGCTTGCCTCCTGTGATGGTTATGAATCCCGGAATGTCGTCGCGCGTCTCGTGATCCAGACAGACGATGCCTCGGCTGATGCTTCTTCCCGACGGATCGTTGTCAGCTGCCACCAATGGCCGCACTCCTGCGTATGCCCTCAGGATTCTGGTGTCCACGAGTTGAGGAGCGAGCTTACTTCCTTCCCGGAGCAGAATGTCAACCTCCTCGGCAGTCACTTTCATGTCGTCGATCTGGTCGTATGGAACTCTGCTGGATGTGGTGCCTATCAGGGATATCGTGTCTCCCGGAACGAGGATGTCCGCATCGGCAGGTTTGCGGCAGCGGTTGATTACCAGGTTGTTGACTCTGTGCCCGAAGATGAGTAGCGCTCCTTTTGCAGGGAACATATTGACTGTTGCACCAGCCAATGAAGCGATATGGTGACCCCATATGCCTCCGGCATTGATGACCAGACGGCTGCGGAGCACCTTCTTCTGTTTACCCAGAGTGTCGTATGCCTCCACACCGACCACCCTGCCGTTTTCCTTGATGATCGCTGTGACCTCGTGGTAGCTCAATACTTCAGCACCATGAAGTTGTGCGTCAAAGGCATTCGCAACCGTGAGACGGAACGGGTCAACAGCTCCATCAGGGACACGTACAGCCCCGATCAGTTCCGGATTGACTGAAGGTTCGAGCCTGATGGCTTCTTTGGGGTCGATGGCTTCTGCTCGGATTCCCGCCTTGAGGCAGGAATCGATGAAGGTGGCCTGAAATCCGAGATCGTCCTCAGGAAGTGTTATAAACAGACCGTCGGTCTCTTCGACGCAATGACTTGCAATCTTGCGCAGAATCATGTTCTCTTTGATACATTCCTGAGCAGATTCCTGATCTGTCACGGCATAGCGTGCTCCACTATGCAGGAGTCCGTGATTTCGTCCGGTGGCGCCTGCCGTGAGGTCGTGCCGCTCCAGCAGAAGAGTCTTGAGGCCGCGCATGGCGCAGTCTCGTGCCGTTCCGGCTCCGGTAATGCCTCCTCCTACTATTAAAACATCATATTCCTTTAGCATAAGAGTTGCCTGATATGTGATTAATCGATATTGTATTTTTTCAGAATCTTCAGGATTTCCTTTTCAATGGATTCCGCCCAGAGAGTATATCCATAATTGTCAGGGTGGGTACCATCCACTGAAGTGTTGTGGTGTCTGTCAGTCGCATTTGTCCGGATGAAATACACATTGTCGTACTTCTTGCAGGCCTCTTTCATAAGGCGTTCGGCCGTTTCCTGCTTGGCTTTCTCCTTCAGCTCTGATGTCTGGCAGAAGTTGCGGCTCTCCCGGTATATTGTCTGCTGGAAAATCAGAGGAATGTCCGGATGGGCAGCCTGGATCTTTTCGATGAACGGGAACAGACGCTCCTCGATCATGTCGGCTGAGGGATTTGAAAATGTGTCGAATATGAACGCATCAACATCGGCTTCGCAGAGAACATCCGCAAAATATGGCTGCATCTTGCAGTTGCCGCTGCATCCGAGATTCAGAATCTGTATGCCGGTGCGTCTCATCAACTGCATAGGATAGCTCATTCCGGAACGGCTGATGCTTATTCCCTGAGTGTAGCTTGAACCGAATATGCCGACTTTGTGGCGGAACGGAGACTCCAGACTCTCGATGACCGCGCCTGCTTCCACTCCGATCTTGCAGGAATACAGTTCGCTGTAAATAGGCAGATAAAGGAGACACTCCTTCATCGAGTTGTCCATATCCTTTATGATTACGCAGTTCTTTTCAAGATTTGCATCGCTGTTGCATCCGCTGTCGGCATAAAGCCATTCTCCGTCTTTCTTGATGTACAGGTCGAATCCTCGGAGAGCAAGCCCCATGGTGTTGACGCCTTTGTTGACATATCCGTAATCACTCAATACGGAGACTGTCGTGGAGTTTGTCTTGAAAAGCACAGCCAGGCCGGCAGAACAGCGGACCTGATTGTTTTCGCCTTTTGTAAAACCCTTGAATCTTGTGGTGTCGACACGGTGGTATGGGTTCGGGGTGTCCTCGATGATTTTACCGATAAGATTCAACTCGTGTGCTTCGGTGAAGATATACTCAACATCTTCGGGGGTCTGTGCAGAAAGACCGCAGACGGTCAGTAAGAGAAATAAAATGGATAAAAAAGTCTTCATTCCTTTGAGTCTTGTCGTGTTTTTAGGGTATGCAAAGATAGTCATTAATCGAAAATAAATCAATTTTATCGCTTCTATCTACAGGGCAACTGCATCAAAATTGAGTGTTAAGCAGTAATTAAATTTCAGTCTCTCACACCTCGGGCGAGTTTTGCCCGAAACAGCCCGTGATGGGTCCATCGGGGGGCTTTGTAAAGATACAAAATGTTTATCTAATTGAAAAACAATTAATTGCGAATTAACTGAATATCCCTACTATATTCGGTTCGTAAAGATTATTTCTGCATTGTAAGTCTTGTCCTCAATGCGGAGTCAGTGCGTGTCATGGCGCCGAGGTCGATGTGTGTGCATACTTCTTCCCTGAGGAACGGTGAAGTGGAGCCTGTGTTCGCGGGATCCCAGGTCATGAGGACGACATGCGCCTTGAGCGCCTTGAGTTTGCGTGCGAGCATCTCGTGGTCAGCGTCGCCGCTGATGAGCACCACATAGTCGAAGTCCCTGTAGAGAGTGAGTTCATAGGTGTCGAGGGCGAACCATGTGTCGATGCCTTTCTCGATCACCCCTCCCTTTTCATTCGTGCGCAGGTGCTTGTAGTGGCAGAGTATGTCGTTTTCTATCAAGGTGTCTTCGAATTCCCTTTCAGTGTAGAGAAGGTCTCTGTGTTCTGCGTCGTTCACGCGGTAACGTCCTCTGTAGTAGTGACTTTCTGTGATGTAGAGCCTTTTGAGTTCCACATTTTCCTTCTGAGAGATGATCTCAGGGATGAATTTTAGAAGATTGGTGATGTTTACCTGTGGAAGGCCCACCTTCTTGAGTCCTTCATTTATCTTTGCATAGTAACCGCCGTCGATGAAGACGCCGATAGAGAGATTTTCCGTATGTGCCATGATATAGGAGTTTAGTTTTAATTTACGAAGGTCATTTCATCGAGAAGGTGGTCGGCATCGGCCACCTTGTCTATTATAA
>CAZYCJ010000034.1:0-22155 GCA_964645495.1 uncultured Muribaculaceae bacterium
TCCCTTCTTTACGCAGCACATCTGCTGCACTTCGTGTGAATAAACCATAATAGTAACTATTGTTTTATAAAACGTTGTTTTCAAAATCACGCAAAGATAATAATTTTTCGTTAAGGGTAAAGGGAAGTTTCATTATCTTTGTGAAAAGATTCCCGGTCAAGCCGGGAATGACGGATGTAACATCAGGGAATGACGTAGAATTATGAAATTCAAGATAGATAGCGAATACAGGCCTTCCGGCGACCAGCCGTCGGCTATCAAGGGGATCTGCAGTGCCTTGAATCAAGGCGTCGATGCGGTCACCCTGCTCGGCGTGACAGGTTCCGGCAAGACCTTCACGATGGCCAATGTCATCGAGAAACTTCAGCGTCCTGCCCTGATTCTCAGCCATAACAAGACCCTCGCCGCACAATTGTACGGAGAGTTCAAGTCGTTCTTTCCGAACAACGCCGTCGAGTATTTCGTCTCATATTACGACTACTATCAGCCGGAGGCATATCTTCCTGTGACGGATACCTATATCGAGAAGGACCTCAGCATCAACGATGAGATCGAGAAACTCCGTCTCAGTGCCGCTTCGTCCCTCCTTTCCGGTAGAAGAGATGTTATCGTAATTTCCAGCGTATCATGTCTTTACGGTATCGGTAATCCTGCCGACTTCCATGCCCAGACAGTCCATGTCAAGAGGGGAGAGGCCCGAAGCATGCCCCGTCTTCTCTATCAACTCGTCGACGCCCTCTATTCGAGGACTGAGGTGGAGTTCAAACGCGGAACTTTCCGTGTCCGCGGCGATACCGTCGATGTCTGCATAGGATATGGGGAAAACGCTGTCCGCATCGAGTTCTTCGGCGACGAAGTCGATGCCATTTCGGTCATAGATCCGTTGACAGGAGCCTTTATCGACGACCTTGACGAAATCTCCATCTATCCCGCAGGAAATTTCGTCACTACAAAGGAAAGAAGCATAAAGGCTATCAGCCAGATACAGGACGACATGATGGCCCAGTGTGAATATTTCAACGAGATCGACAAGCATCTGGAGGCCAAGCGTCTGAAACAGAGGGTGGAATATGACCTTGAGTTCATCAAGGAAATGGGATATTGCCCCGGCATCGAGAACTATTCGCGTTATTTCGACGGACGTAGCGAAGGCATGCGCCCGTTCTGTCTTATAGACTATTTCCCAAAGGACTTCATCACATTCATTGACGAGAGTCATGTTACCCTGCCGCAGATCCGCGCGATGTACGGTGGAGATCATTCACGAAAGTCAGTACTGGTGGAATATGGCTTCCGGCTCCCGGCGGCTGCAGACAACAGACCTTTGAAATTCGACGAATTCGAAGCCATTACAGGCCAGAAGGTGTTTGTCAGCGCGACACCGGCGGAATATGAACTTGAGAAATCTGAAGGGCTTGTGGTCGAGCAGGTTGTGCGTCCTACAGGGCTTCTCGACCCTCCTATCGAGGTGCGTCCTGTCGAGAATCAGGTGGATGACCTTCTGGAAGAGATCAGGGTTCGTGCGGAACTGGATGAAAGGGTTCTTGTTACTACCCTGACGAAGAGGATGGCAGAGGAACTTGAGAAATATTTCACCAAGATGGGGGTCCGTTGCCGATACATCCATTCGGACGTGGATACGATGGAGCGAGTCGAGATCATCGAGGATTTCAAGAACGGCCTTTTCGACGTACTCGTCGGGGTCAACCTTCTGAGGGAGGGACTTGATATCCCGACGGTTTCTCTCGTAGCCATCCTGGATGCCGACAAGGAAGGTTTCCTGAGAAGCGGACGTGCTCTTACCCAGACAGCGGGCCGTGCTGCGAGAAATGTCAACGGCCTTGTCATCATGTACGCTGATACTATCACGGATTCCATGCAGCAGACCATATATGAAACCGATCGCCGCCGTGCCAAGCAGATGGAATACAATAAGTTGCACGGCATCACTCCGACCCAGGTGGCTGTCAAGAAGAATGTCCTTCTGGAAGACGCCGGAGTGGCCCAGAAGAATCCGCGTCTTGCGAATACGGTTACAGGAAAGGTAAGTGCCGCGAATTCATACGAAGATCCTACATATATACCTGATCCTACGGATCTCGGACGAGGAACTGTCAGTGTCGGCCTTGGCCATGATTCGAAACGCGAGACCAATTCGGCCTATGTCGACGGCTACCTTCAGGCCGACCTTGCTGCTGTCCTGCAGGACCCTGTCATCAGGTCCATGTCCCGCGAACAGGTGGAAAAGGCTGTTGAGCAGGCAAAACGCAACATGCAGAAGGCCGCCGCCGATCTCGACTTCCTTGCAGCGGCCAAATACCGCGACGAAATGTGGGCCCTCCAGCAATACCTCAAAGTCTGGAAGGTCTAATCGTTATTTGCAGACCATGATGTCCAGGATCATGTTGTCGGTGTTCTGCATGCCGACAGAGCCGATGCGTCCGAGATTCTGAATGGTCTTCTCGATATTCTTCTCGATGATGCCTTCATGTTCCGAAATGCAGATGCCCTCACGGGCAAGTACGGCCGACTGAAGCGAACTTGACACACCAGATGCCACCTTCATGGCACATCCCACCTTTGCACCGTCACACACCATTCCGGTGATGTTTCCGATCATGTTCTTGATGGCAGCGCACACCTGCTCGTAGTCTCCTCCGCGGAGATATACCAGGCCGCAGGATGATCCTGTGGACGCAATCACACAGCCGCACAGAGCGGAAAGTTTTCCGAGATAACCCTTTATGTGAATCGCCACGAGGTGGCTCAGCACAAGAGCGCGGGCAAGTTCTTCGTCAGAAGTGCCGTAACGGATCGAATACGCAATCACAGGCATGGTCACGGTAATGCCCTGGTTGCCGCTTCCGGAGTTGCTCATCGCGGTAAGGGTGCATCCCGCCATACGGGCATCGGATGCGGCAGCGGTCAAGGACATCGCATAACTCAGGAAATCACATCCGAATACCTCGCGGTTTTCCTGAAGATTAATCGTATAACCGACCTTCAGACCATATTTGCCTCTCAGACCTTCCTCGGCGAGGGCCATGTTCAAGGTACGTGACTCGAGGATGAACTCAATATCCTCATATGCGACAGTACGCGCAAAATCGAATATTTCCTTGACGGTCAGATTATAGTCGAGAGTGGTCTTCATATCTGGCTTGTCTGCGTCCCCTTCGATGGAGGAACTGGCCATGACTTCATCATCAAAACCCGTCTCGATGATCTTGTCATGGTCGTCCGCTATCACAGTCCACGCCTTGTGTCCGTTGGAAATTCGCACTGTCGCCTTTACATAAAGTTTCTTGTCGGTTTCAGCAAGGCCTATGCTTACGCTTTTGCCTTCCACCATATTCTTTGCACGGTCAATCGCTCCGTCATCCAGATCGTGCAGCACTTCAAGTCCGTAGCATGACTTGCCGCAGACGGCACCAAGGGCCGCCGCGATATGGAGTCCGACCATACCTGTACCGGGAATGCCCACGCCCATACCGTTCTTTAGGATGTTGCCGCTCACCTCGATATCAAGGTTGTATCCCTCATCATGTCTCCATGAAGGGGCAACAGAATATCTTTCTTCTATGATTTCCATCGCCTTTGCCACGGCCAGCGCCACAGCGATAGGTTCCGTGCATCCTAATGCAGGCTTGACTTCTTTATGGATCAGTTCGATGATCTCTGCTTCTCTTGCGGTCATTTATTGAAATATTCAAGGGTTAGTCTTATGATCTTCTCAATATCTTCAGTCTCCGTCAGGGCTTCGATAGGGAAGCCGAGACACATTGTCCTGTAGCCTTTTCCATCATGACAGATACCCGCAGGGATGCCGGAATCTGCATACCTCATCACAACTGCTCCGTTCCTTGAAGCAGGGGAGAGGCCGTCCAGTGCCTCTACGCTGTATTGTACAGGATTTATTTCATTGCACACATGAAGCCTCTCCGACAGGTCTGCATCTATCTTGTCGTTCCTTACGAAACGGACCTGTGCCTTCCGGCTTCCGTTGGCCGATGCCCAGCGGTAACCCAGAGTGCCTGTGACGAATCTCTTAGATGATTCTCTGAAAAGCGAATCCGCCTTGACAGGATATACGCTGTCCCATACATCGGTTGCGATCTTCGAACCGCTTATAAGGACATTTCCTCCACGACTGGTGAATGCCTTGAGTGCATCCTGCATTTCTTGCGGAAAGACAGAGTATTTCTGCTGAAGACCGCTTCCGACAATCGTCGTCACCTGCTTTCCGCAGATCATGTCCACTGTCCATGCTGAGTTACGGAATGTGGTGTCGTTGCAGAAGGTCTCGTTGCTGCATGAATAGAAGGCATATCCTTCCTTCATGAAAGCCTTGCCGTGGGTATATGGGAAGTCGAAGGTGTTGCCTGCCACGGTCTGTCCTGCATAGTCAGCGTGGCATGCGCCGAAACCGGCGTTGTCATTCGACTGATATTCTGCATCGCGTCTGAACTCGAACATGTCTCCTACATATGCTATGTCGCGGATGTAAGGCACACCACTGTCAAGGCTGTTGTCAAAGCCTGCGTATACAGGAGTGTCTACGAATGCAGGTCCGCTTACTCGGTCGAAATTGTTGACGATCAGTACTTTCCTGTCGCTTGCGGTCTTTGACGGCAGACCGATGCTGACAGTCTCCGAAGGGAAGCTTCTTCCTCCCTCATTGTATGCGGCGATCCGGAAACTGTAGATATGTCCCTTTTCCACAGGCACCTCCGCATAAATACGTGCACCGCTTTTATGAACATTTTCCAGAACAACCCCGTTGTCAAATCCTCCGTTGTCGATCCTGGTATACATGATATAGCCATCAGGCGATGCCGTAGGCTCGATTTCATCCATGACCGGAGTCCAACTTATCACTGCCTTGCCTTCCTGTCCGAATGCCACTCCCATCGATTCCACAGGAAGAGGCTGGACGATATATGGGACATCATATCTGTTGCTGAGGTATTTTAGCATTCCCTTGTATACAGCCCTGCTTACAGTGAACCTGAAGGTCGGGTCAAGTCCGTATTTCATATCGGCGAAGTTCTGGTGGGAAAGGAGTTCCAGAAGCATTGCCGGAGATGACGGGGTGCGTGATTCCCGGTAACTTCTGTCCCAGATATGACGTCTGCTCCAAAGAGTGTCATATTGCGCCCGAATGTCGTGGACGATCTGGCTCTGGACCATATCCGAATATTCGCGGGAAGTCATCCTGCTGTCACCTGTCGGCAGTTTCTGGCTTCCGTCCGACCTGAGGGTATAGATGGTGAGGGTGCCGACGATGGAGTCATTCGGAGTGATGCCTGCGTCGGAGTGAAAACCGAGTGCCAGGTCGACGGGTATTCCCATTCCTTTCTTCGACGAGTTCATGGATGAGCCTCTGCTGATCCATTCCACCCAGTCTCCGCGTGACATGAAGTCATCCCTGTAGTCGTGTTTCTCCTCGTTCTGACTGTAGATGTCCGGAGACACTCCTGACCATTGAAGAGAATATCTTGCACCTTCCGCATAGCGCGGCATTCCTGACACTTCGGCGGGATGCTCCGAATCCTTTGGCTTTCGGGCGATGTTTCCCATTCCTCCTCCGAATCTCACTGCGTCTGCACTTACTACGCTTCCGCCTTCGTGACGATATCCCTCAGGAGTCTCGTTCGAGAGTTCCACGCATCCGTCCGATCCTTTGGCGAATTCGAAGGTGCCGAGGTATACCCATGTGCCTCCGCCCATCTTCTGATTGACTACGAATTCACTCTTGCCTCCAAGATGACGAACTGTGTAATGTGCTGAGGATGTGCTTTTTGCGGTGCTTTTATAAGAAATATAGACTGCGTATTCTCCGCGTTCCGGGATCTCAGGACACCAGGTCGCGACCGCTTTATTCTTCTTGCCGTTTGCAATACATTCCGTTTGTCTCGCGGTACCTGTCGTGAAAGGATTCTCGAGGCCATCGTAAACCGGTTTCAAAGCCGCGAATCCTGTTCCTGCATCCTTCCATTTCCCTTTTTCAGAATATGCTGCAATGCCGTATGCTTCATCTGTCTGATCATTGTCAGCAATGACCTCATTGTGCTGGATGTCCCTTTCTCGAGGCAACAGGACATAGGCACCTGCATTTTCCAGCATCGGGATGAGGAACGGAAGGACAAAACTCTGTGTGAACATATCTTCCACTGTCTGGAACAGATATGGCCTCTGGAACTGCCATCTTTCCGAATTCTGATCATAGTAATAGCCGTGGCTGTGCCAGAGAGCGATATGTCTTCCTTCCAGTCCTTTGCTGAATTCCTGTCCGCCAAGTTCCTGCACCATTGCCTTGCGGCGGGGATTGTCGATACTGTGCGTTGACTCGGTAGGGAAGCCGCTGAACCCGAGATGTGGAGTCACCAGTTTTTCGTAGGCGATCCTTTTGCTGTAGATCTCTCCGAGCGCATAATTGCGATACTTCTCGGGGAACAGCGCCTTCAATGTTGTCCTGAACCATTTTATATCTTCCTTGTGCCAGGGATAGTCTCCCAGACTCTCGGTGAAATAGAAATCCAGGGTCGAGCCACGTTTCATCACGGCCTGAAGTCTCGGGGTTCCCTTGACGGAGTTTCTTTCCTGGATCAGGATTGCCAATGAGTCGCATGCAGGCCTGAATTCCTTCACGATGGCGCTCTGACCGGCCGATGCTATGGCAGAGCCGAGCAGGATAAGTATTGTCAGTATATGTCTTTTCATTTCTTATGTTTCTGGATTATAATGAATGCGGCGGTGGCGAGAGCGCCTGTAAGCAGGCCTGCGGAATCGGCGATGAAGTCTCCGGTCTCGTATGACCTGTAGCCTGTCTGGGCCTGTATCACTTCCGTTCCGTATGCAAGGCCGAAACCTACCACCGACAATGTTGTCAGGATGGCCATGTTCCTTCCGATTCCGTGATCCTTATGGATGAAGGAGAGCGAGGCAAGGATGGGGTAAGGGAGGAACATCACGAAATGCGCAGCCTTGTCGAGGGGGATGCCGAACAGGAACTTCTCCACATCCGGCAAGTTGTCTCCCTTCATGAAGCAGAGAATGCATACTGCTGTCAGATAGAGGAAGAATGCGGCGATATATATGCGTTTGTCCATACTTGTCATCATAGAGCCTGCATGTCGTGGAGTTTTCTGTAATAGCCGTTCAAGGCGATAAGTTCATCATGGCGACCTCTTTCCACGATCTTGCCTTCATGCATGACGCAGATCATATCAGCATTCCTGATGGTGGACAGGCGGTGTGCGATGACGATGGTGGTTCTTGATGAGGTGAGCCTGTCGAGAGCCTCCTGGACTATCTTTTCCGATTCGGTGTCAAGGGCGGATGTGGCCTCGTCAAGGATGAGGACAGGAGGGTTCTTGAGTATTGCCCGGGCAATGCTTATGCGCTGACGCTGTCCTCCCGAAAGTTTGCCTCCGCGGTCTCCGATATTGGTATTGTATCCGTCTTCCTTCTCCATGATGAAGTCGTGGGCATTGGCTATCTTCGCAGCGGCCACCACCTGCTCCATTGTAGCGTTTTCCACTCCGAAGGCTATGTTGTTGAAGATGGTGTCATTGAACAGGATGGCCTCCTGGTTGACATTTCCGATGAGGCTTCTGAGATCCTTGACGCGGAAGTCGCGGATGTCGGTGCCGTCGAGCGTTATGTTGCCGAGGCAGGCGTCGTAGTATCTCGGGATAAGGTCGGCCAAGGTCGACTTTCCCGAACCTGACTGTCCCACCAGGGCCACTGTACGGCCTTTAGGAATGCTCAGGCTGATGTCATGCAGGACTTCCTTGCCTTCTTCGTAACTGAAGGACACTCCGTTGAATTCGATGGAGCCGTTGAAACCTTTCATTTCTGCAGGGGCAAGAGGTTCCTTTATGTCGTTCTCAGCATTCATGATCTGGTCGACCCTTTCCATCGATGCAAGACCCTTCGGTATGTTGTAACTTGCCCTTGAGAATTCCTTCAGAGGGGCGAGCACGCTGTAAAGGATCGTCATATAGAATATGAAGGTGGGAGCATCGATCGGCGCCTTGTCGCTGAGGATGAGTGTGCCTCCGAACCAGAGGACGATCATGATCATGATGGAGCCGAGAAGTTCGCTTACAGGGTGGGCGGAAGCCTGTCTGAGGGCTACTTTTCCGGATGCCTTCCTGTATTCGTCCGCAGTTGCGCCGAATCTTTCCTTCATCTTGTCTTCCGCAATGAAGGCCTTGATGATGCGGAGACCTCCGAGTGTCTCGTCAAGTTGGGCCATTGTGTCACTCCATTTGCCTTGAGCCACAAGTGACTGTCTCTTCAGTTTCTTTCCTATTGCGCTCATTCCCCATGCCATGACAGGAACCACAGTCACAGTGAAGAGGGTGAGTTCCCAACTGAGATATATCAAGGCTGCAAAGTAACAGACGATGAGGATCGGATTCTTTATGAGCATGTCGAGCGAACTGACGATGGACACTTCTATCTCAGTCACGTCACCGCTCATCCTGGCGATGATGTCGCCTTTCTTCTGCTTGTTGAAGAATCCCATCTGCAGACTCAGGAGTTTGTTGTAGACCATGACCCTGATGTCTCTGACGATGCCTGTCCTGAGTGGAATCATCACTGCGGATGAGGCGAAATAGCAACTTGTCTTGATGAGTACAAGGACTCCGAAAGCCACTCCGAGCAGAAGGAGGGTGGTGGATCCTCCGAATCTTTCGATTGTCTGTCCTACATAATAATAAAAGTTGTTCATCAGTTGTTCCTTGCTCGGTACTCCGTTCCAAGGCATGAACTCGTAGACATTCTGATCCATCTTGAACAGGATGTTCAGGATCGGAATCAGAAGGGCGAACGAGAATATGTTGAAGATTGCCGAAAGCAGGTTCAGAACCACTGAGCCTGCAAGATATTTCTTATATGGAGCAGCGAAACGCTTGAGAAGTTTCCAGAATGCCTTCATCAGTCTTACGAGATTATTTTATCTATCCAATGGAACATCAGAATTATCCTTTTACGCAACACTTCGTAGTCGAGTGTCTCAGGGGTGTCCCATGTCTTGTTGTTGTTCATTGTTATGCCGGAGGTGAAGAGGACGGACGGAATCTTGTTCTCCACAAAGAACCTCTGGTCCGAAAGGCGGTAGAAGACTTTTGTGAAATTGGCGCTTCCGTAGTAGTCAAGTCCGATCTCCAGATCAGTGCCGCAGTCCTTGTTGCACTCGTTCAGCAGATTTCTTTCGGATTTTTCCAGGGAAGATGTACCCAGCATTATCATATAGTCGTCACGGCCTTTGGTGATCGGGGCAAGCGAACTTCCGACCTGGTCGATATTCACCATCAGGTCTATCTTGTCTTTGGTGACCGTCTCTCCTGTGACAGGGTTGACCAGTCTTTCATATCGGATCATGTTCCAGAATGACTCTGAGCCCTTCAGGCCTGATTCCCTGGCGTCGAAGGCCACGAATATGATGTTGCATTCGAGTATCTTTCCCATGCGGCGCATGGCTCCGAACATGTTTGCAAGGCTCGTGAGAGCCGCCGTTCCGGAGGCATTCGAGTCTGCTCCCGGATATAGTTTCCCCTCGATCATGCCGAGGTGGTCGTAATGGGCTCCGACAATGATGTATCTGTCGCATGGGATGCTTTTAGATCCTGCAAGCATTCCTGCCACATTTCTTCCCTTGATGCCACGTGATACGGAAAATGTCATGTCCCATGATTCTCCGAACATGTCCAGGCCCGCATCTTCAAATTCCTCTGCAATTCTTTCCGCCGCTCTGGCTGCGCCCTCGGAGCCTGTAGCCCTGCCCTGACACAGGCTGTCTGAAAGAAACTCCACATCTTCTCTGACTGACTCTTCCGTGACAAGCGACTTGGCTTTTGTCCTCTCCTTTTCCCATGAGTCACGGGCTGTGATGCTTAAGCATGACAGGCTCAGGATGACGGATAAAAAGACCGCCTTTGAAGAAAAAAATGTTATTTTTGTCTGACTGCGCACAATAAATGTCTATATTTGTAAAATTGTCCGTATAAGGGTTTACCCTTAACGGACGCCAAATTTAGTAAAAATCAGCAATATCAGGAAATTTAATTGGAATATGCATAAAGTTTTGAAGGTGTCGGTGGTCTTGTTTCTGCTTTTGTCTGCGGGGATGCAGGAGTTGCGGGCGCAGTATGACAAGGATGTCTTCTTCATGCGTGGACGACGCGCCCTCGCTGACGGGAAGTATGCCCAGGCCATCGAGAACTTCAATGTGCTTTCACAACTCGATACTGCAGACTACTGGAACTTCTTCTTCCGAGGCATAGCCAAATACAATCTGGGTGACTTGAGAGGTGCCAAGCAGGATTTTGACCGGTCTGTCCGCATAAACCCTGTATTTACCTCCGGCTATCATTACCGTGGCATCACGGAAAGCCGTTTCGGTAACTATGAGATGGCGCTGGCTGACCTTCAGAAGGCTATCGGTCTCAGGCCCGGATTCGTCGGGCTGTATTTCAGCAGGGGAGTGACGTATTTCCTTTCCCAGCAGTTCGAGAATGCGGTCAAGGACTTCGACAAATATATAAAGAAGGAACCCAAGGATCCCACGGCCTACCTTAACAGGGGGGCTTCGTATCTCTTTCTCGGAGATACCCTGAAGGCTGTATCCGACTACAACAAGGCCATACGTCTGGACCGTTTCGACCCGGAAGGGTATGTACGCCGCGGAAGGCTTTACGCCTCTCAGAAGAAGTATGATCTGGCGATCGCCGACATGGACAAGGCCATCGAGCTCGACACCACAAACACCTTCGCCTACTTCAACAGGGCTATAATGTATTATGAGCAGGAGAAGTACCAGGATGCGATGGATGACCTGAACCGTGTCCTTAGGGACGAGCCCGGCAATGCTCTTACTCTTTATAACAGAGGTCTGATCAATGCCCAACTCGGAGCCTACGAAGATGCTCTCGATGATATGGACAGAGTTCTTAACATCAATCCTGACAATGTCCTTGCATACTTCAACCGTGCGTCCGTATTCATAGAGATGGGACTTTATCAGAATGCTCTTGAGGATTATGACAAGGCCATAGAACTGTATCCGGATTTCGCGAAGGCTTATATGAACAGGGCATATGTGAAGAATCTCCTGGGTGATTACAAAGCCTCGAAGAACGACTATGATACGGCTCAGAAGAAGGTGCAGGAATACCGGGCCAAGAATGTTTCCGATGCCGGCTCTTTTGCCGACACCACAAAGAAGTACAGTTCTCTGCTTTCTCTTGATGCGGAATTCGCCAAGAAAGACTTCGATGACGAACTTCTCCAGCATAGGGACATCGACATCAAACTCCGTCCGCTTTACAAGTTTGTCCTGACAGGAGAGAAGGATGATACGAATTATGCCCTGACAAGAGGCTATGAAAACCCTCTTATAAGCCGTTTCAAACAGGATGTGCCTGTCGGTGTGGATATAAGGAATGTCATTCCTGCCATAGATGAAAAGATGATGGATAAGGTGGAGACCGCAGCGTATGACGGCGTGTCTCAGTCTTCGGGAAATTCTTTCCTCAAGGCCCTCTATGAATATGCGGGAAAGCAGTTCAATTCGTCACTCAACCATTATGGAAATGCTGTGGAAGAGGCGTCGGACGAAGACGGGTACCGCAAGGCGTACGAAGCGTTCTATCTTATCAACAGGGGAGCCCTCCGTGCGGAGATGATCGACTTCATATCTTCGATCGAGAACAGTGTGCAGGTGCTCTCTATGGATGATACAGGCAATACAAGGGCCCGCGTGAAGGATCAGGTGACACGTCACTATGACTATACTGATGCCATTGACGATATGAAGGCTGCTTCAGCGGTTACTCCTGACCTGCCGTATGTGTATTACAATCTGGGCAATCTGTATTGCCTGTCGTCAGAACATGTCAATTCAATTGAGAATTATACCAAAGCCATAGAACTTTATCCTTATATGGGAGATGCGTACTTCAACAGGGGACTTGTCCTCATCTATCTGAAGGACAGGGAGAAAGGATGTATCGACCTCTCCCGTGCGGGTGAACTCGGAGTGCAGGATGCATATGGCGTGATAAAGAAATACTGTGAAGATGAAAACAATTAAGGCTCTTATATTTGATATGGGAGGTGTACTTGTGGATCTTGATGTCGAGGACTGCAAGAGGGCCTTCAAGGAAGATATCGGTTACAGCAAGATCGATGATCTCATCGATCCTTGCCATCAGAAGGGAATATACGGCGATCTGGAGGAAGGCATTCTTGATGCAGACGGATTCCGTCGTATAGTGCTGGCAGATTCGCGTCCCGGGACTGCCCCTGAGGATGTGGACAAGGCCATGTGGCACATACTTGTCGGAATAGAACCATATAAGGCGGATATGCTCAGAAAACTGTCTGAAAAGTACGACCTTTACCTCCTCAGCAACAACAATTCCATCTGTCTGCCATGCTCTTCAGGCATGTTCTCTGATGCAGGTATCCCTTTGGACAAGATCTTCCGCAAGTGCTTCTATTCTTTTGAAATGAAGGCGTTGAAACCTTCGGAGAAATTCTACAAGGCAGTGATAGGAGAGATCGGTCTTCCATCTGAAGAGATGCTTTTCATAGATGATTCTCAGGCGAATGTGGACGGTGCTGCCACGGCCGGTCTTCCTGCGGTATATTATCGTCCGGGTTCGGACCTGTGTGCGCTTCTTTCAGAAGTGCTGGGGGATCCTTCCATCATAAAGGAGGGAGGCAACTGATGGTAAGGTTCATGAGTTTTTCCAGCGGCAGTTGCGGCAACTGCTACTATCTTGGTACCGAAAAGGGAGCTGTTCTTATCGATGCCGGAGTGAGTCTGCGTCGCCTGAAGAAAGTTCTTCAGGAATACGATCTCACCACCGACTCGTTCTCGGCAATACTTGTCACCCATGACCATCTTGACCATATCCGTCACCTTGGTTCATTCTGCAAACGTCTGAACAAACCGGTATATACTGCCGAAGCTATCCACAAGGCACTTGCGCGTCATACTTTCACTGCGCCGACGATAGGTCCTTGCCGTCGTGTCCTCGCTGAGGGTGAATGGAATGAAGTGGCGGGAATGAAGGTGAGGTATTTCGTCGTTCCTCACGATGCTACGCAGACTGTCGGATATGCAATTGAGGTGGAAGGACATAAATTCGTGATAATGACCGATATCGGCCGTATGACAGACGAAGCCGTGGAGTATGCCCGTAATGCCGATACCGTCGTCGTCGAGTCGAATTATGACATGGATATGCTCATGGGAGGACCATATACCTATGAACTCAAGATGCGTATAGTGCAGGGCTGCGGCCATTTGAGCAATGACGAATGTGCGAGCGCAATCAGACGCTTCTGGCATCCGGGACTGAAGAACATCTTCTTATGCCATCTGAGTGAGAATAACAATACACACGACCTGGCCTATCGTTCTGCCTTTGAGGCTCTGACGGATATGGGCGTGGAAAAGGGTACTGTTGCGCTCAGATGTCTTCCGCGTCAGTACCCTTCCCAGATGTTCAATCTTTAGAATGAAAGTCTTGCATTTCCTTTGACCTTCCTGTATTCTTCACCGATCTTGAAGGTCTGTTCTGCAGTGTCTTCCTGTCTCACAGTCAGTTCCTTGAGTCTGCCTTCTTCCCAACGGAGGTCCACCTCTGCATTTCCACGTACCTTGAAGCCTTTGAGAGAACCGTCTGCCCATTCTGAAGGAAGGGCAGGAAGGACATTGACGAAGCCTTCATGGCTCTGGAGGAGCATTTCTCCGATACCTGCGGCACCACCGAAGTTTCCATCGATCTGGAACGGAGGATGCGAGCAGAACAGGTTAGGGTAAGTTCCGCTGACATGCCAGCTCGCCTTGCCGTTTTCACATGCAGGGTAAAGAAGGCTTCTGAACAGTTTCAGCGCACGGTCTCCGTCGCCCAGACGAGCCCAGAAATTCAGTTTCCATGCGCGGCTCCATCCTGTGGCATCATCTCCTCTTCTGTTGAGAGTGACACGGCACGCCTCGGCGAGTTCCGGAGTGAGGGTAGGAGATATCTGGTTGCCCGGGTGCAGACCGTACAGGTGTGAGACATGACGGTGGTGGATGTCTGCTTCCTCATAATCCTCAAGCCATTCCATGAGATAACCTTCGCTGCTTATCTTGTGCGGAGGCAGTCGGGTGACTGCGGTCTTGAGCGAATCCGTGAATGTTCCTGTCCTTTCCAGGACTTCTGCCGCAGAAATCGTGTTTGTGAACAGTTCGCGCACAAGCTGGTTGTCCATAGTCGGTCCCATGCAGATACTGATCTTCTTTCCGTCCATGATAAATTCGTTCTCGGGCGATGAGGTAGGGCCGGTGACGAGATATCCGTTTTCAGGTTCGCGGATCATTGTGGACAGGAAGAAGCGTGCGGAGCCTTCGAGGGCAGGGTAGACACTGGCAAGGTAATCCTTGTCGAGGGTGTATGCGTAATGTTCCCAGAGATGGGCACAGAGCCATGCTCCTCCTGTGTTGGTGGCTCCCCATGAAGGGTGTTCCCCTGGTGCGGTGTAGTTCCAGACGTTGGTCATCATGTGCTGTACCCAGCCTTGCGCATCTGGGCCATAGAAGTACTTTGCTGTCTTTTCTCCGCTTGGTATCATTTTTAGTACCAGGTCGGTAAGAGGGAGGTGGAGTTCGCTCAGATTGCCTTGTTCCGCGATCCAGTGGTTCATCTGGACATTTATGTTGGTGTGGTAGTCTCCGTTCCAAGGAGTCTGACATGTGTTTGCCCATAGTCCCTGAAGGTTTGGCGGCAGACTTCCGGGACGGGTGCTGCAGATCAGCAGGTAGCGTCCGTAGTTGTAGTAGAGCGATGCCAATGCATTGTCCTTTGCTCCATTTGCGTATTCCTGTATCCTCTTGTCCGTTGTCCATGACGCTGAAGGTGCGTCCGATGCAATGCTGACAGTAGCCCTGTCGTAGAGTTTTCTGTGGGATTTGATGTTGGCCCGGTGCATCTTGCCGGGATTTTCCCCGGTTGCCTTCTCAAGAAGTTCCAGGGCCCTCATGCTGTAGTTTTCTCCTTCGAAGAACGATGTTGCAGAAGAAATAATAATCCACGCCTTGTCAGCTCCCTCAACATTCAGGCGTACAGTTCCGTCATCATCTGTCGTAGAGACCTTTGCCTCGCGGCCCTTGGTGACTACTGTGGCGTATGCTGCATAACTTACTCCGGGCACATCTGATCCGCTGTCGAGAGTCCCGTACATCTTTATTGTCCTGTCATCAGAGATTTCATATCCGGCTCTTTCCTTTCTGCGGAAACGGGCATCAAACCCGATATTCCCTTTCCCGGAAGTCTCGATTTCCATGACCATGACATCATTGTCCCTTGATACATAGCATCTTCTTTCATGAATGATTCCCTCTTCTGCAAACCTTGTGTATGTATCTGCGCTTCTGAGATCGAGGCTTCTTGTGTATCCGCTTGCCTTGCCTTCTTCAACTCCGTCAAAACTGACGACAAGATGTCCAAGTGTCTGATAACTTCCGTATGTGCCTCCGTCGGTAGGCTTCTTAGGGACAAATCTCCGGTACATCACTTCCTGGGCCTCAGCGTTCTTCCCTTTCTTGAGGAGATCTCTTATTTCAGGCAGGCTTTCTGCAGCATCGGGGTTGGCATAGTCCGCCTCACATCCGCTCCACATCGATATCTCGTTCAATACTATGACTTCTTCCGAGATGCCTCCATATGGCATCATGCCAAGACGGCCGTTTCCGACAGGAAGAGTCTCTTCCCACAATTCCGAAGGTTTGTCATACCATAGCACATGCTCCGGATCTATGGTGTGGAATCTGTCGGTACTGCATGATGCAAATAAAGTTGCAGTTAATGCAATAATCGTCGTGATAGATTGTTTCATAGTATATGTCGGTAGTAATTCCTCCCAAATATACGAAGAATTTTATTATCTTTGTATCTTGTATATAATTGCGGAATATGTTGCCGAAATTTTTAAGGAAAAAGATGGAAACCAAACCGTCCATGAGGAAGAAACTCTTCTTCAGCATGGGATCTCTTGCAATGATTCTCCTGTTGTCGGGAATCATCTCAATCGTCGAATACCGCAGGATGAGTTCTTATGTGTCGGACCTTATCGCATCCAATATAAAAAGCATAAATCTTTCACAGAAACTTGCGGACATTACTGAAGAATACAACCATCAGATGCTTGCTGTGGTTGTTCAGAATGACATTTCCATAATGCCTGATTTCGATCTGAAATATTTCAATGCGCAGGCGGATTCTCTCAAGAATTCCTTTACGAAAGTGACAGCGCTTCCTATGGTAGACACTGTCGCTACATCCTTCAATGATTTCATGGCCACTTCACTGAAGTTTGACGAGGTGTTCCTTGCTGACAGCGTCGATACGGGAGAATGGTTCTTCGGTACCTTGCAGCCATGCTATAATGAGTTCCGTTATGACATGGCTGTCCTGAACGACATGATACATGGCGAACTCATGACTAATTCCTCTGAATTTGACGAAGGGTTCTACCGAAGCATCATGCCTGGCATCGTGTCTGTCGCAGCAGGTATCCTGCTTGTCATCCTCCTTCTGTATTTCACCATGGCCTATTATGTGAACCCGATCTACAGGATATCCGACGGCATAGACAATTACAGACACTCTTCACGTCGTCATGCCTATACATTTGACGGAGATGACCAGTTGGCAAACATCAATGCAGGCGTGGCCGAACTTATCGATGAAAATATTGAACTCAAGAGAAGGGTGAAGGCTCTCAGAGAAGACCGTGACAATATGCTTCAGACCTTAGCGGAAAAGGAAGAGAAATGAATGTAAAGGCCATATCGACAAATGTAGGAAAGGCCCTGCTTGTCAGTGCCCTTTTCATGCTCCTGTCTCTGATCGTTTCGATAGGGAACGGTCGTGACTCCGCATTCGGGCCCATTCTTATCAGTTGCATCATTACCGCTCTGGTTGGTGCTTTTCCGTTTATCTTCGTCAAGAAGACCCAATCTCTGTCTCTTCAGGACGGTTTTCTCACCATCGTGCTTTCCTGGCTTCTGTCATTTGTCTTCGGAATGCTTCCTTACGTGCTGTGGGGAGGAGAGTTTACCCTCGTAAATGCTTGGTTTGAAAGTGTTTCCGGATATACCACCACTGGCTCTACTATCCTTAATGATGTCGAGGCACTGCCGAAGAGCCTGCTGTTCTGGAGGTCTTCCACACATTTCATCGGGGGTCTGGGAGTCGTGGTGTTTCTGCTTCTGGTCATGCCGGATGCCAGTCCTTACCGTTTGAAACTGACGAATATGGAACTTTCCTCATTGTCAAAGGAGGGTTACAGATACAAGTCCAGCAAGACCATATATGTGATAACCATGGTCTATGTATGTCTGACTATAATCATATTCTTCTCACTCTGGGCTGCCGGGATGACGTCCTTTGACGCCATCAACCATGCTTTCAGTATTGCTGCCACGGGAGGGTTCAGTACCAGGACACTATCAATAGGTTATTATGACTCCGACCTTATAAATGTCCTTGTGATGGTGTTCATGGCCATCTCTGCCATGCATTTCGGTGTCCTCTATGCTGTTTTTGTCACCAGGTCGTTCAAACCTTTCAACAATTCGGTGGTGAAATACTACTTCGGTTCAATTGCCGTGATGACGGTGGCCATTATGCTTGCTCTGATGATTCAGGGCGGTTACGGATCATGGGGGAGAGCGTTAATGGATTCATCATTTACTGTCGTGAGTTATATGTCCACGACAGGTTTCGCCATCTGCGACAATTCTTCCTGGCCATGGATCGCAGGGATGATTCTCATGCTTGCGGCCTTCCAGTGCGGATGTTCCGGCTCGACTACCGGTGGTGTCAAGGTGGACAGGGTGCTGATATCCATGAAGGCTATAGCCAACGAGGTCAGAAGGCGTCTTCATCCTTCTTCTGTCTCGCAGGTCAATCTCAGCGGACACCATCTGCCGGACAGTACGGTAGGAGCCGTAATGATGTATATCGTCGTGTACATCATAGTCATTTTCGTTTCGATCTTTGCCGTCATTCTGTGCGGCTCTGATCTGCCCGAGGCTGTTTCCGGTGTGATTTCATCTGTCGGCAGCGTGGGGCCGGGCCTCTCCGAAGTCGGATCCATGGATAACTACTCAGCCCAGCCTGTGATGGCCAAGGTCATATATACGATAGACATGTTCCTTGGCCGTGTGGAGATTTTCCCTGTCCTGATAGTCGTTTCACTGATTTTCAAACGTGACAGGTAGATGGGGCATAGTGATTTTCTTTATTCCGGCTTCATTTCCCGCCTGAAATACCAGCCGACTCCGTGTCAGGACAACCTGATGCGCAAGGTGGCTGACTTCATCACTTCTGAAGATGATATTCTGGTTGTGAACGGATATGCAGGTACGGGAAAGACCACTGCGCTTTCTGCCGTGATCTCCACTCTGAAGGAATTCAAGACAAAGTGCGTGCTTCTGGCTCCGACCGGTCGTGCGGCAAAGGTGCTTTCTTCGTATGCAGGACAACCTGCGTTCACCATACATAAGCACATATATCGTCAGAAATCAGTCGGCGGTGACGGTTTCGGGCAGTTCACTCTGTCTCCTAACAAGGACAAGGAGACTCTGTTTGTAGTGGATGAGGTGTCTCTGATAGGCATAGATGCGGGCCAGCAGCAGTCCACAAGTGCCTTCGGTACAGGCAATCTCCTTGAGGATCTCATCACTTTCGTGCGTAGCGGAGCCGACTGCAAGGTCATACTTGTGGGGGACTCAGCACAGTTGCCTCCTATAGGTCTTGATGCATCTCCTGCACTGTCGCATGATTATATGGCGATGATGGGAGGTACGGTATTTGCCGAACTGTCCACTGTGGTACGTCAGCAGAAGGCGTCAGGCATCCTTCACAACGCCACTCTTGTACGGCATCTTATCTCGGAACTGGATTACGGCCCGGGAGTCCTGCCCTTGGAGGAACTGGGGCTTGAAACTGACGCTTTTGACGATATGGAGCGTATCGGCGGGGGAGAACTTATAGAGAAGATTTCGGACGCGTATTCGAAATATGGGGAGGATGATACCGTCATCCTGTGTCGTTCTAACAGGCGTGCCATCAAGTATAATCTCGGTATCAGGTCGACGGTCCAGTTCAAGGAGGAACGGCTTGTTAGAGATGACAAACTGATGATTGTCAAGAACTGCTATCAGTTCCTTGAAGGCATAAAGGGTATGGACTATATCGCCAACGGAGACATAGCCAAACTCGTGAAGATTTCGAAATATGAGGAGCGTTACGGGCTTCATTTCGCAGAAGCGCGTGTGTCGTTTCCTGATTATGACGATCAGGAGATTGTTGCAAAGGTGATTCTCGACACCCTTGAGTCTGAGAGCGCTTCTCTTACATACGAGCAGTCAAATGCCTTGTATATGGGTGTCAATGAGGATTATTCGCATATCACTACGAAGAAGAAAAGGTATGACGCTGTGCGGGAGGACAAGTATTACAATGCACTTCAGTTGAAGTATGCAAATGCCATTACTTGTCATAAATCTCAGGGTGGCCAATGGAAATGTGTTTTCATTGACAATCCTTTCTGGCAGGGGGACTTGACTATGGATGACATGAAGTGGCTTTATACGGCATTGACTCGTGCCACGGAAAAAGTATATCTTGTGAATTTCAAAGATGAGGCGTTTGGCGATTAATTATATGATAGATATGAAAAGATTTGTGTTTTGTCTGATGTCGGTAGCGGCAGTGATGTCTGCCGTGTCTGTTTCGGCTCAGGAGTTTAAGCGCGTGCCGAAAGCATGGAAGTGGATCGGGGATAAGGAGGTGCTGTTTTCATATGACGGCACTTATGCTGATTCTGAGGCCTTTGCTTATGATGTGAGGACAGACGCTCGCCGATATGGGGTATCATCTCCTGCGAAGTATACGGATTTTCCGGTCAAGCCTGAAGGTGCGGTGAACATGACATATTCTCCGGATTCGACAAGGATAGCCTTCACTCGTGACAATGACCTTTATGTCGTCGATATCGCCTCCGGCGAGGAAACCCGTCTGACCTTTGATGGCTCAGATGTGATTCTGAATGGATATGCTTCATGGGTTTATTATGAGGAGATTCTGGGACGTCCTTCCAGATACAAGGCTTTCTGGTGGTCGCCTGACAGCAGGAAGATCGGATTCTATCGTTTTGATAACAGTAGTGTCCCTATGTTTCCCATCTATTCTGCGTTTGCCGATCCTTCTGCTGCCGCTTCTCGGTCGCAGAGCCCTCGTGTGACCGACCTTGGGATAGGAGGTTCACTCAACGAGACCCGCTATCCTAAATGTGGTCAGACCAATCCGCAGGTGCGTATCGGTATCGCTGTCATTTCGAGCACCCAACCTGTCATTCCGAGCGAGGACGAAGGCCGAGTCGAGGAATCTATCGTCTGGGCCGACTTCGACCCCGCTCAAGACCAGTATTTCGGAATTCCTTTCTGGGGACCTGATTCCAAGGAATTCTTCATTGCAAGGATGCCACGTCTTCAGAATACAATCGACCTTTATGCAGTGAATGCAGAGGACGGATCGAAGAGACATGTATACAATGAGACATACAAGACCTGGCTCAACTGGTTTGAGGGAGTAGTGTTTACAGACAAGGGTCTCTATATGGCACGTGAGTTCGAGACAGGCTGGCAGCAGATCTATTTCCTTTCATATGACGGAAAGGACTTCCGCAGGCTTACCGACGGCCCTAACTGGAATGTATCAATCGTGCGCGTTGATGAGAAGAATGGATATGTATATTTTACTGCCAGGCGTGATGCAGTTGCCAAGCAGGCTCTTTATAAGGTGGATAAGAAAGGAACGGTCACAGCATTGACTGATCCTGACTATAATGCGACAGGTATCTCGTTTTCTCCTGACGGCAAGTGGTTCGTTGCGTCATATTCGAATGTCACGACTCCGACCAAGGTGGCTGTATTCCCGTCTTCCGGCAGGAATGTCCGTTCCGGAAATGTCGTTGCTGATATGCAGGGACCGGATTATGACGCCTCGAAGTATGCACTTGGCAAACTTGTATGCATGACGACCGCAGACGGTTTCCGGCTTCCTGGAATGATTGTTTATCCTAGGGGGTTCGATGCTTCAAGGAAGTATCCTGTGCATGTGGATATCTATGGTGGTCCGAATACCCCGATGGTGCGTGACAGATGGGTGACACCGAATGCCTCGAACCAATGGTATTCCGATAACGGCATCATCCAGATCACAGTCGATCCGCGTGCTGCCGGCCACAACGGACGCGAAGGACTGGACATGATATATCGTCAGTTGACTGTGTGGGAGGTCAAGGACTTCTGTGCCTGGGCCGACTGGCTCAAGGCATTGCCGTATGTCGATGGCGACAAAATCGGTGTCGAGGGCTTCTCTTTCGGTGGCACCATGACATGCATGCTTCTGATGCAGGCTCCGGACAAGTTCCATTATGGCATAGCAGGAGGCGGGGTATACGACTGGGCTCTTTATGATTCGCATTATACAGAGCGCTATATGGATACTCCACAGGCAAATCCTGAAGGATATGAAGTCTCAAAGGTTCTGAACTATGTGGATGGATATCCGACGGAGTATGATTCTGAACATATCCTGGAGGTTTTGCCTGGTTGTGCAGAACCGGTGATGCTGAAACTGACGCATGGTACAGGAGACGACAATGTCCACCACCAGAATACTCTCCAGCTCCTCGATGCGATGCATAAGGCAGGCAAGAAGTTCGACTTCATGATCTATCCTGACGGCATGCACGGTTATCGTGGCTATCAGGGGGCACACTTCAACGCAGCCAACCGCGAATTCTGGCTCAAATACTTGCTCCGTTAGGTATCCTCTAAACGAGCAGAAGCCGACCCATCGGGTCGGCTTCTTTCTTATATGAATCCTATGTGTCGGATTAGAGGGCAGGGCCTGCTGCTACGAGAGCCTTTCCGAGGTCGTTTCCAGTGAACTTAGCGAAGTTCTTGATGAAGCGGCCTGCGAGATCCTTAGCCTTCTCCTCCCACTGGCAAGCGCACTCGTAAGTGTCGCGTGGGTCGAGGATAGCAGGGTCAACGCCAGGGAGTTCTGTAGG
>CAZYCJ010000035.1:0-17838 GCA_964645495.1 uncultured Muribaculaceae bacterium
TCCTCTTCTTCTGTCTCTCCATCTGCGAAGGAATCATTTCATATATTCTCCTGATATAGAGTTTCTTCTGACTGTTTTTCTCATATTTTGACGCATCTGCTGCATACATGGCACGTATAGAGTCCTGAACTTCGCGTACTTTCACAATATTGTGCGTCTCCAGATAAATATTGACTGCATCAGGTAAGCCACCCACAAGTAAATATCTGCGGAAAAGGTCAATCATCTTATTGTGTTGCTCTGGAGATAGGCTTTCTCGCTTCGCAAACTTATCTTTCAATGATGCTATTGCATCTGAACCAAATCCATTCGCAATCAAGAACTCCTCAAAATCCAGCTGGAACATCTGCTTCACGATAACGCTGCCGACGGGAACAGAGGTCGTACTACTCAGAGTCACACCCAACAAACTGCCGGATGTAATGAAACGATATCTTCGGTCTTCGCGAAGGAACTTAAGCATAGTCAGGAATTGGGGATACTCCTGAATCTCATCGAGAAATACAAGGGTGTCTTCATACGTGTTCAGTTGCTGGCCAGCCACCATTCCGAGAGTCAGGTAGAAGTCCTCTTTCTTGTGAATATTCTCAAATATCTTATCACCCTCCTTATCTTCGGCAAAATTGATTTCCACATAGTTCTTGTAAACCCTTTTTCCGACGGTACGAATGATATATGACTTGCCGATCTGACGTGCTCCATCAAGGAGTAAAATCTTGTCAGAATCCGATCTCAGATGATCTTCAATATAACTGTCAATCTTCCTATACAACATATCGCGACACTTTTCAATACATTTTATGTGCACAAATATACACTTTTCAAACAAAATAAGCACATAAAATATACACTTTTCAAATTAACTACTCTGTTTCTTCAAGAGCCTTGAGTTGAACTCCATCTGCCGGGAGAGAGGGAAGGCATCGATTAGCGGTTCGTGTGCGAGGCAGGGTCATCAATTTTTATCTGTCATGAAAATTTCTGAATATCAAATCTCTTTACTATATTTGCAGCCTAATCAATCAAAAAAAAGACAGTGGAACCTCCCAGTCCTATAGTAACAGATCAGAATATCATGGCGGATCATAAATCTGACGATCCGTTGTCCAGCAGCGTATTTATGATTATAAGACACACTTCCGACGACAGTCAGGAAGGCTTTTCCGTATGTGCACATTCTGCACATACCGGATTGTTGTACATAGGCACTACCGGTTCCCTGGATTCATGACAGGATACATTATTTATATATGGCACTATATCTTAGAAAGAAGTTAGACAACAAGGCGGAAATCGCAGTATGGCAGGTTACCGAGACCGAAGAGGAACTCAAGAACATAGCATCGGTACCTACCGACGAGATGGAAGAGATAATGCTCTTCAGGAACGAGAGCCAGAGAAGACAGAAACTGGCTGTCAGAGCTCTTCTCAACGAAGTGTTCGAGGAAAAGATGTACCTAAACCATCATGACAACGGACAGCCATATCTCGAGAACTGCGTAACAAACATAAGCATCACACACACAGAGAAATACGTAGCGATCGTCATTCACGACGAAGAGGAACTCGGCATCGACATCGAGTCTCTCGACAGAGATTTCTCGGCCGTGGAAAAGAAGGCTTTGTCAGAAGACGAGATTGATGACCTCGAGAAGGAGAAGAGAAACGAGCAACTCGCCATCTATTGGTGCGCAAAGGAGGCCATTTTCAAGAGAATGTCCCAGAACAGAGTTGATTTCGCGGAGCAGATCGAGGTGGAGAAGTTCAATGTCAGGAAGGAGGGAGAACTTGAGGCCACCTTCATCCACAAGGACGAGCATGAGGAAGAGTTCGAACTCGAATACATGATTTTTGACCGCCATGTCCTCGTTTGGCTCGTAGGATAGCATGACACCACGGAAACTTCATAACCAATGAAAAGAATCATAACAATCATCGCCAGTCTGACAGTCAACTGTCTGGCTGGCTTTGTCTTTACAGAGGCAAAAGTAACGGAAATGCCTGACTGGCAGAACCCCCGGGTCGTCGAAAGAAACCGTCTTCCTATGAGGGCTCATTTCGAGACCGACGGCTTGAAGCAGATGCTCAACGGCACATGGGATTTCAAGTGGTACGAGACCATCGCATCAAGGTCGGTGGAATTCTTCAGGACAGACTTCGACGCATCGGATTGGGATGAGATACCCGTTCCGGGAATGTGGGAACTCAACGGATACGGCGATCCCGTATATGTAAACATCGGCTTTCCATGGAGAGGACATTACAAGAACAATCCTCCGTTTCCTTCGGACTGGCACAACTATGCGGGACAGTACCGCAGGACCTTCACCCTCGGAGAGGAATGGAAAGGCAAGGACATCTTCCTCCACATCGGAGCAGCAAGCTCATGCGTTCGCGTGTGGGTGAACGGAAAGGAAGTGGGATACAGTGAGGACAGCAAGCTGGAGGCACGTTTCGACATCACGAAGTTCGTAAGGACAGGAGACAACCTCATCGCCCTCGAGATCTTCAGATGGTGCGACGGCTCGTACCTTGAAGATCAGGATTTCTGGCGTCTGACCGGTATCTCTCGCGATGTATATGTATTCTCAAGGGAGAAGGCACGCGTAGAGGACATCAACGTGACAGCATCTGCTTCCGGAGAGGTCAAGATCCGGACGGAAGTCACCAAAGGTGTCGCATCGGTACAATACGCCCTTTTCGACACAAAAGGCAAGGAGGTGCCGTTCACAATGGAGATGGCAGATCCCGCGACCACAAAGACACCTGCAGGGACAAGCATAAACAATTTGGTGATGAAGGTGGACAGCCCTCTTCTCTGGACTGCAGAGACTCCGAATCTCTACACTCTGGAAGTCACATCATTCGCAAAGAAGGGAGGAAAGCACATCCCGTCGGAGAGATTTGCGCTGGAGATCGGATTCAGGGACATCTGCATCAAGGACGGCCAGGTGCTCGTCAACGGCGAGCCTGTACTTTTCAAGGGTGCCAACAGACATGAGATGAACCCTTACAAGGGATATGTGGTCACTGAGGCTGACATGATACAGGACATCAAGATAATGAAGCAGTTGAACATCAACGCGGTGCGCACCTGCCACTATCCTGACGACCCTCTCTGGTACACACTCTGCGACAGATATGGTCTGTATATGGTCACCGAGGCGAACATCGAGTCGCACGGAATGGGATACGGAGACGAGACTCTCGCGAAGGATCCCGCATACGAGCATGCGCATCTTGAAAGGATCCGCAGGGCAGTCCAAAGAGACTTCAACCATCCTTCTATCATCTTCTGGAGTCTCGGAAACGAGGCCGGCTTCGGACCGAATTTCATCAAGGGATACGAAATGGTGAAGGCAATGGATCCGAGCAGACCGGTACAGTATGAACAGGCAGGATTCAACGAGCAGACCGACATCATGTGCCCTATGTATTGGAACTACAGTCAGTGTGAGAAATATGTATCTTCAAACCCTGAAAGACCACTCATCCAGTGCGAATACGCCCATTCGATGGGAAATTCCCAGGGCGGTCTGAAGGAATACTGGGACCTTGTGCGCAAGTATCCTTCATATCAGGGAGGCTTCATCTGGGACTTCGTTGACCAGGCGCTCAAGTGGCCTGCGGATCCGCAGAAGCACGGCACCGACCATGTGTTCGTATACGGAGGAGACTTCAACGACTATGATCCTTCTGACAATTCATTCTGCTGCAACGGAATCATAGCCGCTGACCGTAGCCTGCATCCTCACGCATACGAGGTAGCATACCAGTACAGGTCCATCCACACCTCCGCTGCTGCCGGGGATGCAAGGGACGGCATGGTCAAGATCTATAACGAGAACTTCTTCATCGACCTCTCGCGCTATGCTCTGAACTGGAAGGTGGAAGTGGACGGAAGCCCTGTCCTGAGCGGCTGCATACAGGGACTTGATGTGGCTCCGCAGGAGACAAAGACCCTCTCGCTCGGATTCAACGAGGCCGATATCCTTGAAGTGGCCGGCATCGAGGATCTTGCGTCACATGACGTATACCTCAACATCACATACACTCTCAGACGTGCCGACGGTATCCTGGAGGCAGGATACGAGATCTCGCATGACCAGATCTGCATCAGCAAGGCGGCTGCCGTTCCGTTCGCAGACGAGTCAGGAGCACCGGCATTTTCCGTTGACGGAAAGGCCCATGTATTCAGCGGCCTCATGAGTTTCGAAGGCTCTGACAACGAGCGCATCGCTCCATGGGAAGCGGTCATCGACGCCGAGACAGGAGCCCTCGCATCATATAAGGTCAACGGCAGGGAGATGATCGAATCTCCTCTCGTGCCATGTTTCGGCAGGGCAGCCACAGAGAACGACCTCGGAGCAGGTCAGGACAAGAGACTGGATTTCTGGAGATCCATGATCCTCAATGTAGATTCATTCGAAGTGACCGAAGGCCAGGACTTCACAAAAGTGGCCGTTAAATTCGTCCCTGTGGCGGAGGCGGCTCTTGTCGGAATAGAGTATCTTCTCTACGCAGACGGTGCCATTGAAGTGACCTGCTCGCTCGAAGACGCAGGGAAACTTCAGGAGACCATCATGCTGCCTCGATTCGGAATGGAATTCGCGATGAACGGAGCATATTCGACCTTCGAATTTTTCGGATACGGCCCTCATGAGAACTATATCGACAGGAAGAGTTCTGCAGTCATGGGACATTATGTACAGAGGGTGGAGGATCAGTACCACTATGGCTATGTACGCCCGCAAGAGTCTGGCACGAAGACCGGACTTAAGTGGATGAAGATCCTCGACGACAACGGAGCAGGTTTCGAGATTCTTTCCGAGACAGAGTTCTCCGCTTCCGCCCTTCCGTTCCACTGGACAGAGATGGACGTGAGGAGACTCGGAAACAATCAGGCGCACTCACTCGAACTGAAGGCCATCGCCCATGAGAACTGCCGTTCGCTTGGCAAGACATGGGTTAATGTGGATCTAGCGCAGATGGGACTCGGGTGCATAACTTCATGGGGAGCATGGCCTCGCGAAGAGCATAGAGTGCCTGCAAAACCGTACGCATTCAGATTCGTCATCCGACCTGCAGGAAACTGATCCGGCCAAAGGGTCAAAATTCCGCGTATTTTGACTAATTCAAAATAAAGTGCTTTTTAAAAACCTGTTAATCAACAAATTAACAGGTTTTTATTATTATTGTTAATAACTTTCTTCGGTCAAAAGATTGTATATATATTTATTGGTGATTATCTTTGCTGACCCAATAATCCCTTAGAATAAAACAACACATATCCCAGACCCTTGCAAAGGGGTTTGGCTATATCCGACACTGAAAGTTATGGTAAAGCATGTAGTAAAACGCGACGGTAGGGTCGTTATCTTTGACAAGAGAAAGATCGTTGACGCCATCCTCAAGGCTATGGATGTTACAGACGCAGGTGAGGACATTGTCCTTGCTGCAGAAATCGCTGCGGCGATCTCCAAGATTGACGTGGAGAACATGAGCGTGGAGGACATCCAGGACCAGGTGGAGTTCGAACTCATGAACAGCCCGCGCAAGGAGGTTGCAAAGAAGTACATCGCATACCGTAACCAGCGCAACCTCGCCCGCAAGGCAAAGTCACGCGAGATCTTCCAGGAGATCATCGACGCTCAGGCGACAGAAATCACAAGGGAGAACGCCAACATGAACGCCGACACCCCTGCCGGAATGATGATGAAGTTTGCTTCAGAGTCTACCAAGTCATATGTGGACGAGTGCCTGCTCTCTGAGGAGGTCAAGGAGGCGATAAAGAACAACTACATCCACATCCATGACAAGGACTACTACCCTACCAAGAGCCTTACCTGCATCCAGCATCCTCTGGACAGGATTCTCGAGGACGGCTTCTTCGCCGGCCACGGTGAATCGCGTCCGGCAAAGAGGATCGAGACTGCCAGTATCCTGGGATGTATCTCCATGGAGACTGTGCAGAACGAGATGCACGGTGGACAGGCAATCCCAGCCTTCGACTTCTACATGGCACCTTTCGTAAGACGCTCGTTCCAGGAGGAACTCGACAAGATAGGAGAGATAAACGGAGAGGACTATTCAAGACTCTACAACACAAAGATCGATGACTATCTCCGCAGGGACCTCGTGGGCATCCAGGGTGACGAGCGCGTCATCCAGCACGCCATCAACATGACCGTGAGCCGCGTACACCAGTCGATGGAGGCCTTCGTACATAACATGAACTCAATCCATTCACGCGGAGGAAACCAGGTGGTATTCAGTTCGATCAACTATGGCACAGACACTTCAGCCGAGGGACGATGCGTGATCCGCGAGATCCTCAACACCACATATGAAGGAGTGGGCAACGGATCCACTGCGATCTTCCCTATCCAGATCTGGAAGAAGAAAAGAGGCGTAAGTTACCTTCCTGAAGATCGCAACTACGACCTTTACAAATTTGCCTGCAAGGTGTCTGCACGCCGTTTCTTCCCTAACTTCGTGAATCTCGACGCACCGTACAACCAGCACGAACTCTGGAAGGCGGACGATCCTAAGAGATATCAGTGGGAGGTGGCTACAATGGGTTGCCGCACAAGAGTGTTCGAAAACAGATTCGGACCTAAGACATCCATTGCCCGAGGCAACCTCTCGTTCACTACCATCAACATCGTCAAACTTGCCATCGAGTGCATGGGAATCGAGAATCAGGAGGACAGGATCCACGAGTTCTTCAAGAAACTCGACAACGTGCTCAAGATTGCGGCAAAGCAGCTGGACGAGAGATTCAACTTCCAGAAGACAGCCCTCAAGAAGCAGTTCCCTCTGCTCATGGGAGCCCTTTGGATGGACAGCGAGAAACTTTCTGACAACGACACCATCGAGTCTGTCATCAACCACGGTACCCTCGGTATCGGATTCATCGGCCTGGCCGAGACTCTCATAGCCCTGACAGGGAAGCATCACGGAGAATCTCCTGAGGCTCAGGAACTTGGCCTTCGCATCATCTCATTCATGAGAAGCAAGGTCAACGAGTTCTCAGAGACCTACCGCCACAATTACAGCGTACTGGCAACTCCGGCAGAAGGACTTGCAGGACGTTTCACAAGAGGTGACAAGAAGAAGTTCGGAATCATACCGGGCATCACCGACAAGGACTACTACACCAACTCGAACCATGTCCCGGTATACTACAAGTGTACTCCTAAGCACAAGGCTGAGATCGAGGGCCCTTACCATGCGCTTACAGGCGGCGGACACATCTTCTATGTGGAGATCGACGGCGATGCTACCCACAACCCTGAGGCGATAATGTCCATCGTAGACCTCATGGACAAGTATGAGATCGGATATTGTTCAGTGAACCACAATCGCAACCGCTGCATGGAGTGCGGATTCGAAAACGCGGAAAAGAATCTTACAGAGTGTCCGCACTGCGGAGGCCACAACATAGACAAACTCCAGAGAATCACAGGATACCTTGTCGGAACGACCAGCCGTTGGAACAGCGGCAAACTTGCCGAACTGAAAGATCGCGTCGTTCACGAATAACCATACTACTTCTACATAAAACCGTTTTATTTATATCGGGCTATTGATGTCGTTCCCGGAATATCATCATTTTCCTGAGGCGTGAGATGGATGATACGCTGGTTCGAACTGCCGCGGAAATGAAGTTCCGGATCACGGAGCGCCTCGACAAAAGGACCGTCCACAAGAGTGTCGATGTAAGGAAGGATCATGCTCAGACGACTGTCGGCGAGGATTTCCTCATAGGTGAAGCCGGTATAGCACCATATGTTCTTGCCTGTCTCCTCCTTGATCCTGCGCGCAAGTTCGGTGAAGGCCTCCACCTGATAAAGAGGGTCACCTCCCGAGAAGGTGACGTTGGAAAATTCGTCCGACTTTATTATATCCAGCAGCTCCTGGACGGACATTTCCCGTCCGCCCATGAAATCCCACGACTGCGGATTATGGCAGCCGGGACAGTGATGGGCACACCCTGCACAATATATCGACGTACGGAACCCCGGTCCGTCCGCCATCGTCTCTTCCAATATGTCCAGCACTCTTATCTTCATGGCGTAGTTTTGTCCAGCGGAGCGGGACGGACATCGTCCCATGACTTGATGGCATCGTAGGCTTCGCGCGATCCGTAGTAGGCAAGGAATTTCTCCTCGTCGTTCTCGACCCACCACTGCGTGCCCATGCCTTTCTCGAAGGCATACGGCTTCATGAACATCTTGACCGCCCAGGCAGGAGCAAGGAAGGCAAGGGAATAGAACCACGGGAGTTTCGACTTCATCGCCGCAAAATAATCGTCTATCGGGACATTCGCCCTGAAATGGAGATAATCCTCTAGAACATCGGCATCCTTGTACCACATCCCATGGAAATTCTTGAGAGCGAACCACTGAGGTTCAAACACTTTCTCAGGGCCGGGAAGACCGAGCCCGTTCAGAAGGCGGGTCTCGAACTCATAATTTGTCATACGGTATTGAGGACCGCTGCTGATGTTGTATGCCTTGTTCCAGAAGTCCTCAGGCACCCAGTCCTCGCACACCTGGGCCAGAAGTCTTCCGGAGTCTTCTATCGTAGCCCATTCCAGGACCCCTCCCACAGGGACATGGAAGGCGGTTGGGTTCACGACCTTGAGGATGCCAGGATACAGGATCCCGCTCTGGCGGAGAGAAACCCATCTCTTGAAACCTGCAGCAGCAAAGATCTCTTCTGAACGTATCTTTGACACTGCATACATGTCATACTTTGCAGGAACCTGCGGATCATCCACGCTTCCCCAGTGATCAGGCACGCTTCTGTCTCCGTACTGGGCCACCGAACCGATATAGACCACCCTCATGTCATCCTTGTTCTTCTGAGCCAGGACGGCATTCACCACATTCTCTGCGGCCATCACATTGACTTTGAGCGTCTTTTCAGGATAGTAGTCGGCAGCAGGAGAGACCATGCCTCCGACATGAAGCACATAGTCTGCGCCTGTCACCCCACGCAGGACATCTTCATATTTCGTGAGGTCGCCCCATATCACTGTAACATCCGGATCTGAGGCATACTTGTCGAGCATCTTATGATTCTTCCTGCTGTCACGGGCAAGAAGGCGGATGCAGAATCTGTCTTTTCTTTTATATAGTTCCTGAAAACCGGCCCGGCCCATATTGCCGGTGGCGCCGGTGAGAAATATAGTCTTCTTATTCATTTTCATACGATTTATTTCAGCCACGATTCCGGATTCTGAGGGGCATTTCCCTTCCAGAGTTCGAAGTGGAGTTGAGTCTGTCCGTTGATCGTATCGATCGTTCCCAGAACCTGACCGGTCTTGATCTTGTCACCGGCCTTCACGGACACAGTCTTGAGTTTGCAGTATACAGTGAAATAGTTGCCATGGTTGACCATCACGCACTGGTTGTATACAGGAATGACCATCACCTGCTCAACAATACCGTCAAAGACTGCCTTGATGTCGGAGCCCTTTGCCACAGCGAGGTCGAATCCGTTGTTTGGCGGAAGTTTGAGATTGGTGTAGACAGGATGGTAGTGGGTTCCGAACCTTCCGACCACGGCACCGTCCACAGGCCATGGAAGACTTCCTTTGTTCTTGGCAAATTCCGCGGCAAGTCTGGTGTCCACGACAGTCTTGCTTTTTCCTGCCGTAGGCTTCGAAGAGCCGCCCACTGTAGCGGATATGATGCGTTCTATCTCCCTGTTGAGTGCCTCGACCTCCTTTCGCTTGGTCTTGAGTTGGGCCTGATAGGTCTTCTTGTTCTTGTTCAACTGCTTCACCACCTTGTCCGCATTCGCCTCATCGTCACGGAGTCTTTCGAGTTCCTTTACACGCTCGGCCTTAACGGCCTCGGCCTCCTTCTTCATTGCGGCAAGTTTCACCTTTTCCGCTTCCAGTTCATCCTGAGCCTTACGGATCTCCTCGGCCTCTGCATTTATCTGAGAGGAGAGGTTGCGGAAATAGCCGAATCTGCGGTATGCTTGGCTGAGGTTGTCGCTAGCCAGCATGTACATATACCACACCCGGGCATCCCTGTGCTTGTAGGCGCTGAGGATGAGTCTGGAATAATGTTCGGAAAGAGTATCCACCCTTTCCTTGAGTCTGTTTATCTGGAGCTGGGTCAGATAGATGTCGTCGTTGAATTTCCTGATCTGACGGTCACTCTGCGCGACAAGTTCCTTTCTGTTGGAGACCTTCTTCCTTATCAGGCTGAGATCCGAAAGGGCGCTGCTGCTTTTCGATGCATTCTCGGCAAGTTGGCGGTCGATGATGGCGATTTCCCGCTCAAGCCTGGCTTTCTTTTCCTCCTGCGCTTTGGTGTTCTGAGCATTTGCTCCTGTCATCGGGGACAGAAGCAGGCCAAGAAGGAGTATGAGTCTCAAAAATCTGTTCGGCATGGCGGTCGGGTTATCTGTTTACGGCTTTTCTTCGTTCTTCTATCCTGGCATCCAGGTCCGGCACATCGCCGTCATTCTTCTGCTTGGCAAGATTCCAATATACGAATGCCATGTCGTATTCCTTGAGGGCATAGAGGACTTCCGCATAATGGTCCAGGATGACTGCACTGTCCTTGCCGCCGTATAGCATCGCATGTTTGAAAAACGGCTTTGCTTCGAGCGCCTTGCCCTGAAGATAAAGAATCCATGCGAAGGTGTCAAGGTAGGTGGCGTTGTCCGGCTCGGCCTCGATGGTCTTCTTGCTCATCGAGTATGCCTTGCCCAGTTTCTTCCCTTCCATACTCAGATAATAGGCGTAGTTGTTAAGCACATAGACATATTCCGGATTTATCTTCAGCGCCTTGTCGTAGGCCTTGTAGGCCTTCTTGTCCTCTCCGAGCCTATGATATATGTCACCTATGGTGGACCATGCCCTCAGGGTCTTGGAACTATCCTTCGGAGCCACTTCCAGAACCTTGTTGCAGATATCAAGAACCTCGTCATACCGTTCAAGGTTGAAGTCTCCCACGCTCGCCATCTCTAAAAACGCTGTCTCCTTAGGGAAACGCTCAAACGCCTTGCGTCCTTCCGCAGACAGATCCTCCCACTGCTCTGCATACATAAGATACTCGACCAGCCCGGCACTTGCCGAAATACTCTCCGGCCATGCCTCGGCATTGGCCTTGAAATACTTTCCTGCAGGTTCCTTCCTGTCAGTAGAATAATAATACACTCCGGCAGTGTGGAGAACCGTACTGTCGGTCGGATGTACACGGACAGTCCTGTTTATGATGGTGTCAAGTTGCGGCATGAAGTTGCGGACGAACTTAGGGTCAGTCCTCTGAAGCACGGCCATGAGATAGTCGCTCTTTGCCGTTGCCGGACTGTCGGATTCTGTTACATATCGGTCAAGAACCGTAAAGTAGTCATCGTATTTTCTGGTCATCCTCAAGGTTTCCGCCTTTCCCAGCAGGGCAGGTGAATAGTCAGGAGCCAGATCCAGAGCCTCATTATAATATGCAAGGGCGGTGGAGTCGTTGTACATGGACATCTCATAGTCCGCCAACGTCGCAAGGACATATGGAGACGAATATTGTCTGTTGTACTCCTTCAGACTTCCGTAGGCCTCTTCCTGACGGTCGAGAGTACGGAGGAGATTGAAGCGGTAGACCGCGATGGACTCCGTCATTCCGAAGACGGTCTCGACTTCCTTCAAAGTGTCAAGTGCCTTCTCATACTCGCCCTGAGCCACATAAAGTTCGACCAGTTCGAGATACAGGTCGCTTTTCTTGGGAAAGTCCGCGAGAAGGATCTCGTACATGTCGATGGTCAGTTCCTTGCGCTGGGTCACGGCATAAAGAGCGGCAAGCCGATAGCGGTACCAGAAATTATCAGGATCCAGTTCCGAGGCTTTTCTGAGGCACTCCTCCGCCTGAGCAGCATCCCTTTCGGCAAGGGCAGTCATGCCCATATAGTACCATGCGGCATCATTCGAGGAGTCCTCCGCAAGGACAGAAGCAAGAAGGGCACGTGCTCCTTCCAGATCTTTGTCGTTATACAACTGCACGGCAGAGAGTATCAGGTTTTCATGTGCCGCGCGAGGACGCGGCTCCTGCGCAGACAGTGTCATCTGCAACGCCACAGCCAGAACTGTCAGTATCGATATATGTTTTCTCAATTTCATTTCCGTCACTATAAGATTTTGTACAAAAATAACATTCAAATTTGGGAAAAATGCATTATGTTTGAAAAAAAAGAGCCATGATGCAACATAATGGGCCCGTTTTGCATCTTTTTATGGCGTGAACGATAGGGAAACCGTCTGGGCCCCAAGCAGCGTACTGTGACTGAAACCTTTGATTTACAACTGATTGAATCCTGCAAAAAAGGAGATAGGGCGTCCCAGAAGGTCTTGTATGACCGTCTGGCTCCCCGCATGTTCCCTTTATGCATAAGGTATGTGGGAGACAGGACACTTGCTGAAGATATCCTGCAGGACGGGTTCATCACTTTATTCACGCGTCTTGACAGTTACAAGGGAGACGGCTCCTTTGAAGGCTGGGCCAGAAAGATCTTTGTCACGACAGCCCTGATGAATCTCAGGAAAAAGGATGCGCTCAAGATGAGCGAAGACCTGGACGCGGTACGCGGAATGAAGGCGGACATGACGACCCAGATCCAGAACATCGGATACAAGGAACTGACGAAACTGATCACCACCCTTCCTCCGGGATTCAGAACAGTATTCAACATGTACGCGATCGAGGGATTTTCCCACAAGGAGATCGGCGAGATGCTGGGAATAAGCGAAACAACATCCAGAACACAGTTGAGCAGGGCAAGGGTATGGCTGCAGAACAAGATAAAGGAAAGGGAAAATGTTTGAAGACAAGCATAATAATATAGAAGAGTCTGACATTCTGATGAGATCGATTCTCTCCGAGGCACAGGAAGAGGTTCCTGCGCATGTGTGGGAAGGAATTTCGGCAGAACTTGACAAGATCGACTCAGCAAAGAGCAGGAGGCCTGTGGTTCTCTGGCTCAGACGATCTGCGGTTGCCGTGGCAGCGGCGGCTGCGGTGACAGTCGGGGTGTTCGTGAACCGGGGCGGAAAGCAGGATCTCGTTCCTGTAAGCACCGGAAGCGACATGATCGCAGTCGTGGAGAACAATCAGACCGTGGAGCAGAATGCCGGAATCAAGGAAGAATCATCCGTATATATCGCTGACGCCGCCATCGGAAAACCTAAGGTATCCGAGCCTGCAGAGGTGACACCGGTCATCATGACATCCGAACCGGAAGAAACTGCAACTGAAAATATCGTCACAGAAAACACCATCCTAGAAAATACGGTCACTGACAGGACTGTCGACGAAGAACCTGTAGCTAAAGAACCTGCGGCACAGGGATATTTCCCTGAGGTCTGGCCTGAAGACGAGACGGTAAAGACACGCAGGCAGAAGACTTCCATCGTTCTTTCAGGTCTTGCCGGAACAAACAGCGCGCAGAACAACAGCAGCTCCGGTCCTTTGAGACGTCCTTCCATCTCGTCAGCGCCTGTCAAGACAGGTATCAGACAGACCAGCACAGAGTCCACATACGGTCTTCCTGTATCGGTAGGAGTTGGTGTCAAGGTGGGACTCTCGCAGAGATGGGCTCTCGGAACCGGCGTGAACTACACCTACCTCACAAGGAAATTCTACGGCACATACACCCATGTCAGCAATGACGGTGCGATCGACAAGACAATCTCTTCTGACATCAGGAACAGCCAGCACTACATCGGCATCCCGATAAATGCATATTACAGCATCATAGACAGAGATCATGTGAACTTCTACACATATTTCGGAGGAGCGGTGGAAAAATGCGTACGCAACAAGTACGATGTCCTCAGCACACCTGTATTGCATACTGAAAAGGTGACAGGAGTGCAGTTCTCGGCAAATCTCGGTATCGGCGTCGAGTTCATCCTGGGAAAACATATCGGACTTTATGTAGACCCGAGCCTCCATTACTATTTCGACAACGGACAGCCTGCAAGCATCAGAACAGCCCAGCCGCTTATGCTGGGATTCGAAATGGGACTGAGATTCAATCTCTGACCTATTATTAACACAACCAACCGAAAACCCTCTCCGAAGTGATTCAGAGAGGGTTTTCATCATTCTTCCCAAGTCAGTGTACGGGACTGGTCCGGGTTGACCGTGATATGTATTCTGAGCGTGTCGTCCGGAAGGAGGTCCTCGATGTTCTCCGGCCATTCCATTATGCACAGACATCCGCTGTCAAGGTAGTCGTACAGACCTATGTCGACGGCCTCCGCGAGACGGTTGATCCTGTAAAAATCAAAGTGATACATCGGGTCTCCGTCCGCCCTCATGTATTCGTTTACAATAGCGAAGGTCGGAGAGCCGACCGGGTCTGTCACTCCGAGAGCCTTGCAGAGAGCCGTTGTGAAGGTGGTCTTTCCCGCTCCCATGGGAGCGAAGAACGCGATCAGTGTCCTGTCACCGATCTTTTCGAGAAATTCCGCCGCGGCCCTGTCGAGATCCGCAGTATTTCTGATTGTCACTTCCTGGTTCATGCCGCAAATATAAGCATTTTATCAGAAATCAATCAAAGATGTTGCGGCGGTCGAGAAAGCGGTAGGTGGCGGCTTCCGAGATGTGTTCCGGAAGAATTTCCGCGCTTGAGGCAAGGTCGGCGATGGTGCGGGAGAGTCTGATGATGCGGGTACAGGCACGGGCAGACAGTCCCATATTGTCCATTATCTTTTCCAGAAGAGCCTTGCACTCATCGTTCAAAGGGCAGTATTTCTCTATCAGGCGGTTGTTCATGGCTGCATTGCAGAAGATACCGTCCTCCGCAAACCGTGCCTTCTGTATCTCCCTGGCTTTCAAGACCCTGTCCGCAACTTCCCTCCCGGGCTCGGCAGGCTTCCTCGACACAAGTTTGCGCGGATCGACGGGATGCATCCAAAGCTGAATGTCTATGCGGTCCATTATGGGCCCTGAAAGTTTGGACAGATAGGATATGCGACGCGACGGCGTGCAGGTGCAGCGCCCGTCTTCCCCGTAGAATCCGCACGGGCATGGGTTGGTCGCGGCCACAAGCATGAAATCCGCAGGATACTCCACCTTGGACTTCAGGCGGGATATGGTGACCTTCCTGTCCTCCATCGGAGCACGCAGAACCTCCAGAACCTTCTTCGGCGCCTCGCAGAATTCGTCGATCATCAGCACTCCGTTGTGGGCAAGCGAAATCTCCCCGGGCATGATGTTGTCGGATCCTCCGCCTATGAGAGCGGCCACGGAAGCACTATAATGGGGAGCCCGAAAAGGCCGCGTCCGGATCAGTCCCCCGAGAGGGTTCCCCTTTCCGGCAACGGAATATATCTTGCTCGTCTGGATGGATTCAACACAAACGACTATTTTATATAAATTATATAAGTGACAGGGCAATAAATTTGTCTCCATTCCTTTTTTTTGATATATTTACATCATATATTTGATGGTTATGTTAAAAAGTATTAAACAGGTTTCACAAGTTCCACCAATTCAACATATTGGTACAGATGGCAAACTATATACAAAGCAATTGGAATTTTATTTAATAAGAAAGAGGGATCGCAGTCATATCCCTTTTAAGTTGAGAGAACAACACATCATCGGACCTACTGGTGGCAATAGATTATATCTTATTACAAAAGATCTATATAATATGATTATTGCTGAGGGTGGTGGTACTGAACCAATCGTTCCTCAAGATATCTACGGAATACAATTATAAAAAAAAGGATAATGGAAACTCTCCCATTATCCTTTTTCTATAATCTCAAACTCATCAACATCCGGATTGATTGCCAATCCATATCCTTTTAAATGGATTTGTCCGATACTGTCGATGAAATCTACAACTACGACAACACCATTCATTCTATGAACTGCAACATCTTTTCCGTTGTTATCATCCATTCTAATAATTCTGATCTTACTTCCTTTTTCCATTTCTTACTCCTGTTATAACTTCATCTGTAAACGAATAATACTCCCGATCTGATACAATTATATGATCTATCAAACGGATCTCAAATATCTTACAAATCTGCTGCAAATCCCTTGTTCTCTGAATATCATTTACTGATGGCGAACTGCCACCCGACAAATGATTGTGATACAGTATCATTCCTGTTGCTTTGTGTTTCAGACAAGTTGCAAAGATCTGTCTGAAATCAATTACAGTACTTGTCCAACCACCCATAGTCATTCTTTCAAACGCAATCGGATGACATCTACTGTTGAGAAACAACACCCACAATTCTTCTTGTTCCAATCCTTTGAATACATCTTTTGCATACCTGTATGCAGTTCTTGCTGATGTGATTTCAATCTGTTTTTTCATATTATTTCTTTGTCTATCAAATCAAACAGTTCCATTTTCCTTTCGAGAATTACCTGTACATTACATTCATCGCAACATACACCCTTTGCAAGTGGTTCTGCGTTATGACCATATCCTTGTATAATCTTCCCGCAAATACAACATCTGATTGTTTTATCCTTATCCATAATATAACACTTGACTATTCGTCATCTTCTATTACTCCTTTCTCCAATACAGAGAAGAAGAACTTGACTCTTGGTTTGACAACCTCATTATAACATTTACTGCAACAATATCCCTTTGCTACTGGTTCTGATGTGTGATAATCATCCTCGATATGACGTTTACAGATACTGCAAATATGTTTTGTTTCCATAGATATAGATTTTATAAGAACATTATTTTTAACTTCCGTAAAGTGTTTATAGATGTCCCTGTGATACCTTGAACATTCCTCAGCGAGATCCCTTTCCTCAATAGTGATATTTCTTTGCTGTACTGTTCTTTGTAGTTGTGATCAGGTTTTCGATAACCCTCAACTCTACCCATCTTGATTCCTATTTTTCGACATCGTTCTATGTACTGTTGCTGACCTGACTTCATTCGTTCTCTGATTGTCAATCTCTCCATCGACGCAATCTCCAACAGTATTGTAGTGATTAGTGATGCAACTGGATTGATACTACCATCTTCGTTGAGTGTTTCAATATTGTAGTTCTTGATGAACAAACTGACTTGATTCTCGTTCAACATCTGAATAACTTTCAACGATTCAAGTGTATTTCTACCCAACCTCGACACCTCCAAACATACTACTCTACTGATCTCATTCTCCTTGATGAACTGCAACATATCTTGCAACTCTGATCGTTCTTCAATTGTCTTTGCTCCCGATACCTTGTTCGCAAATACTCTGACAACCTCCCATCCGACTTTGTTGCAATACTCCTGCAATTCAACTATCTGTCTTTGATAATCCTGTTTGTCTGTACTGACTCTACCTAATATTATTACCTTATCCATAACATCAAAATCCTATAATTCTATATAACAAAAGTGGTCGAAAATTCAGAGTTTTCGACCACTTCTTCAATAAATCTTGCGATTGATTTGAATTGCTACATTTTGATTTTCAGTATTTTACAAGTTTTCAAATGTATGATTTTCAAAGTTAATTTCATTTGATTTCTGTGTATTGTCATCCAGTTCATACAACTTCTTGATCTCTGCAATCCAATACTTATCTAACCTCTCTTTGCACATCTTGAAATATCTTGTTATGAATTGTCTTTGATTACCTTTGACTGATAATGATCTCATCGTTTTCAACACATCACTATCACTCTTATAACCTTTTGACTGTTGCGACAATTGTATTGCTAATCGTTCTCCTTCAATACCTAATGTTGTCAAAGATCCGATGTGACTGATCCAATTTGTATAATCTGTTGTCTTTAACCCTAACCTATTGATGCAGTAATCAGCACAAGCAATACAAAA
>CAZYCJ010000035.1:17938-21086 GCA_964645495.1 uncultured Muribaculaceae bacterium
CATTATCTTGAAAATCTATATCTATACACAAAATGTTGTGTACTGTGACAATATCCTTTGCACCATTACCACATAAACACGATGATGTAAATACTGGCAATTTGCTCTTTCGTTCTTTATACTGTTTCTCAATATCTGCTGTTTCTCTCCCCGCAAATCTTCTCAAATCTTCAATCTGATTGACATACCTGTCACCCAACATCAACACATCTGACAACTTTGAAACTGCCATTTTTGCACTCGAACCAGTATTCTCTACCGTTCCAAATACTGAAACCTCCGAATTTAATAACTCCCTGACTTTCATTTACTTACCTGTTTTGTTCGATTGTTGTGTTCAATGTTCAATACTGTTCAACGTATTTTGTATATATATACAAATGTATTTATTCTTTATTTTATATTACTCCTTCTTTTTATTAAAAATTGATTGAACAGATTGAACACCATAGATAACACCTTGAAAATGAATCAAATACACTGTTCAATACTGATTGAACACCAATTGAACACCGATTGAACAGTGCATTCAAAATCACTTATTACTTACTTACGATACAAACTGATTGCTAATTGCTGAATTATTGTTGAACAAACAATCAACATCGAATTTCATATTATCAACTGATTGACATGATTGCGTATTGTCATACAACTTGAACTCTCTTTCGATGATATCGTTTTCAATATCTTTCCATTTGCCTCTGATATAAAAATATGAATTGACTCCACCGATTCGACATCTGTTCTTCTTCACACACCACAAACCGTCAAGTACGTTTCGCAAACAATTGTGATCAATTTTCTTTTGATGCAATAGTTCGATCCATATTTTTGATACATATGAATTTTGAATGTGATTGAGATATTGCAAACTTGTATTCGAACGATATGTTTGTTCAACACCTTTCATTTGCTTCAACATATCATCAACACTTGCAAAATTGCCATTTTCATCAAGAACATATGGTTTGTTCAGATACTCAATCAGCAACTCAGTCATATCCGAATCATACTTCTTGAATTGTCTCTGATGTTTGATGAAATCTTCATACATCAAACTTGAAATATACGGATTGAATTTCGGATCGTTTTTATATATGTAAGTTGCTTCGCCCCAGATCTGTTCCCACAAATCATCATTCAATTTGTCATAATACTCATCTTTCCATTCTTGCTGTGTTCTTTTGCAGTTGATCACCCACATTCTTCTTTCAACTCTGTCTGTATCATCTCGCAAGAATGTCGATTCGTTTGTCGTTCCGCAATAAACACAGTGTCGATAATGAGGTTCGGGAACTCTCTCGTATGGTTGTCTGAAATTATCTGTTTGAATTGACAACCAGTTCTTGTATTCAGCAGATTGTCGTTTTGACAATGTTGCAAGTTCATCGAAACAAGCAAACCAACATCTTTCAAGTTTCTGACCTGTCTCCTGTTCGGATCTTGAAATGTCGATTGTGTTGTCAAAACCCAACTTTCCTGCCAACCACATCAACGTTGATGTTTTGCCACAACCTTGCGATCCTGTTAATATCAACACATTCTCATTCTTGCAACCTGGATTGTACAATCTCTGAACTGCACCGACAATCCACTTTCTTGTCATCATTCTTATTATCGGATTATCATCTGCACCCAATATGTCGATGAAGAACGTATCCAATCTTGAAACACCATCCCAAATCAGATTGTCAAGAAGATCGGTTGCAGAATTGTAAGAATTTTGATCCGATATATACATCATCGCATCAATACATTTCTTTTCATCACACGGAGAAACATACTGTTCACTCCACTTGAAAAACTCTCTGTACAAAGAATCTGAAAACTCAAACTCTTTCCCTGTTTGATCGGTATAAGTTCGTCTCTTTGTATAAACATCATATCTGAACTTACCAATATCATCACACTTTGACAACAACCCAATATAGTTAGTGATGGATCGTTTCAAATTGCCAAAATTGTCAAATTGAAGATCTTTCATCCAACTTGGATATTTACTGATCTTCTCTTGTCTTTTCTTTTCTCTCTGTTCCTCTTTCTCTCTCTTTGTTGCTTCTTTCAATTCCTTTTTGATCTCATCAACTGAATTGCGTTTTGTTTCTTCAAATTTTTCTTCTGCCATATTCTTTTTGTTTAATTGAAATTTTCACACAAAAAAATAATCACACATAATCTGTTGAACTATATTGGGGTTTAGTGTCAAACCGATTATGTGTGATTATCACTTATATATCATACTAACATATCCCCAACCATATGTTTCTGCTATTTCAAGAACTTTACATATCAATAATAACTGCTGAACCTCAATAAATTCAACATCTACTACATATATCTGACAACCACACAATAATCCACCGAACAATTTCCCAATTATTCGGCAAAAATTCACACAATATTGTCAAAGAACCTTACATATATACATATAAAAAACACCTCCGAAATACACCTTTTTTGACAACTATTTTTGGTCTAAAGTTCGCTAAAATTGTTCCAAAAGTCACATAAAAATAAACCCATAAATCGTTGATTTATAGCAATATAAGTAACAATCGCAACAAAATGATGTTATTATTGTAATAGATAAACAATATTGATTATGAGGTACACAAAAATCCCTTATTCCTATGATTGGAAACAGATCATTTCACAGATGAATGATGATGAAGATTACAACACTATGAAGATCGAACAAGATATGATGTCAATAATTGACAATCCAAATACGGTATGGATCGAACTTGCAGACAATAGCAAGATGGATAAAGATGGTTTGTATGTAACTGATTCTGAAAACTACCTTTACACAATAATATACAACGGAGAAATTGTACTCTCTTTCTTCTAACATTCAAGATCAACCTGTCAATTCAAACAAATCCCTTGCAATTCTTCTACTGCAAGGGATTGTCGTAATTGAAGAAAGGGATAGAGATCATCCACAGAAAGTGGCAAGAATAATCAGAAGAAAATTAGCAAGGTTGAAATGATCTCTTATCCCCAGTGATATTTGTATATAACAAATACCAATTGTAAATACAGATGAAAATGAAAATTGACACCCCATGTTGAGGTGTCAATCTCTCTATTCGATTACATCCATAGTATCTGGATCAATCCGTTGATGTGATTCAATTACTGA
>CAZYCJ010000036.1:0-20060 GCA_964645495.1 uncultured Muribaculaceae bacterium
CCATTCCGGAGTGACCGCCCTTGAATCCCTTTACTGCAAGCGACCAGCACTGCCAGTCCGCCTGAGGCTCTGAAGGAACATAGGTAGCCGATGCAGAAGCATCAAGACCACCGGCGCAGCCTACATAAAGTTCACCCTCGGTCTCAGAATCGAGATTGATGAGGATATCTCCCTGAAGAAGACCAGGTTTCAGAGCATTTGCACCAGTCATACCGGTCTCCTCGTCAACAGTCACAAGAAGTTCGACCGGACCATGCTTAAGGTCAGACGACTCGAGCACAGCCATACCCATGGCTACGCCGAGACCGTTGTCCGCACCGAGAGTGGTACCCTTTGCCTTCACCCATTCACCGTCAATCCAGGTCTGGATCGGATCCTTCTCGAAATCATGGACAGTGTCGTTGTTCTTCTGAGGCACCATGTCGATATGACCCTGAAGGATCACACCCTTCATGTTCTCACATCCCGGAGTCGCTGGCTTGCGGATCACGATGTTTCCGATTTCATCCTTTATGGTCTCGAGGCCGTGAGACTTACCCCAGTTGTACATATACTCCACCGCAAGTTCCTCATGCTTTGAAGGACGTGGAATCTGTGTCAGTTCATAAAAGTTCTTCCACACGATCTGTGGATCAAGTTCCTTGATTGTCATGTCTTGTTATGTTAATTATGTTTGAATTATTGCAATGTCGTATTGAGAGGCATGGTGCTGAGTACGCCCAGCTGGTATACAGGTACACGGCCCTGGACGAGAAGGTTGTTTCCGTCCTTCACCTTGACTGTGCATGTGGCAGGTATGAGATAGTTCACTACAGGACCCTTGACATCCTTCTTTTCACTGACCTCAGGAACCGCAACTTCAGGAACTGCGACTTCCATCACCACCGGCTTTCCTGAAAGATTGTCGGCAGGTACAAGACCCGCAGTATCCGAAACACGGAAAGCCACATACATCTGACTCTCACGCCCGGCAGACGGAATCACATCAAAACTCATGTTCTGGACATTATAATCCGTATATCCAACAAAAAGAGCCATATATTCCTTCTCAAGGGAAGAAAGTTCATTGATGGCCGCAGCCATAGCCTCGCCGCTGTATGTCGCATCGGTATCTCCAGTCACGATCTGAAGGCGATGTTCACGAAGACGGATGATCATCTGTGCAGCCTCTGAAGCCTTCTGTTCCAAAGTCTTTTCCACGACCATGTTCTGCTGGACTCCGACCCTGCTGTAGGCGGATTCCTTCTTCTCGTTCCTGTAAAGAGTAGCAGACTCGGATGTCAGATTGGACGACACACCCATTCCTGAAAAATCAGCCTCACCGGCCTTAGGGAAACGCCATCTGGTCATCTCGCCGAAAATACCGTCGGAAAAAGACACCAGTCCTGCAGAAGAAAGTTTGAGGAAAGTGGCATCCAGAGCACTCTTCTTGACCGCAAGCGCATATCTCCTGCTCAGATCAGCCTCCACAAGAGGCGTCATGGATACTTGTACAATATGACACGAAGTCTCGTCCTTCTGACGAGCCTTCACACCAAGATATTTCTCCGCATATCTGGCATAAGGGCCGGCATGGAAAACTTCCTGAACAGCCTCCACATCAAGCCTGATAGTAGTCGAAGGCAAAGAATAAGTCAGATGGCCCTCAGGATCGGAAGCCTTCTGAGCCGAGGCAGCGTACGGCATTGCAGCAAGACCCGCCACCAGAAACATTCTCAACATCTTTCTTCTCATATCTCAAAAATTAATCAATTCCTATATTTGTCAGGGCGCACCAAAACCACCCACAACACATTAATCTTCAATTACATACACACAGGGACATAATATCCTGCAAGCAAAAAACCGCAATTGTCCCCGTACAGAAAAGCAAATATACCAACTTTCCTTCTGATTTCCGATATTTTACCTGTAAATTAATTTTATTATCTTTGCCCGGTTATATAACCTAAGAATTAACATTTTAACTAAATTAACACCATAAACCTTATGCTTTTCATTTCTAATCTATGGGCGAACAACCGTCCTATGGCGATTCTTCTCGCCATCTTGATTGTAGTGATTCCATTCATGGTATTCTACATCAACAAGGCCCGCAAAGAACACCCTAAGGGACTGATTGCAGCAGCATTGAGCAACATGGGAGAGCGTTTCGGATACTACATCATGAACGCAGTGCTTCTTCTGTTCATCTGTTCAAAGTTCGGAATCAGCGACAGTGCTGCAGGATGGATTTACTCAGTATTCTACTTCCTCATCTATGTACTCAGCCTTCCGGGCGGTATCATCGCCGACAGGACACAGAACTACAAAGGTACCATCATCGCAGGTCTTCTTGTAATGGCTGCCGGTTACGGTATCCTTTCCATTCCGGTATTTGCTGCAACAACAGGCGTATCATGGGTTCTTGTACTCACATGCCTCGCATTGTTCATCATCGCCTTCGGTAACGGTCTTTTCAAGGGTAATCTCCAGGCACTCGTAGGTCAGATGTACGACAACTTCGAGGCCGAGGCTGCAAAGAAAGGCCCGGAGGCACTTGCAAACGCTAAGGAGAAACGTGACTCAGGATTCCAGATCTTCTACGTATTCATCAACATCGGCGGTGTGATCGCTCCGTTCATCGCCCCGCTTCTCAGAAGTTTCTGGCTCAAGATCCACAACCTCGCATATAACTCTGACCTTCCTCGTCTGTGCCACATGTTCATCAAAGATCCTGCATCAGTAGCAGGAACAGATGCTGAGAACCTTACAAAACTCGCTGCCGAAGCAGGACATACAGGAGCAATAGACGCGGCATTCTGCAACGATTATCTTCAGATATTCAACACAGGTGTACACTTCTCATTCATCGCATCTGTAATTGCAATGCTCATTTCCCTTGCCATCTTCATCGTCATCAAGAAGAGACTTCCTAATCCGGAAAAGAAGGAAAAGGCTGCAGCCGCAGACTACACACCTGAAGAAAGAGAAGCAAATGCAAAGGAGATCAAGCAGAGACTTTACGCTCTCTTTGCAGTTCTCGGAGTTGCAGTATTCTTCTGGTTCTCATTCCACCAGAACGGCCAGTCACTCTCGATCTTTGCTCGTGACTTTGTCACTACAGCAGCGATTCCGCCTGAAATCTGGCAGTGCATCAACCCGCTCTTCGTGATTCTTCTCACCCCACTCATCATGTGGATTTTCGGAGCATTGGCAAGAAAGGGAAAAGAAGTTTCGACTCCTCGCAAAATCGCGCTCGGTATGTTCATTGCAGCATGTGCGTACATACTCCTGATGGTCATCGCGATAATTCAGGGATATCCTTCAGGAGATGAATTCAGAGGTCTTTCAGATGCTATGAAGATGGCAATGAAGTCAAGTCCGATGGTACTTATCGCCACTTACTTCTTCCTCACAGTAGCTGAACTCTTCATCTCTCCTCTCGGTCTTTCATTCGTTTCAAAGATTGCCCCTCGCCACCTTCAGGGTATCTGCCAGGGTCTTTGGCTGACCGCAACGGCAATAGGCAATCTGTTCATCGCTCTCGGAGTAACCATGCTCAACTCATTCCCGCAGCAGTGGATGTGCTGGGCTGTGTTCGCAGGCTTCTGCCTCATCTCCATGGGCGTTATGCTCGGCATGGTGAAGTGGCTTGAGAAAGTAGCGAAATAACCATATCAAACGTCATTCTGAGGAGTCCGAAGGACGACGTGAGAATCTTTTAAGGTCGGTTGCCGAAAAGTAACCGACCTTTTTATTATATTTGTATTTTGTATGGAACAGTCGCTGAAAGAGCCCCTCATCGGGTGGGCCCACGAATACAATGACCCGAAATATTTCGAGGAAGACCCGATAATCTTCCCACGGCATTTTGCGCGTCTTCTTTCCGAAGGAGGCTCGTCTGTCGCTGATGTCGAAATTGCTGCACTTCTGTCTTCCCACCTTGCATGGGGACGGAGGGCGATGATCGTCCGCGACTGCAACAGGATGTTCGACGAAATGGACTGGAGACCGTACGACTACGTGATGAACGGCGAATACAGAAACGAGGATGCAAGCATGCACCGGACCATCAAATGGAAGGATTTTGCCGCCATCTGTGAGCGTCTGAAGGGGATATATGAGACCTCGGACTCCATCGAGGGCCTGTCGGACATGGAAATCAGATGCAGGATCTTCGGCCAGAAGGAAGACAGGAAGGCTCCGAACAAGAAGATCAGCATGATGCGCAGATGGCTCGTACGCGATGACGGAAAAGTGGATCTGGGTATATGGAAGAATTCCGACAAGAAGAAACTTATCCTTCCTCTGGATGTGCATGTATACGGGCAGGCGACGGCCCTCGGGCTGACGTCAAGACGCCAGAAGGACATAGTCACGGCCCAAGAGATCACCGACGCCTTCAGGGAAATCTGGCCCGACGACCCATGCATGGGGGACTTCGCCCTTTTCGGCTACGGCGTCACTCATCAGAGCCGCTGAACCTGAAACCGCCAGACAATGTAAAATTTCAGGAATTGCGCAAGAGACAGAGACGGACAGCAACGAAGTTATTGTGCAATTTATAAATTTTTAGAGTATGCCAAGACTATATATAATATCAGGATGCAACGGAGCCGGAAAGACCACCGCCTCCTATTCTCTTCTGCCGGAGATGCTGGACTGCAGCGAATTCGTCAATTCAGACGAATTTGCAAAGGGTCTGTCACCGTTCAATCCGGAAAAGGCCTCGATTCAGGCCAGCAGATACATGCTGCTGAAGATAAGATATATGCTTAAGAAGCAGAGGGATTTTGCTGTGGAGACAACTCTCGCGACCAGGACTCTCCTGAAGACAGCCAAGATGGCACAGAGCGCAGGTTACACAGTGACCCTGCTTTATTTCTGGCTGAACTCTCCTGAACTGGCAATAGAAAGAGTAAAGGCAAGAGTCGAGACCGGAGGGCACAACATTCCGGAAGAGACCATCAGAAGAAGGTATCAGGTAGGCATCGACTACTTCTTCCATTACTATGCCCCCATCTGCGAGAGATGGATCCTGACAGATAATTCGCAGATACCTTTCCGCGTGATTGCAGAAGGCTCCAAGGATGATGTGATCAACATCAAGGACGAAGAGACATATGCGAAGATACTTGCGATCGCACAGGAAAGACGCAGACATGTGGAAGAGACCGGTGAGATACTGTCACTATAAGAACAAGAAAATGAATACAGCACAATATTATCTGGATATGTTCAAGGTGTCGGAGACGCAGTTGCGTACGCTCGTCTCCACCGCCCTCGCACATGGAGGAGACTTCTCCGACCTGTATTTCGAGCACACGACATTCTTCAATCTTCTTCTCAAGGACGGCGTCGTGTCATCGGGAGGCTTCCACACAGACTACGGCGTAGGCATCAGGGTACTCAAGGGCGAAAAGACAGGCTACGCATATTCCGAAAACACAGAGATGCCTGACATGCTCAAGGCAGCCCAGGCGGCTTCTGCGATAGCGATCGGCACATCAGGACAGATGTCGTATGCAGGGGTGACCGACAGAAGGTACGACCTGTATCCGATGCAGATGAACTGGAGGGACTTGGGTGCTGACGCCTTCCTCCCCTTTCTCAAGGAGCTCGAAAAGGAAGTCCTGAGCAGAGACAGCAGGATCGTCAAGGTCGTCGCAAGAATGTCTGATTCGGTGAGCGATGTGCTGATGTACAATTCTTCAGGCGAGATGACCTTCGAGACCCGTCCTTTGGGAAGCGTGACCGTGTCCGCAGTCTTCCGGCAGAACGGAAAGACCGAAAACAGGAGTGCATCGAGGAGTTTCCGCATGGGTGCGGAATTCATAGGCAAGGGACTTATAAAGGAACTTGCCGACGATGTGGTAAAAGATATAGACGCCCGTTTCGAGGCACGCCGTCCGAAAGGTGGACAGATGAATGTGGTCATGGGTGCAGGAGCATCGGGAATTCTTCTCCACGAGGCCATGGGGCACGCTTTCGAAGCCGACTTCAACCGCAAGGGTCAGTCGATATTCTCGGACAAGATGGGCACGCAGGTATGTCCGAAGGGCGTGAACGTCATCGACGACGGAACGATTGCATTCAACAGAGGTTCAGGGAATTACGACGATGAGGGCATACCTGCGGAAAAGACATACATGGTCACGGACGGCATCCTCACCTCCTACCTCCACGACAGGATAAGCGCAAACAGATACGGAGTCCCTTCGACCGGAAACGGAAGGCGCGAAAATTTCAGATACAACCCTATCCCACGCATGAGAGCCACCTACATGGAGAGCGGAGACGTCAATCCTCAAGACATTCCGGCCAATGTAAAGAAAGGCGTCTACGTGGATGAATTCTCGAACGGACAGGTAAAGATCGGCGAAGGAGACTTCACTTTCTTCGTCAAGAGCGGCTACCTCATCGAGAACGGACGCCTGACCATGCCGGTAAAGGACATCAACATCATAGGCAACGGCCCTCAGGCACTTGCCGACATCCTCGCGGTCGGAAATGACCTCAAGATAGACAACGGCACATGGACCTGCGGCAAGGAGCAGAGCGTTCCCGTTTCATGCGGCATGCCGACGGTCCTCATCAGCAACCTTACAGTCGGAGGAGAACAATGATCACAGAACATGAAATAAACATAGCGCGGCACTGCATAGAGACCGCAAAGACACTGGGCGCATCTGCGTCGAGAGTATCCCTGAGCAAGAGCGTCATGGACGGATGCACCATACTCAACGGCGGACTGGACAAGGTCACCCACTCCGCCGACCGTTCGGTCTATATTCACCTCTTCGTCGACGGCAGATATGGAACATTCTCGACCAACAGGCTGGAACACAAGGAGATAGAAGACTTCATCGCAAAGGCGGTGACCATGACACGCATGCTCGGAGAAGACTCTTGCAGAGGTCTTCCTGACCCTGAAAGGACAGAAAAGAACGCCAGGACAGGACGCGAACTTGACCTTTACGATGAAGGACATGCGGACGGAAATGCAGACGGAAGGCTCCGCAAAGCCCTGGGCATGAGCATCTTCCGCACCATCAGCGACCAAAAGGAATATAGGATCATATCGGAAGAATGCGAATACAGCGAATCCCTCGACGACAACTTCATCATCGATTCACAAGGATTTGAGGGAAGGCACACAGAAACCATGTACTACTGCTTCGCGGAAATGACGGTCGAGGCGGAAGACGGCAGCAAATACAGCGGCTTCTGGTGGGATGCCTCGCAGAAGGAGGCAGGACTTGACTGGAAGAACTGTGCAGGAAAGGCACTGGAAAAGGCTGTAAGACAGATAGGCCCTCGCAAGCGCCGCTCGGGCAAATACCGCATGGTTGTCGACAATCAGGTCGCATCCAGACTCATAGCGCCCATCGTGACAGCCCTCAACGCTTCATCTATACAGCAGAAGGTATCTTTCCTCGAGGACACGCAGGGAAAGAGGGTGTTCTCGGAAGGTATGACGCTCATGGACCTCGCCCGCACGCCAGGCAAGAACGGATCAAGACTTTTCGACAGCGAAGGCGTGGCGACAAAGGATGCTCCCGTCATCGAGAACGGAGTCGTCAAGCAGTATTTCGTAAGCACATACATGTCTCGGAAGATGGGGATCGAGCCGACGGTGGAAGATCTCAGCAGGCCTTGCGTACTGCCATATCTGAAAGGTGAAGACTTGTCTTCAGAAGAAAAAGAAGTATCTTTGAAGGATATATTGCGCAGATGTTCCAGCGGAATATATGTGACAGGCTTCAACGGAGGCAACTGCAACCCTGCCACGGGAGACTTCTCCTTCGGCATCGAGGGGTTTGCCTTCAGCAGGGGACGCATCACACATCCGGTCAGGGAAATGCTTATCACCGGGAACATGATAACATTGTGGAACAGTCTGACCGCGGCAGGAACGGACGTACGTCCGAGCGCGAGGTGGCAGGTCCCTACCCTCGCCTTTGACGACGTCTCCTTCTCCGCATGACAGATAAAGTTATAACGTTAGAAAATATGAAAATCGAAACAAACAAAGTAGTGGAATTCTGCTACGAACTCGAAGTGGACGGCCAGGTGGTCGACCACGCAACAAAGGAAAGACCCCTTGACTACATCCACGGCACAGGAAGTCTTCTCCCTAAACTTGAAGCACACATCGAAGGCATGGAGCCTGGGGATAAATTCGACGTCACACTCTCACCGTCAGACGGTTACGGAGAAGTAGACCCTACCAGGGTCATCGACCTCCCGAAGGCGGCTTTCGAAGTGAACGGTGAGATCCGCGAAGACCTCCTCGTTCCAGGCAACACCATACCGATGATGAACAGCATGGGCGGAGTGATTCCGGGCGTCGTTCTTGAAGTGACTGAAGACAGCGTCAAGATGGACCTCAACCACCAGATGGCGGGCAAGACCCTCCATTTCACCGGCGAAGTCCTGACTGTCCGCGAGGCTACAGAAAAGGAACTCAAGGAAGGACTCCATGGAGAATATGTCCACACCTGCGGAGGATGCCATGGCCACGGTCATGAAGGAGAGTGCGGCGGCTGCGGTGGAGACTGCGGAGGACACGACCACGGAGAATGCGGATACGGATGCCATTGATATAAGATGAAGACTGCCGTCGTCATATTGAACTGGAACACGGAGGGATTCCTGCGGGACTTCCTCCCTGCACTTCTGCGCTCGACCCGGAATGTCGAAGGCGCCGAAGTCATAGTAGCGGACAACGCATCGACAGACGGCAGCATGAAAGTGATGTCCGAGGAATTCCCTCAGGTGCAGACCCTGCACTTCGGGAAGAACCTCGGATTTACCGGAGGATACAACGAAGCCTTCAGACAGTTGAAAGCGAGCGCCCTGCCGGAATATTTCGTTCTGATAAACTCAGACATTGAAGTGCCTGAGGACTGGCTGAGGCCTCTTGTGGAATGGATGGACGCCCATCCGGACTGCGGAGCCTGCGCCCCTAAACTCCATAGCTGGCAGGAAAGGAAGAAGTTTGAATATGCAGGAGCGGCCGGCGGATATATAGACAAGTTCGGCTATCCGTTCTGCCGCGGCAGGGTGATGAAGCATCTGGAAACCGACCGGGGCCAGTACGACTCCCCGGCAGATGTATTCTGGGCCACAGGCGCCTGCCTTATGGTAAGGAGTTCTGTATACGAAAGTCTGGGAGGTCTGGATGACAGATTTTTTGCGCACATGGAGGAGATAGACCTCTGCTGGAGGATGCAGCTGGAAGGATGGAAGGTGACCGTTGTGCCGGAATCTGTCGTATACCATGTCGGCGGCGGCACTCTCCCCGCGACATCGCCGTTCAAACTCTACCTGAATTTCAGGAACAATCTCCTGATGCTCTGCAACAATCTCGGCAGGACTTATGCGTTGCAACTCTTCAAGAACGGAGAAAGCGCGGGCATTGCGGCAGAAAAGGGTCTGAGGAAGGCGGAAAGGACCATCCGCAAAAGAAGGTTCCTGGATCTTCTGTCAGCATTCGTCTATCTGGCAACCTTCAGATGGGACTGCTTCAAGTCGGTACAGAAGGCGCACAGGGATTACCTGAAGATGAGGAGAGTGACAGGAAAGGAAGAGTTGGCTGCATATCTTGAAAGAGCAGGAAGAAAGGCCAGAGTGAAAGGTATATACGGAAGATGGATCGTTCTGATGAGCATGCTCAAGGGCGACAAGGTTTCCGACAGTATAAAGGAGAAAGATTTCTTTAACATTTAAGGTCATGAAGATCGTAATTGCAGGAGCAGGTGAGGTAGGTTCTCACCTTGCAAAGATGCTCAGCAACGAAGCAAATGAAATAACCGTCATCGACTCTGACCAGAGCAGGCTCGACGCCTTATGTTCGCATACGGACGTCGTCACTGTCGAAGGCAACCCATCAGCCATCAGGACTCTCAGGGAGGCTGAGGTGGAGCATGCTGATCTCTTCATCGCAGTGCATCCTTCCGTGTCTCAGGACGTGAACATAGTAAGTGCTATGCTTGCGAAGAAACTCGGATGTCAGAAGGCTACTGCGCGCATAAACAACGAGGAATACCTGTCCTATGAGAACAAGTATCTGTTCACGGAGATGGGAATAGACCTTATGTTCTATCCTGAAAAGATAGCGGCCGGAGAGATCGTGGAACTGCTCAAGCGAAGCGCTTCTTCCGATTCTCTGGACTTCGCCAGAGGCAAACTTCAGATAGCGGTCTTCAAACTGGAGGAAGAATCTCCCATGTTAGGCATGAACATGGCTGAATTCAGCAACATTGCCGCTGCGGACGGACTGAAGTTCAGGGTCGTGGCCATTTCCCGCGGAGACCAGACCATCATTCCGAAATTCGACACCAAGTTCAAATTCCACGACCTGGTCTTCATCATCTCGAAGAGAGAGGGCATGGACATGCTCATGAAGTATCTGGGCAAGAAGAACATTGAGGTGGACAGGGTCATGATTCTCGGTGGAAGCCCTATCGGAGAGATGGTGGCGAGACAGTTGGCCAAGCAGATCGACTCGGTGAAACTCATAGAGATGAACAAGGAGAAATGTCTCGACCTGTCTGAGAAACTCCCGGGAAATGTGATCGTAGTGAATGGGGACGGACGCAACTCCGACATGCTCCTCGAAGAGAACATACGTGAATACGATGCCTTTGTGGCTGTGACCAACAGTTCTGAGACCAACATCCTGGCATGCGTGGCGGCAAAGAGTCTTGGAGTGGAGAGGACGATTGCAGAAGTCGAGAACATCGAATACATAAAACTTGCAGAGAGCATGGGCGTGGATGCCGTCATCAACAAGAAACTCATCACCGCAGGACGTATATTCAAGTTCACCCTCAGCAGCAAGGTCAGGTTCATCAAGTACATGAGCGGCACCAACGCCGAAGTGCTGGAATACATAGTGGCTCCGGATACGGAGATTACCAAGAGGCCGCTGAAGGACATGGGATTTCCTGCGAACGCGATCATCGGCGGCGTGATCCGTGGCAACGAGTCTTTCATTGCCGTGGGAGACACTCAGATCAATGCATATGACCGCGTGGCGGTCTTCGCCCTTCCTCAGGCTGTGAAGGAGGTCGACAAGTTCTTCAAATAAAAAGATGGCCAGTTACCTGCAGATAGAAAACATTTCGAAAAGTTACGGACCTAAGGTCCTGTTCGAGAATATCGGCTTCAATATAAACGAAGGCGACAAGATCGCCCTCATCGCCCCCAACGGCACCGGAAAGACTTCCCTCATGCGTATCCTCGCAGGAAAGGACAAGTCTGATTCGGGCGGAAAGATCATGTTCCTTAAGGACATCAGGATCGCATTCCTCGAGCAGGAGTACGACTTCGATCCTGAGAAGAGCGTATTCGATCAGATAATGTCGTCGAGCGCAGAATTCACGAAGGACCTCGATCAGGAGCACCTTTGGGAATATGAGCGCCGTGTGGTTAAGTTCCTGACAAGTTTCAATCTCGCGGATCCGGACCAGAAGATGAAGGAACTGTCAGGAGGCGAGGTGAAGAGGGTGGCTTTGACGCAGATGCTGTCGACCGAGGCCGAGTTCTTCATAATGGACGAGCCTACCAACCATCTTGATATCGACGCTATCGAATTCCTGGAAGGTTTCCTGAGCCGTTCAAGATGTACCCTGCTGATGGTGACGCACGACCGCTATTTCCTTGACAGGGTGTGCAATACCGTGATGGAGATGGATCATGGGGCCGTCTATACCTATAAGGGTAACTATCAGAATTTCCTGGAGAAACGCGAGGAGAGGATTGCGAACTACAATGCCGAGACCGACAAGGTGAGGAATATCCTCAGTCGCGAACTGGAATGGATAAGGAGTACGCCATGTGCGCGTACCGGCAAGGCGAGATACCGTATCAACGCCTTCTATGACCTTAAGGACAGAGCGTCGCAGGTATATACGCAGAAACAGGTGAGCATGGAGGCGATGAAAGGGTCGACAAGGCTTGGCACGAAGATCATCAACTGCAAGGACTTGAGTTTCTTTTACGGTGACAAGTGCTATCTTGACAGGTTCACATATAATTTCCAGAGGTATGAGAAGGTCGGTATCGTAGGACGCAACGGTGCCGGAAAATCCACCTTCCTGAACATTCTCACAGGCAATTATACTCCGGAAATGGTCTTGCATCTGAATGCTGACAGTCCGATGAGCGGAGCATTTCCCTACACTCCTGCGGAGCGGTCGGACAGTCAGCATTCAGACCTAGTCTCCAGCCCGGGCATCATGACGGGAGTGATCGAGCGTGGAGAGTCGCTGAAGATAGGATATTACCATCAGAGCGGCATGTCGTTCAATCCGGACGACACCGTCCTCGACATCGTGAACGACACCTGGCTGCTGAACAGGTTTCTCTTCCCTCACGATATGCTCAACAACAAGGTCGAGAAACTCAGCGGAGGCGAGAAACGCAGACTCTATCTGCTCACCATACTGATGCAGCAGCCGAATCTCCTCATCCTCGACGAGCCAACCAACGACCTGGACATCGTGACCCTGAACATCCTGGAGGAATATCTGAAAGAATTCAGCGGTTCACTCATCATAGTCTCCCACGACCGTCATTTCCTTGACAAACTCGTGGACCATCTCTTCATCTTCTGCGGGGACGGACTGGTGAAGGATTTCGTCGGAAGTTACAGCGAGTACCGCGAATATATAAAGGAATACGAGGCCGGACAGCGGTCGATCGCCCGCGCAGCCGAGAAGGCAGAAAAGGAGCGCGCATCAAAGGATGCCCCTAAGCAGGAAACGCCTGCAAAGAAGAAGAAACTTTCATATAAGGAGCAGAAAGAACTGGAACAGATCGAAAAGGATCTGGAGGATCTCGCAGAGGAAAAGGCGGCACTCGAGGAGAGCCTCAACAGCGGCACACTCCCCTACGACAAGTTGCAGGCGGCATCAGTGCGGATCGGCCAGATAATGGAAGAGACCGATGAAAAGGAAATGCGTTGGCTGGAACTGAACGAGGGCCTGTAAGACTACATGTAATAGTCGCAGTTATATCTGTTCAGGATATCCATCTGCGTATAATTGTCCTTTTTCCTCGCAGGTGTACCCATGACAAGATTGTCCACAAGTTCATTCACCGCGGCTTCGGCCTGACGGTCGGAATGCTGTGCGATCAGCACCTGGACAAATCCGTCACGGAGGGCTGCAAGATTCTTTGCAAGGGCATCAAATCCGACGACACGAACCTTTAGGTCAGGGCGCGCCCTCAGATAGTCAGCCACAAGATGTATTCTCGAATTGAACATCACCACCGACTTTCTTTCTGAAGGACATGAAGCGAAGGCTGCATCAAGTTTGTTCTTAATGTCATCCGGATTCTTCGGATCGATGAACACATTGACAATCTCCACATCAGGATGGTGTTTCTCCATGAATTCCATGAAACCGGTCCTTCGTGCGACGGTCGGATCGGAATGCCCCATCTTGTCACGCTCGATACGCACCACGAAGACCGTCCCGACATCACGTCCGTCAGTAAGAATATCTGCGCACAGGAAACCGCTCTGGAACATCGGCATGCCGAAATATGCAAGATATCCGTCATCCTCAAGTTTGGAGTCTATATATATATAAGGTATGTCATTCTCAGCGAGGTTCCTGACAAAATTCAAGGTCTCGCCCCTGAACATCGGGGCAATGACAACACCTGACGGAGCAGATTCCAGAACACCTGTGCATGTATCACGGAACGAATCGACATCATACTGGTCATAGGTCACCACCTCCACTGAAATGCCATATCGGGCCGCCGTCTGAGATGCATCTGCCACTCCTTTTGCCGTCAAGGACCAGAAATCCCCGCTTATATGCTCAGGTATGATACATACAATGCGATGCTTCTTCTGAGAGGCAAGGATTGATGCATAGAAATTGGGCTTGTATCCAAGTTCCTCTATGACCTTAAGCACCTTTTCCCTGCTTTTGGGAGACACCTCTCCCCTGTCGTGCAAGACACGGTCGACCGTGCCTTTCGACACACCGGCCGCTTTCGCCACATCATTAATCGTGACCCTGTTGTCAATACCTGCCATAACCGATTCAATTTGAGCATACAAATATCATAAAAAATATCAGGATAAACAAATATCATCATTTTTCCGTGTACGGTCACGGGATTTCCGAAATTATTACTACTTTTGCAGATTGAAACAGCATGCATATTAACTGTTAAACTATAAGAAGAACATGCCAAAAGTAATTACATTCGGCGAGATCATGCTCAGACTTTCAACTCCGGGCTATCTCAGATTTTCACAGGCCAAGCAGTTCGAAGCCACTTTCGGTGGCGGAGAGGCAAATGTGGCCGTATCACTTGCGAACTACGGTATCGAGGCTGAGTTCGTGACCAGATTCCCTAAGAACGACATCGCAGCAAGTTGCATCAAGGACCTGCACAGTTACGGAGTGGGTACAAAGCACTGCGTGTCCGGAGGCGACCGTCTCGGCATATATTTCCTTGAGACAGGAGCAGTTGCACGTCCGAGCAAGGTCGTATATGACCGTGCAAATTCTGCGATCGCGCAGATAGAGAAAGGAATGATCGACTGGGAGAAGGTGTTCGAAGGAGCGGACTGGTTCCACTGGACAGGCATCACACCGGCAATCAGTCAGGGTGCCGCCGATGTTTGCCTCGAAGCGATCAAGGCTGCAAACAGACTTGGCGTGACGGTGTCATGCGACCTGAACTACCGCAAGAACCTATGGAAATACGGCAAGACCGCTTCAGAAGTGATGCCGGAACTCGTCGAGGGCTGCGATGTGATCCTCGGAAACGAAGAGGATGCCGAGAAGGTATTCGGCATCAAGCCTGAAGGCTTCGATGTAACAGCCACCCACGGAGAAGTGAATGCTGCTGAATTTGAAAGCGTATGCCGCCAACTCATGACGAAGTTCCCACGAGCAAAGAAGGTGATCATCACCCTTCGCGGATCGATCAATGCAAACCACAACACATGGGGTGGCGTACTCTTCGACGGAGAGAAACTCTACCAGTCACCACGATATGACATAACACACATCGTAGACCGGGTGGGCGGAGGCGACTCTTTCATGGGCGGACTCATATACGGTCTTCTCACATATACCGAAGACGACCAGAAGGCACTCAATTTCGCAGTCGCAGCATCATGCCTCAAGCACACCATCTTCGGTGACTATAACCAGGTGACCGTTGCAGAGGTGGAAAACCTCATGAAGGGTGACGGATCAGGACGTGTATCAAGATAAACCCTAATGACATGAAGAATAACACAAGCAAAGAACTGATGACCAACTGGCGTTGGTGGATGGTGGTGCTGCTTTTTGTGGCGACGACCGTCAACTACATGGACCGTCAGGTTCTCTCCCTGACATGGAAGGAATTCATCGCACCTGAGTTCCACTGGACAGACAGCGACTATGGTACCATCACCGGTATATTCTCCCTCTTCTATGCAGTCTGCATGCTCTTCGCGGGCAAGTTCGTAGACTGGATGGGCACAAAGAAGGGATACCTCTGGGCCATCGGAGTATGGTCCCTTGCAGCAGTGCTCCACGCTGCCTGCGGATGGGCTACAATGAAAATTGAAGGATATGAGTCTATCGAAGCCATGAAGGCGGTCGAGGCAGGATCTTCTGCAGCCCTTGCGATAGCATCTGTCAGCGTATGGCTCTTCCTTGCGGCACGCGGCCTGCTTGCCCTCGGAGAAGCAGGAAACTTCCCTGCCGCCATCAAGACCACGGCCGAATACTTCCCTAAAAAGGATCGTGCATTCGCTACATCCATATTCAATTCAGGCGCCTCTGTCGGAGCTCTTGCCGCTCCTGCGATAATTCCGCCTCTTGCAGCAGCCCTCGGATGGGAAATGGCCTTCGTGATCATCGGAGCCCTCGGATTCATCTGGATGGGATTCTGGGTATTCATGTACGACAAACCGCAGAAATCGAAATACGTGAACGAGGCCGAACTCGCCTATATCCAGCAGGATGAGGATGAGCAGGTAAAGGCTGAGGTTTCAGAAGAGCAGAACAGCATACCGTTCTGGAAGTGCTTCACATACAGACAGACTTGGTCTTTCATCGCCGGCAAGTTCTTCACCGACGGCGTATGGTGGTTCTACCTGTTCTGGGCTCCTGCATACTTCCAGGACCAGTTCGGATACAAGGCTTCGTCAGGAACGGGAATGGCACTAATCATCACCCTTTATGCGATTGTGACCGTCATCTCGATATTCGGAGGCTACCTGCCTAAATTCTTCGTAGAGAAGAAAGGCATGCATCCGTACAACGGCCGTATGCTCGCCATGCTCATTTTCGCGTTCTTCCCGCTGTTCGCTCTCCTTGCACAGCCTATGGGGCAGTATTCGGCATGGTGGCCTGCAATCATAATCGGTCTGGCCGGAGCAGGGCATCAGGCATGGTCTGCAAACCTGTTCTCCACCGTAGGCGACATGTTCCCTAAATCGGCAATCGCCACCATCACAGGCATCGGAGGAATGGCCGGAGGTATCAGTTCGTTCCTGATCAACAAGGGCGCGGGCATGTTCTTCGACTACTCCGAGAAGGCTGGCGCGGCTTTCACTTTCCTCGGATTCGAAGGCAAGGAAGCCGGCTACATGGCAGTATTCTGCATCTGCGCAGTGGCATACCTCATCGCCTGGGGCGTTATGAAGGCCCTTGTACCTAATTACAAGAAAATCGAGGGATAAAACAGTTCCCGCATGACATGAAGAGGCTGGCAGAATATTTCTGTCAGCCTTCTTTCTGCCATATTGTCAGCATTTTTTGGATGGCAGATTATTTGTTATCTTTGCAGCGGCCAAACAACAAACATGATAATTTCATTAATCATAGCGACTATACTCGCTTTATTTTTTGGAAAGATAACATTTAAGGAGATAAAGGAATATGTCAGAAAACACACAGAAGGAAGAAATGATCCGGGAGGAGATTCAGGAAACGGTGCAGGAAACACCTGCAGCGGAAGCGGAGAAGGAGGAAGCAGCGAAGGAAGAGGCTCCGAAGGAGGAGAAGAAGGGCTTTCTGAAGAAAGGTAACAAGGACAAGGCCAGGATTGAGGAACTGGAGAAAAAGGTGGCCGAACTCGAGAACAAGACCGCAAAGGACAAGGACGACTATATCAGACTCATGGCAGAGTTCGACAATTTCCGCAGGCGTACTTCGCAGGAGAAACTCGAACTCGTAAGCATGGCCTCGACCGATACCATCAAGGGAATGCTTCCGGTACTTGACGACTGCGAGAGGGCTCTTGCAGTGCTCAAAGACTCAGACGACAGCGATGCGGCAAAGGAAGGCACCGAACTGATTTACAGCAAACTCATCGGCTATCTCAAGAGCAAGGGACTCGCTGTGATCGAGGCAAAGGATCAGGTCTTCGACACCGACCTTCATGAGGCCGTGGCACAGTTCCCTGTGCAGGAGGAAGACAAGAAAGGCAAGGTCTTCGATGTGGTTCAGACAGGATATACTCTTAACGGCAAGGTAATACGCTTTGCCAAAGTAGTCGTAGGTATATAACGCATATGGCAAATAAAAGAGATTATTATGAGGTGCTGGGCGTCGAGCGCAGCGCTTCGGCAGATGAAATAAAGAAGGCATACAGGAAACTGGCCGTCAAGTACCACCCTGACAAGAATCCCGGCAACAAGGAAGCCGAAGAGAAGTTCAAGGAGGCGGCTGAGGCATATTCTGTACTGAGCGATGCCGACAAGAAGGCCAAGTACGACCAGTTCGGCCACGCGGGAGTAGAGGGAGCAGGCCCTGACTTCAGCGGCGGATTCGGCAATCTCAACGACATCCTCAACGACCTCTTCGGAGGAGCGTTCGGTGGCGGATTCGGAGGATTCGGAGGAGGATTCGGAGGCGGTTCAGGCCAGCGCCAGCAAAGGGTCCACAGAGGCCGCGACATACGCGTCCGCGTAAGACTCACCCTCGAAGAAATCGCCAAAGGAGTCGAAAAGGAGATCAGCATAGAAAAGAGCGTATCTTGCCATGAATGTGGAGGAAAGGGTGCAAAGAACAGTTCGGACATAAAGACATGTCCGGGATGTAAAGGTACAGGCCAGGTGCAGAGGGTGGTGAATTCATTCCTCGGCCAGACTGTGACTTACTCGACATGCCAGCAGTGCGGAGGTGAGGGAAAGATCATCAGCAATCCATGCCGCTCTTGCTCCGGCTCCGGTCTGGTACGCAAGCGCGAAACTATAAAGGTAAAGATTCCTGCAGGAGTCGAGGCCGGAATGCAACTCACAGTCCAGGGCGAAGGTCATGCAGCAAAGAACAACGGTATCAACGGCGATCTTCTCGTTGTGATAGAGGAGCAGGAGCATCCAAATCTCAAGCGCGAAGGCAACAATCTGTATTATACCAAGGTAATATCGATGCCTGATGCCATCCTTGGAGCAGAAGTGGAGATCCCGTGCCTGGACGGACCTCAGAAAATAAAGGTGGACGCAGGTACACAGTCAGGAGAGGTAGTAAGGCTCAGAGGACGCGGACTGCCTACAGTCAACGGGTACGGCGGCACCGGAGACCTATATGTAAAGATTGCGGTATGGGTGCCAAGGAAACTGGACAAAGAAGACAAGGCTGCTGTCGAGGCCCTGAGAAACAAGGACTCGTTCAAGCCTAATCCGACCAAGGAAGACAAGAGTTTCTTCGACAGGATAAAGGATCTTTTTGATTAAAATGAGATTTTTTACAAAAATTTCTCAAAAAAGTTTGGAGTTTTAAATTTAATTCCTACCTTTGCAATCCCAAAACCAAAGCAACCTCTTGTGCAGGGTGAAAAAAGACGCAATGTTGCCACAAAATTTAATTTAATATAGAAATGGATCTTATTAAAGTAGTAGAGCAGGCATTCGCAAACGAGAAAAGAGCCAGCTACCCAGCATTCAAAGCCGGTGACACTATCACCGTTACATACAGAATCAAGGAGGGAGACAAGGAAAGACTTCAGAAGTTCAGAGGAACAGTTATCCAGCTCCGTGGTGCTTCAGCAAACACAAGAACTTTCACAGTTCGCAAGGTTGCAAGTGGAGTAGGTGTTGAGAGAATCTTCCCGTTCGAGTCACCTTTCATTGAGTCAATCGAACTCAACAAGGTTGGTAAAGTTCGCCGAGCTCGTATCTTCTACCTCAGAGAACTCTCTGGTAAGAAGGCCCGCATCAAGGAAAAGAAAGTCGCTATCGTTAAGGACAACGAGTAGTAAAATAGCAGTCTGAAACTGCACAACGGCTCCGTAGCTCAACTGAATAGAGCATCTGACTACGGATCAGAAGGTTACAGGTTTGAATCCTGTCGGAGTCACTAAAATCGGCATCCTAGATATCTAGAATGCCGATTTTTTGTTTTGGCTCCAAATTGGCTCCAAAAATTTTCAGGTAGTCAATTTTTCAAGCTGAAATTTCTGCTAAGAAATCATTCCAGACGTACAAATTTCCTTGAAGATAGAGTCCGGTCTCCTCATCGTGAAACCTTCTACAGGTTTCGCTCTTATAGAAAAGATCCAGAGCTTCCATCCTCCCTTCTCGGGAGAGCCGTGATGTTGAGCAGGAAGAAGGTGAACGTGGGCTACGGACAAAGCTGTCAAGGGAAAATCGATGCTCCGAAGGGAGTGTCTATTTTGCTGAAGACAGATGCGAAGACTCTGAGCACGGTGCATTGGGAGATAGTACCCGTTACATACCTTCGCGGCACATCACCGGCGCTCCGAGAGGTGTAACCTTTCTTCTCATCTCATTCCGCTTAAAGCACTCAACAGAGATAATTAGTAAGTATTGTTTCAAATCTTTTTGTGGATGATTTATTATTTATATATTTGTAGTCGAATTTCGGATTTTCAAAGAATATCCGCAGTGATATTTCATATTTTCAAAGAATATCCGCAAAAGATTTATATATGTACGAGAGAATTTTTGACATTGAGAATAGACTTGACGAAGGTATGTTCCTATTTGGAGCTCGCCAGGTCGGCAAATCCACACTTCTGAAAAAACGATTTCCACAAGCGGTCTACGTAGATCTTCTCAACTCCGACCTAAGGAAACG
>CAZYCJ010000037.1:0-19429 GCA_964645495.1 uncultured Muribaculaceae bacterium
GAGCATATCGCTTCGAGAACATGAAGATGACGACAAAGCAGACCAGCATCAGCACACGGGAGGCGAGGGTGGCCACACCGGCTCCCAGAAGTCCCATCTCCGGACATCCGAGTTTTCCGTAGATCAGAAGCCAGTTACCGAAGATGTTCAGCACATTTCCTCCAAGAAGGATATACATCGGAGTGACGGTGTCGGTTATGCCGTCGGCAAACTGCTTGAAGGCATTGAACAGAAGCACGAACACCAGTGAGACGAGAAGGACGATATAATACGGCCTCATCAATGGCAGAAGTTCCTCCGGCTGGCCCAGACGGTGGATATTAAGATAGAGGACAAACATCAGCGCCATCAGCACCAGTGCCGTCAGGAAATTCACCAGAAGGGCGTTCTTCAGCGTCCGTCCCACTGCTCCGCTGTCCCCTTTTCCGAACAGACTTCCTATCACGGGCGTAAGCCCATATGAAAAGCCCGTCGAAAAAATGATGACAAGGTTGAACATATTGTTCACGAAACTCGCCGCACCCAGGCTGTCGGTACCATATCGTCCCACCATCATGGTGTCGGCGAAACCAAGTATGATCATACCCAGCTGTCCTACCATTATCGGCAGGCCGAGTCGGAGAAGTTCACTGTAGTGTTGTCTCATGATCAGACGAGTCTTGCAACTGAGGCCATGTCACATTTCTCACGGGTGTAGGCCTGAGGAAAGTAAAGTCCTTCGCCGAGAAGTTCGAAACCCATCCCCGCAGCAAGTTCGTTGAGAAGGCGCACGCTCGCTCCGGCCCAGGTATATGAACCGAAGGCATAGAACCTGCGACCCTTGACAAGACGTGTAGAGAGAGCCTTCATGAAGGTCTCCACAGGAGGATAGATGGAGTTGTTGTATGTAGGGGATCCCACAATGACAGTATCATACTTGAAGGCATCACGGAGCGCACCGGAAAGTCCAAGTCCTTCTTCATTATTGCCAGCAAGGTCATGAATTGCGTATGGGATGCCACGAGCCTCAAATTCCTCAGCAAGGGCCTGAGCGGCAGCGGCAGTGTTGCCGTACATCGACCCGTAGACGATGCAGACTCCCCTCTCGACCTCATATCTGCTCAACTTATCATACAATCCCACGACAGATGCTATGTTCCTTTCCCATACCGGACCATGCGTACTGCATATTCGCCCGATTTCAAGGCCTGCAAGTTTCTTCAACGCCGACTGCACAGGATTGCCATACTTTCCGACGATGTTGGAATAATAACGGATCATTTCTTCACGATATTCCTCGAAAGTACCCTCCGAGTCGGCAACATCTTCCGAAATGGAACCGAAAGTGCCGAACGCATCCCCCGAAAAGAGGGTCTGTTCCTCTTCAAGATATGTAACCATCGTCTCAGGCCAATGCACCATCGGTATCATATGAAAACGTAGAGAGCATGTTCCGAGGCTCACAGCCTCACCTTCAGCGATTATCCGCACCCTCTCCTCCGGCACATCATGATAGCCCTTGAGCATCGGAAGGGTCTTTGCGTTCGCAATGATCATCATAGACGGATACCTCTCCAGCATATACGAGATGAGTGATGAGTGGTCCGGCTCCATATGATTCACGACCAGATAGTCCACATCCCGGCCTTGCACCGCAGCATCGATATTTCCGACGAACTCATCCTCAAAGCCACCTTCCACAGTATCGATGAGGGCTATCTTCTCATCTACAACCACATAGGAATTATAACTGACTCCGAACGGAAGCGGCCAGAGACCTTCAAACAATGTCTTCTCATCATCATTCACTCCGACATAGTATATCCTGCCACTTATCTTTTTCATACAATTTAGATTTATTAAAAATTACAATCCACAAATATAGGAATTTATTTCCTATCGGCAAAAAAGTCTGTATATTTGCAAAACACAAATTTTGCCAAGACGATGAATCCTTGCATAGCCATCATAGAGCAGAACACTTTCACCTGCATATCACTCAGAAACATGCTCCGAGATCTTTACAACCGCGTGGAAGTGCTGGCTTACAAAGGGATGGAAGACTTCATCAAGGACTCCAACCACCACTTCGTGCATTTCTTCGTAAACTCAGAAATCCTCTTCGCCAACATAGATGAGTTCGAGACTCTGAAAAGCCAGACTACTGTCCTCAGCAACGGCTGCAACAGGCGGTTCGAGGATGCAGGCTACAGCATTCTGGATGTATGCCGGACAGAGCAGGAACTCACAACAAGGCTTATGCACCTTCAGTTTCACATGATGTCCGACGACTTACACAGACAGAAACCATGGCCTGGAAGCAGGGGCAATCTGTCGAACAGAGAGAAGGAAGTCCTTGTCCATATAGTCAAGGGCATGCTGAACAAGGAGATCGCCGAGAAAATGGGCATCTCGCTGAATACAGTGATATTCCATAGAAACAACATCTGCGAAAAACTTCAGACGCGATCGATAGGACGTCTGACTATTTTCGCAGTGCTGTCAGGATTGGTAGAGATCGACGAGATCTAGATCTTGAGTGTCAAGGTCTTGAGGCACGCGTCGTCCGAACTTCCTCCGTAATATACAATGTATTTTCCCGATGCCGCACCCATCTTTCCTGTTGCTGGATCGAAAAGGTCAATATCATCCTTAGAAAGAGGGATCTGCACTGTGACAGTCTCCCCCGCCTTCACATGCACTCTCCTGAATCCGCGGAGACTCTTCGAAGGTCCTTCAGCATCGGCCGCCGCCTTCACGTACACCTGCACCACCTCATCACCATCTACATCACTTATATTAGTCACAGGTACATTGAGAACTCCGTCACGAAGTCTGGCCTTTCCATACTTGAACTCGCTGTAACTCAAGCCATGACCGAAAGCGAACAACGGCTTGCCCTTGAAATATCTGTATGTATGCCCCGGCATATCGTAATCACGGAAATCCGGAAGGTCGGCATCAGAAGCATAGAAGGTAAGCGGAAGCCTTCCTGCAGGATTGTAGTCCCCGAAGAGCACGTCCGCAACAGCCTCACCGCCGGCCTCGCCTCCATACCAGGCCTGAAGGATGGCATCGCAGTTCTCAACCTCAGGAGCAAGAGCAACGGCCGATCCGGAAAGATTCACCATGATCACAGGCTTGCCTGTCGCGCGAAGTGCGGCGATATATTCACGTTGGGTCCTCGGAAGTTCGATGGAGGTACGGTCGCCTCCACGAAAGCCCTCGAAATTCACCCTCATCTCCTCACCTTCAAGTTTAGGAGAAAGTCCTCCTACGAATATGATGGCCTCAACCTCGTCGAAAACCGGAAGATCGAATCCTCCGGCCTTGGTTCCCGAAGCACGTGACAGAGCCTCATCGTGATAATTGCCCTCGGTCTCGCTGTACTTTCCGTCATCTGTGGCGACCGCAGCGATCTCGCAGCCTTTAGCATAAACCACATTATCAACACCTACTTTCGACACAATGCCCTCCAGAACGGTCGTGGTCTTGCGAGGGATACCGTTGTAATTGCCCCACATCACCAGCGAATCAGCGGCGTTCGGGCCCACCACGGCATATTTCGCATCACGACGCAGAGGAAGCGCATTATCCTTGTTATGAAGGAGGGTCATGGACTCACGGGCCATCTCCAGTGCCTTCTGATGGTGGACATCACAAGCCAGAAGGTCGTCAGGTCTGCTGCACCATGACACAGCCTCGACCGGATCCATCTCACCAAGTTCAAAGCGCGCCTTGAGGATGCGTCTGAGAGCCCTGTCAAGTTCCGATTCAGGGATCTTGCCGGTATTCACCGCCTCAACGAGTGCAGGGAACGAATTACCGCACTCAAGATCAGCGCCGCTGCGTACGGACATCGCTGAAGCGGATGCAGGATCATTAGGGAAGATATTGTGGCAGCCTTCGCTATGAAAGTCCCTCACAGCCCAGCAGTCGGTCACGACCAGGCCTTGGTAGCCCCACTGATCACGCAATATCTTTATCAGAAGTTTGTCACTTCCGCAGCAAGGCTTGCCCTCATAGGCATTATAGGCACACATCACCTCCTTCACATCGGTCGTCTTCACAAGGCGTTCGAATGCATAAAGATATGTCTCGTTAAGGTCTCTCCACGAGACTTCCTCGACATTGAAGACATGACGCTCGTACTCCGGACCGCTATGGATGGCGAAATGCTTGAGGCATGCATGAAGTTTGTCATATTTCTCTGTATCAGGGCCCTGAAGTCCTGTGACGGCGGCACGGCCCATCACTGTGGTCAGATAAGGATCCTCTCCATAAGTCTCCTGACCACGGCCCCAGCGCGGATCACGGAAGATGTTGATGTTGGGAGTCCACACTGTAAGACCGTGATATCTCTGCACCCCGTCACCTTTACGGGCAATGTTGAACTTGATCCTCTGCTCCGTAGAGGCTATGTCATAGACTTCCTGAAGCAAGGCGTTATCCCAACTCGCAGCCATTCCGATGGCCTGCGGGAAGACAGTGGCAAGACCGTTGCGGGCAGATCCGTGAAGGGCCTCGTTCCACCAGTTGTACTGCGGGATGCCCAGTTCAGGAATGGCCGGACTGGTATAGTTCATCAGATCGACCTTCTGCTGAAGGGTAAGTCGTCCCAGAAGGTCTTCCGCCCTCTGTGCGGGATCAAGAGAAGCATCCTGATATGGATAACGGGCTTCTTGTGCTGACAATGCCGTAACGACGAATGCCATACATAGTGAGAAAACACATTTCTTCATAGTATCAAATGAATTTTCTCAAATATAGGCAATTATCAGAAAAAAAACACCTGAAAATAACGGGGCGGATGATATAAGAACAGATAATACACAAAATAGAGTGAAACATCACATCACTCTGCCTCACGACGAAGGGAAAAGAAGAACTGAAGGCCACCCCACTGACGGTTTATGGCCCGTATGTCACCGCCATGAAACTTCACTGCATTGCGGACAATAGAAAGTCCAAGTCCGGATCCGCCCACATCACGGGTACGCCCCTCCTCTATACGGTAGAACCTCTCGAAGATCTTGTCCAGATGCTCCTGTGGCACTCCCGAACCTGTGTCGTAATAGGTAAGATAACAGAATTTCTCTATGACGCTGTAACACTCAAGATGGAGAGTGATGCCGTCGCCTGCATATTTCAGACTGTTCTCCACCATATTTCGTATTATGGTATAGACAAGGGTCTTGTTTGCGATCAGTACAGTGCCAGGCTCGAGCATATTCTCTACCGCATTGCCTTTGGCCTTGATCCTTTCCTCGAACTCGTCAAATACTTCAGTCGCAATGTCGTAAAGGTCGATCTCCTCCTTGTTGAGTTTTGAAGAGCGCTCCTCCATCTTGCTCAGGAGCGACATGTCGCTGATAAGTTCCGAAAGCCTCAAAGTCTGGTTGTATGCCTTTTCTATAAAGGCCTGCTTCTTTTCCGGATCCATGTCAGGACATGCTATCAAGGTCTCCAGATAGCCTCTGATGCTTGTCACAGGGGTTCGGAGTTCATGAGCTATGTTGCTCGTCATCTGCTTCTTCAACTTGCTGCTCTGACGCGCAGCCTTGTCGGAAGACCTTTTCCAACTTCTGCCGGCGAAGTAAAGGCCTGTCAGGACGGCAGCACCAAGCAGAACATACAATATGACCATAAAGATATCCATCATTCAGCAGAATTGAAGATGTATCCGTAACCTGAACGGTTTACAAGGTAGTTCTTACGCGTACCGAGTTTGCTGCGGATGCGTGCTATGTGTACATCCACAGTCCTGTCCAGCACATAAGGGGCGTCCTTCCACAGTTCTGTAATGAGATCCTCCCTCGAAAAGATCTTTCCGGGATGCGAGGCCATGAGAGACAGGACCTCGAACTCCTTCTTGGAGAACATCACCCTTTCACCGTCAATGTACACCATCTTGCTTTCAAGATCGATCTTCACCGCGCCGCATTCCAGCATATCGGGCACTGTCTCCTCAGCCTGAGGGAAGCGTCTCATGACCGCACGGACTCTCGCTATGACCTCCTGAATGGAAAAAGGTTTGGGAATATAATCGTCACCTCCTGCAGAGAAACCGGCAAGAAGGTCGTTCTGGGAACTTTTTGCAGTCAGAAAAATGATAGGAACCTGATTATTCTTCTCCTTTCGGAGAACCTCAGCCATCCTGAAACCGGACATACCTCCCATCATCACATCCAGAAGTATAAGAGAATGGGAAGGCTCAAGCATCTCCAGCGCTTCTTCGGCAGAACCGGCACAATCGACAGTAAAACCCGCATTTTCAAGATTGAACTGAAGGATCTCCCTTATGTCCGCCTCATCATCGACAACAAGTATCTTTCTTTCCATAATCATTCATCATTGATCTGAGCACAAATATACAAAGTAATTTGATTATCATCACCATTCTGATGATGTAACAAATTGTAACATTTATTTAACACAGCATCTGTTGCCGATATGAAAAAAGTCCTTACCTTTGCAGTGGTTATTAGTTTTAGTGTTATTAATTATGTGGTTAGTATGAGGCATCCTCGCGTGAGCGACGACGTCTCATTTTGTTTTATATACTCTTCACTATCGGATTTCCTTGATGATGTCAAGAGCATCCTGACAGAGTCTTGTGATGGCAGCCCAGTCTTTTGAAGCGATGGCTTCTTTAGGGAAGAGGTTGCTGCCCATGCCGACGCATGTCACACCAGCCTTGAACCATCCCTCAAGATTCTCTCTTGCAGGCTTCACGCCACCGGTCACCATTATCTGGCTCCATGGCATAGGAGCCCTCAGTCCCTTTACAAAAGCAGGCCCGAGGACATCCCCGGGGAACACCTTGCAAAGGTCACATCCGAGTTCCTGCGCCTTTCCCACCTCTGAAACAGTTCCGCAGCCGGGGCAATACGGCACCAGACGACGGTTACAGATCGGAGCTATCTCAGGATTGAAGAGAGGACCTACAACGAAGTTTGCACCCAATTGGAGATACAGAGCCGCTGTCGCAGGATCGACCACAGAACCGATTCCCAGAATCATTCCCGGAAGTTCCTTGTTGACATATTTCACGAGTTCCCCGAACACCTCGTGGGCGAAATCGCCACGGTTGGTGAACTCGAAGGCACGCACGCCTCCCTCATAACATGCTTTTACTACTGCCTTTGCAGTCTCAAGATCAGCGTGATAGAAGACAGGCACCATACCTGTCTCCTTCATCGCTGATATCACCTGAAGTTTGTCATACTTAGCCATAACTATCTCATCTCAGTGTAAGGAATCTCATCTTTGTCACCATAGTTCAGATTCTCACCACCCATTCCCCAGATGAACATGTAGTTGCTGGTGCCGGCTGCAGAGTGGATAGACCACTCAGGAGATGTGATAGCCTGCTCGTTGTGCATCCACACGAGACGCTGTTCCTTAGGCTGTCCCATCAGATGGCATACCGCATTGCCCTCAGGAACATTGAAATAGAAGTAAGCCTCCATACGGCGTGTGTGGGTATGTGCAGGCATTGTATTCCACACCGAGCCTGGCTTGAGTTCCGTGAGGCCCATCTGGAGCTGGTTTGTTCCGCCTCCCTTCACCCTGCTGAGAACAGAACTTACGATAAGTTGGTTCACGACACGGTCGTTGCTGTCTTCCATTCTGCCATACTTGTCAGACTGAGCGATAGCATATTTCTTGGGGTCTGCATTCTTGTCTGTGGTAATCAACTGAGTCACATACTCTTTATATGCAGGGGTCGAATTGATGTAGAACTTTGCAGGATTTGCAGGATCCACGCTTCTGAAAGTGACTTCCTTCTTGCCACAGCCCACATAAAGACCTTCCTTGAAAGTCATAGGATATTCCTTTCCGTCCACTGTCACGACACCGTCGCCACCGACATTGATGACACCGAGTTCACGTCTGTCAAGGAAATGCTCGGCCTTGAGTTCATCGAATGTCTCGAGAACAAGAGTTTTGCTTACAGGCATTACACCGCCATAGATAAGACGGTCATAAAGAGTGTATGTGAGGTTGATTTCATCCGGCGCCATCACCTTCTCCATAAGAAAGGCACTGCGGAGACGGTCTGTGTCATAATGTTTCACGTCATCTGGATGACATGCTGTCTGAACGATGTAGTTCAGTTGTGCGTTTGCTGCAAGTGTCATAAGCGTCATTGCTGTAATTAAAATAAACTTCTTCATATCTTTATATCATTTGTCTTGTCTGTTTTCAGTTGAAGCAGCCTCTGCCGCCTTCTGATATCTGATGATCGCACGACGATTAAGGAGCATAAGGAACATGGTCACAAGTACAAGAACCGTCACACCGATCCATTTACATGAATAGGTAAGGTGGAATATCACCCACGCCAACGGATTGGAAGCGAAATCAAGCGAACCTCCTTCGAAACCAGCAGGAATGGCCACTGCAGCATCTCCTGTCTTGGCGAACACATCCTGAGCCGCCTGAGTGAAGAACGGAGCTAGATCAGTGACGAAATATAGACCGATAAGGATCACGACAAGTCCTACGATAAAGGTCTTCACCACATTACCCTTGGTTATAGGGAGCACAAGAGGGAAGATGTAGAACATTCCGGCAAGAGAGGCCAACGGAAGGAACTCATTGCCAGGAAGTACCACGGCCAGGACGAGTGTGACAGGAATGAGAAGAAGAGACACCACAAGAGTGGTCGGATGGCCGATCACAAGTGCCGGACTCATACCGATGTTCAGACCTTTCGCTCCCTTGAATTTCCTGTTGATGAGATCGCGCGTAGCCTCAGAAATAGGCTTCAGCCCTTCGATGAAGAGAGATGTTATGCGAGGAATCAGTTCCATCACCGCCCCCATCTTGATACCCGCTCCGAGGATATATGGAATGCGGTCCACGACCTCTTTCCAACTCTCGCATGACAGGGCTCCGATGATGATCCCGACCAGAACTCCCAGGAAGAGAGGTTCTCCAAGAATGCCGAACTTCTTCTTCAGACCTTCAGCATCAATATCGAGTCTGCCGAAACCGGGAATCTTGTCCAGGCCCTTGTTTATAATCTCAGCAAACGGCACGAAACCCTGGCAGAAAGGCTGCGGAATTGAAATACCTTCCATCCCGTCATAATATTTCTGGAACCTGTCAGCGGTATAATCTGCAAGAATAAGGGTGACTATATAGCATATCACTGCTGCAAAAAATCCCCACCAGATATTGTCTGATGCAAAATACACAATGGCACCGATGAAGGCGAAATGCCAGTAGTTCCAAAGGTCTATGTTCACAGTCCTTGTGGTCTTTGTCAGAAGCATGAGGATGTTCACACCAAGGCATACCGGGATGATGAACGCTCCGACGGAGGTGTTATAAGCAACAGATGCCGCAGCCGGCCATCCCATATCGAAGACCTTGAGTTGAAGGCCATAGATCTCCACGACCTTGGACAGGGCCGGACCGAGGGTACTGGTAAGCAGTGATGTGACCACTGACAGACCGACAAAACCTACGCCTACGAGCAGTCCGCTCTTGAGGGCCTTGCCGAACTTGATGCCGATGCAGACGCCGAGTATCGTAAAGATAATCGGCATCATCACGGCGGCTCCAAGTCCGATGATATAACTGAATACCTGTTCCATGATTATTTAGGCTGCTTTCCGATGTATGCAAGAATACCTCCGTCCACATAAAGGACATGACCGTTCACGAAATCAGACGCATTTGATGCAAGGAAAACAACCGGTCCCATGAGGTCTTCAGGAGTTCCCCAACGCTCTGCAGGAGTCTTTGCGACGATGAAAGAGTCGAAAGGATGACGGCTTCCGTCTGCCTGACGCTCACGAAGCGGAGCAGTCTGAGGAGTGGCGATATATCCGGGGCCGATACCGTTGCACTGGATGTTGTACTGGCCGTACTCCGAAGCGATGTTCTTTGTAAGCATCTTGAGACCTCCCTTTGCCGCAGCATATGCAGACACGGTCTCGCGGCCAAGTTCTGACATCATCGAGCATACATTTATGATCTTTCCCGCCTTCTTCTCCATCATTCCGGGCAGAACAGCCTTTGCACAGATGTATGGAGCGACAAGGTCGATGTCCACAACCTGACGGAATTCATCCGCAGCCATCTCATGCATAGGGATACGCTTGATGATGCCGGCGTTGTTCACGAGGATATCCACAGGGCCGAGAGTTGCAGCGATATCGGCTACCATAGCCTTCACGCCAGCTTCATCTGTACAGTCGCAGATATAACCTTTTGCCTCAATGCCAAGTCCGGCATATTCTGCAAGAGCCTTGTCCATGTTTGCCTGTGTGCGGCAGTTGAATGCTATTTTCGCACCGGCCTCTGCAAGGGCCTGAGCCATCGCAAAGCCGATTCCGTAGGCTGCGCCCGTCACAAGAGCGACCTTGCCTTCAAGTGAGAAATTAACCATAGTCGATTATCTGTTTTTTAGTTGTTACAATTACATATTCATGCAAAGTTAATAGAAAAACAGAAAAGATAAAACATTTCCGTTACCGATAACGGAAATGTGACAAACCGACACGGCTGTTGTTACAATCTGATACAAAAAATAATCGGACCTACTGAAGATGTAGAATTCAGTAGGTCCGATTATTTATGCTATTGTTTATCAGAGATTCTGAACGTATTCGTGGATGGCGGCGGCAGCCTTACGGCCGGCACCCATGGCAAGGATGACTGTGGCTGCTCCGGTCACAGCATCTCCGCCTGCAAATACGCCCTTACGGGTGGTCACTCCGTTTTCGTCCGCCACAATACAGCCTCGACGGTTGGTCTCAAGACCGTCCGTTGTCTTGGCAATCAGCGGGTTCGGCGAAGTACCGAGAGACATGATGACAGCCTCGGTCTCAATCTCGAATTCAGAACCAGGCACAGCAACAGGACTGCGACGTCCGCTTTCGTCAGGTTCTCCGAGTTCCATCCTTATGCACTTGACTGCACGCACCCATCCTCTCTCATCTCCAAGGATCTCTACAGGATTGGTGAGCATAGCGAACTCAATACCCTCCTCCTTGGCATGATGCACTTCCTCACGACGCGCAGGAAGTTCGTTTTCAGTACGACGATAGACGATGGTAGTCTTCGCACCAAGCCTCAATGCAGTTCTGGCAGCATCCATAGCAACATTTCCGCCTCCTACGACAACAACCTTCTTTCCTGCATGGATAGGGGTCTTGTAATCATCCCTGTAGGCCTTCATCAGATTATTTCTTGTCAGGAACTCGTTGGCAGAGAATACGCCATTGAAGTTCTCGCCGGGTATTCCCATGAACTTAGGAAGTCCTGCTCCCGATCCGACGAATACCGCTGCGAAACCCTCCTCATCGAGAAGCGAGTCAATGGTGACTGTCCTTCCCGCAATGACATTGGTTTCGATCTTCACCCCAAGAGCCTTTACCGAGTCTATTTCCGCAGCAACGACCTTATCCTTAGGAAGACGGAACTCAGGAATACCGTATTCCAGCACTCCACCCGGGCGATGGAGAGCCTCGAAAATTGTCACCTCATATCCGAGTCTGGCGAGATCGGAAGCACAAGCAAGACCGGCAGGTCCGCTGCCTATGACAGCCACTTTATGACCATTCGCAGGAGCAACGACAGGCTTCACGCCTCCATTCTCACGGCTCCAGTCCGCTACAAAGCGTTCGAGCTTGCCGATAGCGACCGGCTCTCCCTTTATTCCAAGAATACAACTTCCCTCACACTGAGTCTCCTGAGGACATACACGTCCGCATATTGCAGGAAGAGAAGAATCCTCCGCAATCACCGACGCTGCAGCAGAGAAATCACCTGAAGCGACCTGAGCAATGAACTGAGGAATCTTGACGCTTACAGGACAGGCTGCCACACAACGAGGATTCTTGCAGTTTAGACATCTTGTGGCTTCCAACTGAGCCTCTTCCACATTATAACCGTAGCATACCTCTTCAAAATTGGTAGCACGCACTTTCGGATCCTGTTCCCTTACAGGAACTCTTGGTATCTTGTTAGCCATTATTTTCCCCTCCCTATTCTACATTTATGGTCTTCCAGCGCCTCTGCCTCTTCAGCCTTATACATTCCCTGACGACGCATCGCCTCGTCAAAATCCACGTCATATCCGTTGAATTCCGGTCCTTCCACACAAGCGAACCTGGTCTTTCCCGCCACTGTCACACGACAGGCGCCGCACATTCCCGTGCCGTCCACCATAAGTGTGTTAAGACTGACGATTACAGGAAGGCCCAGTTTCTTACATGTCAATGTGGCGAACTTCATCATGATCATAGGTCCGATGGCAACTGCCTGGTCATACACCTTTCCATCCTCTGTAACAAGTTTTTCAAGCATAGCGGTCACCAGGCCCTTGAATCCGGCAGAACCATCGTCTGTACAGAGATACAGATTGGCACACACTGACTCCATCTCTTCCTTATATATGACAAGATCCTTTGTCTTCGCTCCGATGATCACATCGACAGCGACTCCCCTTTCGTGAAGCCATTTGACCTGAGGATAAACAGGAGCGGTTCCCACACCACCAGCGATGAACACATATCTCTTTCCTTTTAGTTCCTCCTCTGTCATTTCAACAAAGTCAGAAGGTATACCCAGAGGACCGACCACGTCAGCAAACGAGTCCCCTTCATTGTACGAACAGATTTCAGAAGTGGAAGCACCGATCTGCTGGGTCACGATGGTGACTGTACCGGCGGCCTTGTCATAATCACTGATTGTGAGAGGAATACGCTCTCCATGCTCTTCTGCCCTGATAATCAGGAACTGCCCCGGCTTCGCAGATGCTGCCAGACGCGGAGCCTCGACCTTCATCCTGCATATTGTAGGAGTGAGCATGTCCTTGAATAGAATCTTATACATAATTATTGGTTTAAGTTAGCCTTAAGCATATCTTGGCAAAGGTACAAATAAAATCGGACAATCACTACGCAGACACACATTATCGACATCTGCGTTTTAGTGCATGTCTGTACAACAGCCGTTTAACACAAGACGTGAAAAGGAATGTCATATCGAAACACACGGGATACCGCACTCCGGTATTTTCATCATAGATCATATGCAGTCAGAATCCAGTCGGCAATCTTCGCCAAAACCTCGGGTGCAATCGTCTCCTCAATGGCTCTGTATTCTGTAAGAGCACCTGTCTCACAATGTTGGAAAAGATGGTTGACCCCTTCAATCGATTCAATACAGTTTTTCGAATTGGCCGGAATACCTTTGCGGATTGCATCAAGGTTGATTACATGGTCGACCTGAATATCCTTCGAACCATTCAAAGCGAGGACAGGACAGGTTATCTCATCAAGGATATCACGTACATCCAAAGCCAGAAAATGAATCATATATGGCATCTGGATCTGAGACACGACAGCCCGATAGTTCTGCATCAAAGATTCCGGAACATCATAGTCTTCAGGATCCGGCATCCTGCCTCCGTTGACTCTGACATCAAAGGCAGTTTCCAACATCCTGCAATATGAATCGATTTCCTCGTCTGAAAACACGGACCCTTTGAGCGCGGCTCTGTTCTGCATGACCAGAGTCTCTGCACCGCTGATTGCCATTCCGGCAAGACTGACAATGAAATCAGCCTTCTTTTCTGCCGCAATCATCATGGCGATGGTTCCGCCTTCGCTATGCCCCAGCACTCCCACCTTGTCAAATCTCCTTTTCAAGAATTCCAGACCGGCCAGAGCGTCATTCTTTAAATCCTCTGTAGTCCAGTCCATCGGTCTTGCAGATGAATTGCCGAATCCTCTGTCGTCATACCTCAAAGTCGCGACACCGGCACGGGCAAGAGCATCTGCTATCACTGCGAAAGGCTTGTGATCGAAAAGTTCCTCATCACGATTCTGCTGTCCGCTACCGGTCACCATCAGCAGAACCGGAGTTTCCCGCGAGTATCCTTCAGGCAATGTGAGTGTTCCGTCAAGCTTAAAATCCCCGTTTGTGAACGATACTTCTTCAGCAGCATATGGAAACGGACCGACAGGAGTCTGAGGACGGTTCGGCTTATCATCCCCCGGGGTAAGCGTCAAAGGAAATGAAAGATTCATCTGATTGAATGTGCCGACAATCTGTCTGATCAACCAGACACCCTCATAAGCGGCAGCAAGAGACGGGATCCTTATGTTTATCTTTCCTGCTCCAAGCCTTTCCACTTGGATGGGGATACCTTTGGCCCCCTGATCAGGCGAATCCATAGTCGGTTTCTCACCATCAAGGTGGAAGACAAGTGACAACTTTGTGCCTTGCACATCAAGTTTTCCGGCCCATGTGCCTGTCTGAGCATCAGCAAGCGATATTGCAGACATTAACATTATGACTACAACCAGTAATCTTCCAGTTATCATGACATCTGTAAAGTTATGTGATTCAATGGGCGCGATTCTGTAAAATCAGTATTCGGGTTTCTTTATCAGGACTTTTGAAACTTAGCAGACAATTTGTCTGCGGAATTTAGGATAAGAACAACTATCCTAGTAGCCATTCATGTGCAGGTATGATATGGATAGTGAGTCCATCCTTCTGTATGGTGTCTCGCTCCGAGTCGGTTATCAGGTACAGTTCTGTGCATTTAGTAGATCGTGAGGCCTGTAAGAGTGAGTCGATTTCTCGCTTGCGTGTCTTCTCATTTGTCATGTCGTATGCGACCTGATACATCTGGAGTATCTTGTTGCCCTTGCATACTACAAAGTCCACCTCCTTGGCCCTTGCGTGCTTCTTGTAGTAGTATATATCTGTATCATTGTCGGTTTTTCTTCTGCATAATTCAAGGAACACGATAGTCTCTAGCCTCCATCCGAGGTTCTCGCCGACCATCGCATCAGGGCGCTTGTCCATAAGAGCCACGTCTATTGTGTAAACTTTCTCATCTGTAACCCTCTGCTTGCTCTTAGCTGAGTATTTGTTGAGCTTCACCATCAGATATGCCTGCGTGAGATATTTTATGTAGTTGTTCGTTGTCTGTGACGAACCGAACCCGAATGTTTGGGTGAGATTTGCGGGAGCGAGTATGGCAGGTGCAATATTCATAAGGTGATGAGCCATCTTCTCGAACGACGCGAAATGGCGGAGCTTATGACGCTGCTGGATGTCACGCTTAAGGATGTCATTTACAAGCCCCGTAACATATTGCCTGCTGTTCGGTTCATTGAACAGTTCAGGGAAGCCTCCCTGTTTCAGGTATTGATCGAATGCAGCGCGCCTTGCGGCTTCCGCCTTGGTAGTCATCTTTGCAGTGTCAACATTCATGAATGTACAGAACTCCTTGAATGAGAAAGGGTACAGTTCCACTGTGTTATGCCTTCCAGTCAGGTGGGTCGCAAGTTCACCGCCAAGTAACTTTGCGTTTGATCCTGTCAGGATAATCTTCATCCCCTGTCTCAGCATGCGGTTTACAAACAGATGCCACCCCTCTACATTCTGTATTTCGTCGAGGAACAGATGGGTGAATTCACCGTTTATCTTATAAAGAACCTCCAGTACATTATTCAATTCAGAAGCCTTCATCCCTTCCAGACGCTCGTCATCAAAGTTCGCGTAGGCGAACTTGACACCTGCGTTATTCAGTACATTGAAGCACAAAGTGGACTTGCCACTTCGGCGTACTCCGATTACAACCTGGGCCATTCGGCTGTTCAGGTTTATAAGGGCCTCTTCCTTTCTGCTGCATCGTCCGTTCTGTGCCGTTACCTCAAGTTCTTCCTTCTGCTCCGAGAAGATTACTTCAAGTGTCCTCTTGTCAATCATAACAGTGCTTGTTTTAGTGCAAAATTAATGTAAAAATTTCATATTGTCACCTTATTTTAAATATTTCACACGACATAATCGCGCTATTATGAATATCTAACGATTGTCTTTCGCGTTAATTTGACGATTCTAAGAGAACAAATCATCTTATTTTGAAGGTTTGGTCAGATTTAAACCTAAATTCCGCAAAAAGCAAAACTATTTTGCCTGATGTCGCCTGACGGCGGTCGGTGGCGCCCTATTTTGCTGCCAGACTGGGTGTCAGCCCGGTCAATCAGTCCAAAGTCGGCAGGATTCCGCCCTCGATGAGGCGACTTTTTAAAGTGCGGACCACGCCAAGGCCCCGTCCGAGGCATTCCGGGCGGTGATTTATAGCGATATGGGGTTCTTGTTCGGGTGCCTCAGCAGGCGAGTTCAAGGTAGATTCGTCGCTTGGTGTACAGGTTGAGCACGTTCCGCCGCCCGGACTTGATCCACTTCGCAGGGACGATGACAAAGCAGCGCAGGAAGCGCTTGAGCCTCGCGGTCCTGTCCAGACCCTTCACACGGCCGTCCAGGATGCCAAGCAGGTACAGGTAGAAGTTCTTGAGCATGGCGGTGGCGATGAGGAACACGGTGTTCTCTTTCAGGAACGAGAACGGCAGGTGGGCCAACCCGAAGTCGTTGTTCTGGCAGTCGAAGTTCCGCTCCGAGGCGCCACGCTTGTTGTAGTAGCAGATGATCTCCCGTTCAGACTTGTCCCAGTCGTTGGTGACGATACAACGGTACACATATTCCGTTCCGAAGATGCCCTCAGGCTCCGCGTCCGGGTCTTCGTCCGTGACGGGCGTGCGCTGAACGACCAGCCGGAGGTTCAGATCGGGGAGCATGGAGTCGAACTTGAAGGATGTCACTCCGCACTGCTGGCCGGTGACCGCGAGGCACTTCAGGAGCAGGGCGTTCATCTTCTCGTTGGTGTTGAAGTCGTAAGACTTGTCCTGCGTACTCTTGTAGGTGACGTTGTCGCAGGAGAGCTTCCGCAGGGTCCTCAGGGCGACGTCCGAGCTGCAGATGCGCAACTTGTCGCGACCGTCCCAGAAGGACTTGACGTCCATCAGGTCCTCGATGCAGTCGCCGCTGCACAGGTAGCTGCCGAACAGCGATGCGAACACGTCTCCGTAGGAGAATGCAGCCTTGGTCGTTCCCCGTTTCCCGAGGACGGAATCGATGGTCTGGCGCAGACCGCTGCGGTCAAACTGCTTGAAAATGGAGAAAAGTCCCCCGAAAGGGTTGATGTTGTCGGATTTTAGTTGTACATTCGCCATGTCAGTGCTCACTTATATGGTTGTTATGGTAAGCACTAATTTAGGTGAAATTTCTGACAATCGCAAGCCCTTATAAGGATTTCTTTATCAAGGGCTTGCTAATTTTTACGAAAAAATTCTGCGTAATTTAGGCATAACAAAAGCAGGTCGGGATTTGACCCGACCTGCTGGATAATATCAAAATATATTCCAATTATTTATCCTTCTTCCAGAGTCTGGACATATCTTCGAGAGTCTTGCCCTTGGTCTCAGGGACAAGTTTCCAGACGAAGAGGGCTGCGAGAACGCAGATTACTCCGTAAAGACCGTATGTGAAGGCATGGCCGAAGTTCTCCATAGAGCCGAGGCTCATGTTGTACATCGGAAGGAAAGTCGAAGACACTATGAAGTTGAAGATCCACTGGAATGCTACGGCGATGGCAACAGCCGCGCCACGGATGGTGTTAGGGAAGATCTCAGATATGAGTACCCAGCAGATAGGACCCCAACTGAACATGAACGAAGCACTGTAGACCATGATGCTGATGACAGCCACAACAGGAGGAAGAGCGGATGACACACTGGTCACTGCCACACCTGCTGCTCCGAGCGCCATACCAAGAGAGCCCCAGATAAGAAGAGGCTTGCGGCCCCATTTCTCTACGGTGAAGATAGCCACGAGAGTGAATGTGATGTTCACGACACCCATAAGGACTGTCTGCATCATAGGATTACCCATACCAAGCGATTCAAATATACGTGGTGCAAAGTAAAGCACAGCATTGATTCCGACTGCCTGCTGGAACACGCTGAGCATGATACCTACGAAGATAACGAGCCAGCCGTATGTAAAGAGTTTCTCTGTCTTTTCGGTAACTGTCTCCTTGATCTCTGCAAGGATAGCCTGAGCCTTGCTCTGTCCGTTGATCTTGCTGAGGATGTAGAGAGCCTGCTCATCCTTTCCTGTCATCGCAAGATAACGCGGAGTCTCAGGAACGAGGAAGAGGAGGACAGTAAAAAGTCCGGCAGGAATTGCCTCACTTACAAACATATACCTCCATCCTGTCTCGATCATCCACTGTGCCTGGTCAGGATTCATGATCTGGTTGATGCCCTCGGCAACCTTCTGGATTGCAGGTGCGATATGATCTCCCAGGATCATGAAGTTCACGAAATATACCACCAGTTGACCGAAGATGATGGCGAACTGGTTCCATGACACGAGGGTACCCCTGAGGTTACTTGGAGCCACCTCGGCAATGTACATAGGACAGATCGCTGACGCAAGTCCCACACCGACACCGCCGAGTACACGGTAAAGGTTGAAGGCAATCAGAAGAGAGAATGAAGGGACACCCTTCTCAAAGAAGATGAACTCAGGAAGATATGATCCGAGGGCTGAGAGGAAGAAGAACACACCTGCCATGATCAGGGACTTCTTACGTCCCATGCGCGATGCGCAGATACCAGAGATCGCGGCACCGATCACGCAGCCGATAAGAGCGCTGGATGATGTGATGCCGTGCATGAAGTCGGTGTAGACAAAGTCCTTGGCTCCCATGAAGAATGCCTGAAGTCCTTTCTCAGCACCCGAAATTACCGCCGTATCGTATCCGAAAAGGAGACCTCCGATAACGGCGACAAGGACTATCGAGAAAAGATAGCCCTTGCTGCCTTGATTATTGTTGTTTGTCATTAACAGTACATATTAAGGATAGCCTCGTACAACTCCTGCTTGCCTGAAGTCTGCTTAGGCTCGTTGACCTCCTTACCGTATGCGTAAACATCCTCGAGAGTGAGTTCGCCGTTCTCGAACTTCTTTCCGAGACCGTCGTCGAATGATGCATAACGCTCAGCTACCATCTTGCAGATCGGAGACTCCTCAAGGAGAGCGGCTGCATTCTCGAGTGCGCGTGCCATTGCATCCATTGCTGCGATATGAGCGATGAAGATATCCTCAAGATCGGTAGAGTTACGACGGGTCTTTGCGTCGAAGTTTGTACCACCGTTTCCGAGACCGCCGTTGCGGATGATCTGCATCATAGCCTGAGTGAGGTCGAACGAGTCGATCGGGAACTGGTCGGTATCCCAGCCGTTCTGATAGTCACCGCGGTTGGCGTCGATAGAACCGAGCATGCCTGCGTCAACTGCGCATGCGAGTTCGTGCTCGAATGTATGACCTGCGAGAGTAGCGTGGTTCACCTCGATGTTCACCTTGAAGTCCTTGTCAAGGTTGTGAGCCTTAAGGAAACCGATGACAGTCTCAGTGTCGACATCGTACTGATGCTTTGTAGGCTCCATCGGCTTAGGCTCGATGAGGAATGTTCCTGTGAAGCCCTTTGAGCGTGCATAGTCGCGTGCAAGGGTAAGCATCATTGCGAGATGCTCCTTCTCGCGCTTCTGGTCTGTATTGAGGA
>CAZYCJ010000038.1:0-18493 GCA_964645495.1 uncultured Muribaculaceae bacterium
ATTTCTACAATATCATGGAATGGATCAGTGATGAAGAGGCAGAGCGCCTGAGGCTTGAAGAAGGAATGTAAATGATTTATAGGTAAGTAATTATGAGAATAAGCTATATATTAAGATCACTTGCTGTCCTGATGGTGGGACTGGCTGTGACAGCGGTTTCATGTACCAAACCTGATGTTGGTGACGAAAAGAATGAAAATGGTGGCGCCCCTGTTTTTCCTGCGTTGCTGGAGAAGACCGTTTTGCCTGGGGAGGAAGTGGCTTTGACTGTTTCTCCTGATTATGATTGGGAGATAAGTGTTCCGGCTGAAATAATCCAATGGTTCTGGATCCAGGACGGAGCCTTCAAGTCTGACAAATGCAGCGGCAAGGCAGGAGAGCAGGTGACTGTAGTCATCGGAGTTTCCGAGACCGAAGAGTTTGATAATGACCGCTCTTGTGAGGTCACCATGAAGATGGACGGAGAGACCAAGGTCATCGCAAGACTCAAGAGGTTGGCAAAGGAGAAATCCTTGACTGTATACACGGCCAAGGTTGTGGATGGCGAAGTGCAGTTTGTGGAAGACGGAAGTTCATACGATTACAATACAGACGAGGCCCGGAGCATAGATCTTATCTGGACAGGTTCTGATTTCAGGCTTCCGATCAAGGTGGAGTCCAACTACGACTGGACCGTGAAGACCCCTGATTGGGCCAGTGTGGATGTGCCTGAGACCGCTGCAGGTGTTGTCAATGTCAATGTGTCAGGTGTCCCTTCTTTCTATCCTGAGGAATCCGCGTCAGGAAAGATCCTGTTCATGGCGGGAGAGTCTGTCGTGAAGGAATACGATATCACCATTCCTGGATGCAGCGACAAGTTTTCTTACTCTGTCGATATGGGTCTGTCTGAAATTGAATTCAATTTCAAGGGACAGGTCAAGACAACGATGGGATATGTTGACGGACCGTTGGCTGCAACAGTATTTGGAACGTCTACAGTAAAGGTCTTTGCTGTCGGCATGACAGACGGAAAGTACGATATCGCGAATGCACTGAATCCTTCATGGCTGGATGTAAAAGTGGAAGAATATGATGCTTCTTCCGGAGCAGATGTCCTTCAGACAAGGAATGTCACGATATCTGCCGCATCGAATGAAGAGGACGACAGATATGCTGTAGTTTTCTTCTTGCCGCCGGGTCTGGCAATGGACAGCAGTCTCTTTAATGCGTCCATGGATGAGGTGAAGGATGAGTTCAAGCAGTACGCCCTGCCTGTCGTGCAGCATTCAAGCAATCAGGAGTTTATCCAGATGCTTTCAGATGCATCTGTAATGGCAGCCGGTGGCGCTTCTTTCACGGTGTCCGAGGATGAGTCCCTTTATACTAAGTTCGGACAGACAAGATATGCCTATGAACTGTTGTATTCAAACCAGTATGCCAGGGATGACGCAAGGATGATGTTCACTACTCCTGTGACTTCTGCCAAGGTTTTCGATGAAGCCGGTACGGAGGTGACAGCAGGTTTCCTGAGCATCACTCTCGATGAGGACATGCTCGGAGGTGTGATCGACATGGTGGCAGAGTCAAAGGCCGTGGGATATGTGGTGCTTTATGGCGCGACCGGCAATGTGCTTGCTGTCGTGAAGTGTACGTTTGATCCTCAGTCAGTGATCGGAGAGGTGGCTGATGTCGCTTTCATCGGAGAGAGCGTGATGTATGCACCTATGGTCGGAGCGACGCTGGAGTTTTGTGAGGACGGCAGGGTTGAAGGCGTCAGTCACAGGCAGGCACAGGAAGATGTATATCATTTGAGATATACCACAACGGGTATGCCTATGAAGATTTCCATTCCGAAAGCAGCGGTTACCCATACTGTCAATCCATGGAATTTGAAGAATTTTATCAGGGTGAACAACAACATATATGATGAAGTGTTCGTCAATGATAAGTTAGGAGGTGTCGAACTGATTGACGGAGGTATAGATATTTATATGGAAATGCCTGATGGAAAGGATTATATAAGAGGAAAAATCATCTTCTCTAATGCTGAAGGCGACTATATCCTCACCATTGTATGCACATTGGATCTCAGAGTGGATGCCGAATAATGACTAATACAGAAATCTGAATTATGAGATATTTAGTAAAAATAATCCTGATAGCCCTTGCTTCGGTCTTTCTTGCTTCTTGTGCCAAGGTGGAGGAGCCGGACTATCGTGAGCAGGTTTATGGATATGTGCAGTTCAAACTGTACAAGGAGGCCTCATATGAGGCTCCCGGTACTAAGGCTGTGCTGACACAGTTGGATTATCTGAAGGATGTGACCAAGATAAAGGTGACTCTCAAGTATGGAGAGAATCTTATTTCCCAGACCCTTGTGATGAACTCCTCTTCGGAAGATGCGGCGGAATTCGGTCTGAGGAGCGATAAGATCAAGCTTCTTGCGGGCGATTATCAGGTCTTGACTTATTCGCTGTATGGAAAGACTGATGATCTCATCTATGAGGGAACACCTGCTTCCGATATGTCTTCGTTTGCGGTCATTCCCGGCGGTCTTTGTGTTCATGATCTTACTGCGAATGTGATGGAACGAGGCAAGGTCAGGTTTACCCTTGTCAAGGACATGTCCGACTTCACTCAGACCAAGGCATCAGGAAATGAATATACTTTCGATGAAATCGCAACTGTGACGCTGACGGTGCGCTCCGGCGATGGTGTCAAGACTACATTCGAGAGGCTTCCGGCAGAGTTCTCCATTCATTTCACGGATGATGGTGAGCAAGACGGTTATCAGACGTCAAGCCTTTTCTGTGATACACTCCTGACTCTCAGAGCCGGTACATATGATATAGAGTCATATGTGCTTTATAATGAGAGCCGTAATCTACTGGAGACCAATTCACGTGTGGAGGCTTCGTTTGAAATCAGCGACAACAAGACCACTGAGGTGGACGTTCCTGTCAGATTATATGAGAGTGCAGAGCACATCAAGGACTATTATGCGCTTTATGAGATATGGAAGGCCCTCCACGGTGAGGACTGGTATTATGTCGGAGAGAATTATTCTGACGGAACCAACTGGAATTTCAACAAGGATCCCGATCTTTGGGGAGACCAGCCGGGAGTGTCGCTTCATGCAAACGGCAGGGTGGCTCTTCTGAACCTGAGTGACTTCGGCTTCTATGGAGATATGCCTGCAGCGCTCGGTCAGCTTACGGAACTTGTTGAACTGTATCTTGGTTCGCACAACGATATCAACCTTGTCACATATGATCCTGTCGCGGCGGCTGGAAAAGGTACATCGAACCGTATGGAAAGGCACAGGACATATCTGAACAAGATGCATCCTGTGACCCAGATGGCGGAACCGATTGCAAGGGCATATGCCGAGCATGGCAAGGTGATTCCTGAGACAGCTCTATACAATGATCTCAATGAAGACGAAATCTTGGACAAGGGAACAGGACGGATGAAGATACGTCCGATGGATATGATCTCAGGCCAGGTCAACAACGGTCTGAAGAGCCTGCCAAAGGAAATAGGAAATCTTACCAAACTTGTGCAGCTGTTCATCGCCAACAGCGAGATCGAATCTCTTCCGGATGAAATCGCAAACCTGACTTCATGTACAGATGTGGAAGTCTATAACTGTCCGAAGATGAATGAGTTCCCTATGGCTCTTGCAAAAATGCCTGAACTTATCACGCTCAACATCGGAAACAACCTTCAGTGGAGTTCTGAGGAGGTGCTCAAAGGTCTCAAGGCCATAGCCACAGGCCCTTCACGCGAGAAGATACAGATTCTTTATCTCAACAGCAACAATCTGGAGGTCGTTCCTGCCGAGATAACGAACATGAAGAAACTTGGTATGATGGACTTCTCGTCAAACAAGATCCATACTATCGAGAGCGCATGGGGAAATGACATCAAGCCTGTCCAACTCCATCTTGACAACAACAGATTGTCTTCATTCCCTGTAAATGACAAGGGCGTGTTCTGCTATATGGAGGATGCGGAGACCTTCTCCGTGAGGAACAACAATTTCACCGAATTCCCGAACATATTTGATTCCGGGTCATTATACGCCATCGTTTCGATTGACTTTTCATACAATCATATCTCGTCTTTCCCTGATGATTTCCGAGGTGTGTATGTGGAGACACTCACGATTGCAAACAATCCCGAGTTGACGGAATATCCGATAGAACTTGCAAAGTCGAACTCGAAGATTATGAACATCAACTTCAGAGGATGTAATATCAGCAATATTCCGAAGGGGGCATTCACATATGAGAATTCGATCCATCTTTCGTCGTTCGACCTTTCATACAATGATCTGGATGACCTTCCGTATGAGATGCATGCCGGCAACATGCCGTATCTCTACGGTGTGGAACTTTCGTACAACCGGTTCTCAAGTTTCCCTTGGGAGCCTCTTGACAGCCAGTATCTTACGGTGTTTGCCATCCGCGGGCAGCGTGATGAGAACGGTGAGAGATGTCTGTCTGAATGGCCGACGGGACTGTACAATCACAGAGGTCTGAGAGGATTCTATATCGGTTCGAACAACCTCGGAAAGATCGAGGATACCATATCGACTCTGATATACTATCTTGACATCAGCGACAACCCTGAGATCATCTTCGATGCTTCGGACATATGTTACGCACATCAGGTGGGAGCCTACTATCTGATCTATGACAAGACTCAGGACATCAGGAATTGTGACTATATGTTGAATTAAAGGAAGGAATGACAGTCATGAGAAAATTAAAAATATTATATGCATTTCTGATTGCAGTCCTTGCTGCTGCATGTGAGCCGGCTGAGAACATTGAGTTCAATGTAGATACCGGATTTGAGAATGGTGAGATCCCGGTAGGCCCTGCCGGTGGCGCCCGGACCATCAAGGTCACTGCTCAGGGAGACTGGGTGGCCATCACTGAGGAGCCATGGATCTCTGTGTCCCCTGCAAACGGAAGGGGAGAGACCGAATGTACGGTCAGCATCGATTCTACTCTTCAGGTTTCTCAGAGGAAGGGTGCAGTGCGTATCCAGAGTCTTGACTCCAATGAAGACAAGAAGGATTTTTCTATTGTTCAGGAAGGATTCGAGTACCAGATCGTACTTGATAAGACAAATGTCGATGTGGCTGAATTCGCAGCATACGAGTCAAGGTATTTCGAAGTCAAGGTGAAGTCAAACGTCGATTTCGACGTGGTGCTTCCTGCCGGATCGGAAAGTTGGCTTTCATATAAGAAGAGTGCCTTGAATCTTGACAGGGGAGTGCGTCCGAGAGGTACGAAGGTGCGTTTTGACTGGAAAGTCAATTCCCGTGATGTGGAGAGGATTGCTGAGGTGGAGTTCCGTCCTAAGGAGGATGTGACCATGGGACATCACGATGGCCTCATGGTGGTTCAGAGGGCTGCCGAGCCGATACCTGTCGGTACTCCTGCCGGAGACTCTCTGGCAATCCTTGCTGTCAGTCGTGCGCTGAACAGTTTCATTGAATTCGATACGGCTGAGAGAATGGAACACTGGAGCAATGTGGCGGTGTGGAAGGATGGCCCGGACAAAGGGAGAGTGAAGTATGTTCAGTTCTTCATGTTCAATACAAAGGAAAGTCTGCCTTATGAGGTTCAGTATCTTACTGCAGCAGAGGAGATTGTCTTCTATTCGAATGCCAACCAGTTCCTCAAGAGTCTTGATACCGGCGAATATGTCACGAAACTCACTCAACTCAAGAGGTTGACCATCGGAGCCTACGGCCTTGTGAGCCTGCATCCTGATTTCGTAAATCTCAGGAACCTTGAATATCTGGACCTCAGTTCGAACTGTTTCCAGACCGTTCCTGACATTCTCACTCCGGAGAATTTCCCTAATCTTCATGCGCTTGTATTGAATGCGAACCAGAGAAATGCAATATATGACCTGAGCAATGACACAAGGGAAAATGTCGGAGGATTCATCGATGAGCCGAAATTCCCTGTAAGACTTCTCAAATGGGACAATCTTGATACTCTCCGCCTGTCGGTGAACTATCTCCACGGTGAACTCCCTGATTTGAAATATGAGCCTGGTATTCCTAAGTGGACTGCCGAGGAGGTACATGCGACGGATACGCTTCCGGACATCCTGATCGGAATGCCGAAGGTGCTTCCTGATACGGATTTCTTTGCAATAAACTCGAACAGACTTACGGGTGATCTGCCTGACTGGCTTCTATACCATCCGAAACTGGACTACTGGGCACCGGAACTGTTGATTTTTACTCAGGAAGGCAAGACTCGTGACGGCAAGAATGCCGGGTTTGCAAATGAACCGACAAGTCTTGACTACTATTATGAGCAGTATGTGAATAAGAAGTATAATCCGAATAAGACCCAGAATTGATGATGACGATGAAAAGAATCATATATTTATTTGCCGCAGCCATGCTCCTTGTTGTTAATGCATGCTCGGTGGAAGGCCCCCGGACTGAGGTGGATGCTCCTGATTCCAAGATACCTCAGATGTCTGAGGATGTGGTTTCCGGACAACTTCTTGTGCGTTTCGATCCGAGTGTAAGCGGCATTCTGGAGCAGGCCGGAATGACGAAGAGCGGTCCGTCCCGTCCTATGACCCGCAGCGGGGTCCTCAGTGTGGATGAAGTTCTGGAAATGGTGAAGGACTATAAGATCGAAAGGGTGTTCCCTGTCGATTGCCGTACCGAGGCCAAGGCCAGGGAAGAAGGACTCCATCTGTGGTATGTGGTGCGTTTCGATGAAGACCATTCTGTCGAGGATGTGGCCTCTGCCCTTTCGAAACTTGGAGAAGTGAGCCGTGTCGAGTATAACAGGACTCTGAAGAGGGCTTCTGACAGGAAGGCTGTTCCTCTCTCGGTTCAAAGACTGAATGACTATGCAGGGAATCCTTCTGCAGGTGCCTTCAATGACCCTCTTCTCCCGGATCAGTGGCATCTGGTCAATGATGGGACACTTCGTCCTGCTAAGTTTGTGAAGGACGCGGATGTGCAGGTGGAGAAGGCATGGGACCTCACGAAAGGAGACCCATCCATCATCGTTGCTGTTCTTGATGAAGGTGTGGATGTGGAACATCCTGACCTCAAGGGCAGTCTTTGGGTGAATGAAGGCGAGATATGGGGGTCGCATGACGATAACGACGGAAACGGATATGTCGGTGACATACACGGATACAACTTCGTCGGTGATCACGGAATGATTTCAATCAACAGTGTTTACGACACCGGCCACGGAAGCCATGTGGCGGGAGTGATTGCGGCTACCAACAACAACGGAATCGGCATCAGTTCCATCGCCGGTGGTGACAATACCTCTCCTGGAGTAAAGATCATGTCATGCCAGATATTCTCAGGTGCATATGCAGGCACAGTTCTCGAAGAGGTGCGTGCCATAAAGTATGCGGCAGACAACGGTGCTGTAATCCTTCAGTGTAGTTGGGGCTATATTTCAGGTGCCGCCAATCCCTATGAATGGACTCCGCAATACTCGACAGACGAGGAATGGGAGACGTACAATGTCCTGGAGCGCAAGGCTCTCGACTACTTCATCCATAACGCAGGATCTCCTGATGGTGTGATAGAAGGTGGTCTGGCCATTTTTGCGGGAGGAAACGAGGCTGCTCCTGCGGCAAGTTATCCTGGAGCATACCCTGATTTCGTTGCTGTTGCTGCGACTGCGGGCGACTTCACCCCTGCCGTTTACAGCAACTATGGCCCGGGAACTACAATCTCCGCTCCTGGCGGCGACCAGGACTATTATTGGGACTATGCTGACGAGACGCACAAGGTGGGCGAGGTCGGCTGCATCCTCTCTACTGTTCCTAAGCACATCAGCGAGAGCGGTTATGGCTACATGGAAGGTACTTCGATGGCATGTCCTCATGTATCAGGAGTCGCTGCTCTCGGCCTTTCATATGCCGCCAGACTCAGAAGACATTTCACTGCTGACGAGTTCAAGGCTCTTCTTTATGAGACATGTACCCCGATAGATTCCTATATGGCAGGATCCAAGCAGTATAAGAAATATGTCATCGACCTGTTCGAGTCCGCACCTATGATGCAGATCGATATGGATGCTTTCAAAGGCAAAATGGGATATGGTCAGGTGAATGCATACGCCCTTCTTAAGGCTGTTGAAGGTGCCGGAGTGGCTATGACCTTCCCTAATATTTATGTTCAGGAAGGTGGCCAGGCTACAGCGATTCCGTCCATGTACATGGAAGGCTCCTCATTCACTGTGAATGTGTCTGATACAAGTGTCGCGACAGCAGAAATCGTTGACGGCAGAATGATAGTCAAGGGCCTCAAGGCCGGACAGACAGAGGCGACCGTTACAGGAAGCCGCACAGACAAGTTCGTCATCACTGTCCGCAGTGGTGCTGACGGAAACGGCTGGCTCTAACAGATGAAGATTCTCAGACTCATAACTGCCTTGTGCCTTTTTACGGGACTTTCCATGAGCTCCTATGCTCAGATCAGGATAGTCCCGAAGGATCTGCTGGAGGCTGTGAATTCTCCCCGTCTTTCGTGTGATTCGGCCTCACTGGGATTCAATGTCAGGCGTATCGTCGCACCGAAGATGAATGAGGATGATGCTCCGTCGGTGTATGTGTATGAAATGCAGAATCTCGGTACAGACAGGGTTGAGGTCAAGGCATTGAGAACCACATGCTCATGCGTCCGTGCCACGGCAGGGAGAATGATGCTTGAACCCGGGGAGAAGACGGAGATATCCGTCAGATATGACCCGAAAGGCCATCCGGGAAGATTCGAGCGCAGGATATTCGTCTATACCCGCGAGGGAAATGCCCCTGCTGCTGTGCTGACCCTGAGTGTCGATGTGGAGGCCGGTGCCGATATGTCCGGCGAATGGCCGGTACAGATGGGATATGTCCGTATGCGTCGCTCGGCAGTGGAGTTCGCGGAAGGCAGTAGGGCGGTGGAGAAACTCCGCTTCATCAATGTCGGTGACAAGCCTCTGACGCTTGAATGTGAAAACGCCTTTCTTCCGGAATGCCTGTCATTTGAGGTGAGGCCGCAGACGGTATCTGCGGGGCATGAAGGTGAGATCGTGATCACATATGATCCCCAGGCCGGGCAGGCCCGGGAAAATATGAAGGTGATCCTCAAAGGTCTGGGACTCCCTCCTTCCAAGTCCTCAATCACCATCCGCTTTAACTAATCAATGAAAACAACAAAACTCATGAAATATATCAAATATCTGATCCTTACCCTTATTGCTGTCGCGACAGTCTCATGTGACAAGAACGACCTCTCTGAGAAGGTTGTATACCTTGAGGTCAATGCAAACAATATATCCGGTCAATGGGAACTGACGGAGTGGAACGGAAATGCTCTTCAGAGCGGTACATATGTGTATCTCGACATAGTCAGAAACGACCGTACGTATACGATGTATCAGAATCTGGATTCATTCATGGATGTGCCTCATGTGGTCACGGGGTCGTATTATCTTGAAACGGATCCTGAACTTGGTGCTGTCATCAGAGGAAATTACGACCACGATTCGGGAGACTGGTCGCACAGGTACATCATCAAGGATCTCACTGCCACAGGGATGACCTGGGTGGCGAAGGATGACGAAACATTCGTCCAGAAATTCGTCAGAATCGACTCCATTCCCGTAGCCTACTGATTTTCAGTCTTCGAGCGGTTCGAGAAGAGGGGACTGCTCCGTGAAATGGCTCAGCACCGAATCCGTATAAGTCTTTGTGACTGAAATAGGAGGAATCTCCTCCTTGTCAAGGTCAAGTATATATCCGTCACTTTCCTTACGGAGCATGCTGACCTTGCGGATATTTACGATATACTTTCTGTGGCAACGCATGAGTCCGCTGCCTTTGAAACTCTCCTCTACAGTCTTCAGACGGCAGCGCAGCATATACTGCTTCAACTCTCCCTTGCTGTCTGTATACCATACCTTTATATAATTGTCATCGGATTCGATATAATATAGATTGTCGAGACTAAGGGAGAGTTTCAATGCTCCGCTGTTGTCAAACAGCGTGATCTTCTGATTTGTCTGCATTCCTGTCTTCACCGGTTCGTCCGTCACCACATTCTCATAGTTCATGAGTCTGATGGTGTTGTTCTTGTCGATGATCGCGAAATACATTCCTGCAATGATGTACGGTACGCCGAGCGCTATCGCTCCATATAGAAGTGAGCGTCCGAATATCTTCATTGTAGGTTCCTCGTGTGCAGTGGGAATGTCGAGAGTGATGCCTGTGTAGAACCCGCATATACATACGATTTCAAGTATGCACCAGATGATATAGGTCAGGAAGTTCATCTCGAACAACTTCTTGCTCTTGTACATGAGCGTCCTGCTGCATATCAGTGTGAAGATTGCTGCGGCCACGAATACGATCGTGTTCAGGAACATTGTCGAGTCTCCTAGTCCGAACCATGCCGTGTCGGAGAATGGAATGTATATGTTGAGGAACACGATTGCGAAGAGGACGGAGAAGGTCACCGTGCCTATCAACTGGTATTTTCCAAGCAGATAGCCTGGGATTTTTGTATCAAGAATCATTGTCTGTTTTCGGTTTTAGTGAGGCAAATGTAGAAAATTTTGCCCCAAATAGCAAACAATCACCACGAACGCCCCCTTTCTTTCTGTGTTCCGCCAACTTCACTGAGACCTCGCCACATTAATTTTCATAACTTTCGGGGTGTCTCTAATTTTGCAGCCGAGGAATAAAAATACGAACGATGAAAATTTCAGGAACGGGAAGCGTGCTTCCCAAGAAAGTGGTTACGAACGACATGCTCTCGCAGTTTCTTGACACCAGCGATGAGTGGATCACGACAAGAACCGGAGTGAAAAGCCGACATGTCATCTCAGACGAGAAACTTGAGGACATGGCCATCGAGGCTGCGCGGAGGGCTCTTGCCGATGCTGATATGAAGGCAGAAGAATTGGACTTCATCATATGCTCCAATGTTGTTAACGAATATGTGACTCCTCAGTTGAGTTGCATCATCCAGGGAGGTATAGGTGCCTCTTGCCCATGCATTGACATCAACTGCGCCTGCGCAGGTTTCATACATGCACTTGAAATTGCGGAATCCTTCTACAAGGCAGGAAGGGTGAAGAATGTGCTTGTAGTCTGTGCGGAGGAACCTACCAGGATGACTGACTGGAGCGATCGCAGGACCTGCGTCCTTTTCGGGGATGGTGCAGGTGCCGCAGTCCTTACTCCGGGAGATAACATCAAGAGTATCAAACTCTCTGCAGCCAGCGCTACCGACAAATTGTGGCAGTATCGTCTTCTGCATCCTACACCATATATCACTAAGGAAGAAACAGATGTGCCTCTGCAGATGAAGGGTCAGGATGTGTTCAAGTTTGCAGTCAAGGCTGCAAGCAAGGACATCACACGGACGTTTGAGGAGACCGGGCATAGTGCAGACGATGTGGACCATTATCTTCTCCATCAGGCGAATATCCGCATCATAAATGCGATTCAGGAGTATCTGGAACAGCCTGCTGAAAAGTTTCCTACCAACATAGAGGATCACGGCAATTCATCCAGTTCATGTTGTCCGATCCTTCTTGATGAGTGCAGAAGGAACGGTGTCATCAAGAAAGGAGACCTCATAGCGATGAGTGCCTTCGGTGCAGGATTTGTCTCAGGTGCTGTCCTGTTTGAGTTGTAGAGGTGGAGATTAAATGATTTTTTGTAATTTTGTAAACTTTTGATTGAAATAAGATGATAAAAAGCAGAATATGTGAAATGCTCGGAATACAGTATCCGGTGTTTCAGGGAGGAATGGCCTGGGTGGCCGATGCGTCACTTGCGGCGGCGGTTTCAAACGCAGGAGGACTTGGACTGATTTCATCGATCAATGCAGGCACAGAGGCTGTCAGGAATGAGATAAGGAAGTGTCGTGAACTTACTGACAAGCCTTTTGGCGTGAACATCATGCTTCAGGCTCCTAATGCCGGTGAGATTGCCCAGATGGTGGCCGAAGAAGGAGTCAGGATACTTACGACAGGGGCAGGCTCTCCTGCACAGTATATGCCTATGTGGAAGGAGGCAGGAATCAAGGTGATTCCGGTGGTGGCATCAGTTGCGCTCGCCCTCAAGATGCAGGCCGCAGGTGCTGATGCTGTCGTTGCCGAGGGTGCGGAATCAGGAGGACATGTCGGTGAACTCCACACTATGCCTCTTGTGCCTCAGGTCGTCGATGCACTTGATATCCCTGTCATCGCCGCAGGAGGTATCTGTGACGGTCGTGGCGCTGCAGCCGCCTTCATGCTTGGCGCAGATGCGATCCAGGTGGGTACCAGGTTCCTCTCTGCCGAGGAATGTACCGTGCATGCCGACTATAAGGAAAAGATACTCAAGGCTACAGATATCTCTACCATCGTTACCGGAAAGACTCTCGGACACCCTGTCCGCTCTTTGAAGACTCCGTTCTCGAAGACATTTGCAAAGATGGAGTCTGACCCTTCAGTAAAGCAGGAGGATATCCTCGCTTTCGGCAGCGGAGCGCTCCGCAAGGCTGTTCAGGAAGGTGACCGCAACGGAAGTTACATGGCAGGCGAGTGTGCAGGCTTGGTCAAGAAGATAGAGCCGGCAAAGGATATTGTCGAGGACCTTATCCTTGGGGCCGAGAAGATCATTGCGGGCTTTTCATCCAGACTTGCGTAATGAAGAAACTTTAACTTGGAATATATATGACTAAAAGAGTAGTAGTGACAGGAACAGGTGTGATCTCTCCTGTCGGAAATAATGTCGAGACTTATTGGAAGAATATTGTCGAAGGAGTCTGTGGCATTGATTTCATAACTTCTATCCCTACAGATGATCTGCCGGTGAAGATTGCAGGTGAGGTGAAGGATTTCGTACCTGCTGATTACGGTATCGAACCTCCTTTTGCAAGGAAACAGGACAAGTTTACTGTATACGCAGTAGCGGCTGCGTGGCAGGCTGTCCGTGAGTCGGGACTTAGTTCCGCAGAGGACGGAAACATCGACCCTTTCAGGTTCGGAGTCTATGTCGGTTCTGGAATCGGAGGCTTCGCGACTCAGGTGCGCGAGACTGAGAAACTCATCAACGAAGGTGCAAAGTGGGTGTCTCCGCTTTTCATCCCTACCATGATATCGAATATTGCGGCAGGAAACATCGCCATCCGCAACAATGCCTGCGGCCCGTGTCTTCCTGTTGTGACTGCATGTGCGACTTCGACCCATGCGATAGGCGAGGCGTACAGAGCCATCAAGCACGGCTATGCCGATGCCATCATCGCCGGAGGATCGGAGGCTGCCATCATTCCGCTCGGCATCGCAGGCTTCGCGAATGCCAAGGCCCTTTCCCGCGCAGAAGACCCGAAGTATGCTTCACTTCCGTTCAACAAGAACCGTGGCGGATTCGTGATGGCCGAAGGTGCGGCAATGCTCGTCCTTGAGGAATATGAACATGCCGTTGCTCGTGGTGCGGACATCATCGCAGAGGTCTGCGGATATGGCAATACTTGCGATGCACACCATGTCACAGCCCCTCGTCCTGACGGAGTAACCCAGTCGGCTGCCATCAGACAGGCTCTCGATGAGGCGGGATATACATCGGATGATGTGCTCTACATCAACGCTCACGGTACAGGTACAGCACTCAACGATGTGTCGGAGACTGCTGCATTCAAACTTGCTCTCGGAGAGGATGCATACAAGGCACATATCAGTTCCACAAAGGGTTCTACCGGACATATGCTCGGTGCCGCAGGTGCTGCAGAGTCTGTTGTTTCGGTACTCGCCCTGAAAAATGGTGTAGTGCCTCCTACATCAAATCTTGATGAAGTGGAGCCGGAGTGCGACCTGAACTATACGCCTGTCAAGGCTGTCAAGGCTCCTTTGACTATCGCGATTTCCGACTCGCTCGGATTCGGCGGACACAACGGATGCGTTGCCTTCAGGAAATACAACGGATAATTGCACACATTATGGATAGAGACGAATTGAAGAAATATCTGCCGCACCGTGAACCTATGCTTCTGGTGGACAGTATAGATATAGATGCCGATGGTATTGCACACGCCAGGTATCTTGTCAAGGAAGACGAATACTTCTGCATGGGACACTTCCCTGGAAATCCGATAGTTCCCGGTGTGATCCAATGCGAGATAATGGCCCAGAGTTGCGCACTTCTAGTAAAGGATGAGATTGTCGGGAAGACCACTTTGTACAGCGGCATTGACAATGTCAGATTCAAGAATCTTGTGAAACCAGGTGACCTCTGTGAGGTGACTGCCCGTCTGAAGGCCAAGAGAGGTAACATCTTCTTCTGTCAGGCCGAACTTACTGTCGACGGCAAACTATGCTGCAAGGGTGACCTCTCGTTTGCCCTGGTGTAACGATGATTACAAAACATATGATGTCCGGTATTGAGTCGAGAAACAGAAACTTAGGGAAATGTTTCTCTCCTTCAATACCGGACATCATATTTGCAGTCTCTATTTTCTTCTCCTGCTCTTTCTCGTGCTCCTGACGGCCTGAACGGTCATTTCATCGACCAATGACTTCTTTGCAGCCATGAAGTCCAGAACTGCTGCCACAAGCGGGAAGAGTGCAGTGATCGAAAATGACATCTCGTCCATGTTTCTCAATATGTCGATACCGAGCCATATCTGGAAGCCGACTGCTAGGAGGCCGGCGATGATGCAGACTCTGGCCTGAAGAATGAATACCTTGAAACTTGCCGTAGCGGCCACATGAGCGATGAACATCATGATCATCAGCGACAGGTAGGACAGTTTTTCCGAGTATCCTATGGTGATTTCAGTGCCGTTCGGCCCGATAATGGTAGCGAACGTGCAGAAGAACATCGCAAAGACTATTGCTGTCGCGATGCCCAGATATAGCGTCTGGATTCTTTGCCACATATGATTATATTTTATATGAATGGCAAAAATAGGAAATTTCCTAAGAAAAAACTATATTTGAAAGTTTAAGAACTAATGATGAAAAATATGAGAATCGCAGAATCAGAACTTATAATCAATGGCGACGGATCGGTGTTCCATCTCCATCTCCGTCCCGAAGAACTTGCGGACAATGTGATCCTGGTAGGTGATCCCGGTCGTGTTGATATGATCGCGGAATATTTCGACGAGAAGGAATTCAGGCATGCATCCCGTGAATTTGTCTCTGTTACAGGCAAGTACAAAGGGGTCCGTATCACTGCCCTGTCGACCGGTATCGGTACAGACAACATCGATATCGTCATGAACGAACTCGATGCTCTTGCAAATGTCGATTTCGAGACTCGTGAGGTCAAGCCTGTGCATCGCACCCTTAATATTCTCCGTATCGGCACATCTGGTGCCATCCAGCCGGAGATTCCTCTCGGCGGTTTTGTGTTCTCACACATTTCTGTAGGATGTGACGGCCTGCTCAACTGGTACGCCGACCGTGACAAGATAGTTATGGCGGACATTGAAGAGGCCTTCAAGAAGCACACAGGTTGGAACAAGCATCTGCCTGATCCTTATTTTGTCAGGGCAGGGGAGAAGATGTCTGAGAAGTTCCGTGACTGCACATATCCGGGAATGACTATCGCCGCGAGCGGCTTCTATGGCCCTCAGGGACGTGTTTTGCGTATGCCTCTCGCTATGCCTGACATGCTGGAGACCTTTGAGAGTTTCCGTTTCGGCGACCTCAAGGTGACCAACTTCGAGATGGAGGGCTCTGCCATTGCCGGTATCGCTGCCCATCTTGGCCACAATGCAGGCACAGTCTGCTGCATCATCGCCCATCGCCACCATAAGGCCTCCAACCCTGACTACAAGCCTCAGGTCCGCAAGCTGATAGAACTCTGCCTCGACAAACTCGCAGAATAAATACCGGCCTGCATACGCTGTGGGATACCGCCAGTCCCTGCCGTCATCCTGAGGTCGCGAAGTCCCGACGTGAGGATCTCCAATCAAAAAGCAGCCCCTTATTAAGAAACTCTCTCAAAGAGATATGCTTGATACCATTCTCATCCCTTGAAGTCAGGAACGGAGTGGCACTGATCACATATTTCGGATGATTGTCGCGGATCTTCTCCAATGGTCCGAACTCCCTGTCTCTTGTGGCCTGCTCACCCATCAGATATGTAACCTGTACATATGCGGTTTCGCCAGGTCTCGTACATACAAAATCAACCTCACCTGCCCCGAGAACGCCAACCTGCACCTTATAACCTAAAAAACATAGATGCTTATAAACAGCATTCTCGATAACCTTCTCAATATATGAATCCATACTGCCTTCAGCCTTGAGATTACGTAGTCCGAGATCGTCCCAATACACCTTCTCGTTGGATTCCAGAATCTTCTTTCCATGAATATCGTAGCGTGAAGCAATATTCAGCAGATATGCCTCCTCATAGAAACTCCTATATAGCAGCACCAGATTGCTTGATATGTTCTCACCCTGCGATTTCATATACTTTGATACGCTGTTGGCAGAAGTCAGTTTACCCGTAGTGTCAGCATAGAATGCAATCAGATTATTCAAGAAAGGAACATTACGAATGTCATGACGCTCAATGATATCTTTAAGCATTATTGTGTTGAAAACACTTGAGAGATAGGCCCACACATGCTCATCACTATCCAGTCCGATCTGGCGAAGACCAGGCAGACCGCCATAATTCAGATACTTCATCAGCGAGTCATCGCTATCCTGAAGATCATGAAACATAAGAAATTCCGGATAAGTCAACGGATGTACACGAATCTCGACATATCTGCCTGCCAATAAAGTCGAAAGATCGCCGGACAGCATCTTTGAATTACTACCCGTGATAATCACATCTGTATTGTCCTCCGTGTACCAGCTGCAGATGCTCTCCTCGAACTTTTCGATCTGTTGAACCTCGTCAACAAGAATACAATTATGCTTTCCAGACAGAAAAAGACTCTCAATGTAGTTATCCAAATCGTCCTTTGTCTTGATTCCCTTGAACGCCTTCTTCTCCTTGTCCACATAGATTACATTTATGTCCTCTTCCTTAGAGTGCCTCTCGATAAAGTCCTTAAGAATATAACTCTTACCCACTCGGCGAGGACCTGCAAGGACAATGATATTGCCTTTGCCTATCCATGAATCCACCTTGTCAGCGTAATGCTTTCTAGTCAAAATCTCCATGCTGTTTCTAATTAAAGCGAGACAAAATTAACACTTATGGACAACAAAAACAAGGTAAGTATTATTTTTGTTGTCTGTAGGCAATAAAATCATTGTGTGGGTTTTCCTCTTCGTCATGTCTGTCATCCTCTTCGTCATGGCCGACCTGATCGGCCATCTGGTGTCCTGTGGTTGCGTTTCCGTCATCCTGAGGAGGGGCGAAGTCCCGACGTGAGGATCTCCAATCAAGAAACCGCCCCCTTTTTCGTTTGAAACCCCAACAGTCGCCATTCTGCATGATTGTCTGAAGTTCCTGCGTCTGTTGGGCCTGAAAGAAATAAGCAAACCTTGCCGATATCGGCAAAAATGGGTATATTTGTAGTGGTTTTCGGCTCAAACCTTGCCGATAGCACAGCATTATGAAGTATATTTCAGTATCGGAATTTGCTCAGAGGCATGGTATCTCTGAGAGAACAGCACGAAATTATTGCAACCTCGGTAAGATAGAGGGGGCTTACCTTATGGGTAAGACTTGGAACATACCGGAGGATGCAGACCTTCCGTCAAAAAAGAGCAGAGCCAAGAAGGTGTCTCCATTGCTGCAGGTTCTTCGTGAGCAGAAGCAGATGAAGATAAAAGGTGGCATTTATCATCGCACCCAGATTGACCTTACCTATAACTCCAATCATATTGAGGGAAGCCGTCTTACTCATGATCAGACCCGTTATATCTTCGATACCAACACCATCGGTATTGAAGGCGAGAGTGTCCGTGTGGATGATATCATGGAAACCGTCAATCACTTCCGCTGCATAGACCTTATCATTGATCGTGCAGAGGAGACTTTGACAGAGAGTCTGCTCAAGGAACTCCACCAGATTCTCAAGACCGGAACATCCGACAGTCGCAAGGACTGGTTTGCTGTCGGTGAGTACAAGCGTCTGCCAAACGAGGTCGGAGGCAATGAGACTACCGCTCCGGAAAAGGTACATCGTGAGGTCAAGGCTCTCCTCAAGGAATACAACTCGAAGAAGAACAAGACTTTTGAAGATATTGTTGACCTGCATCAAAGGTTTGAGGCCATCCACCCGTTCCAAGACGGAAACGGTCGTGTCGGTCGTCTGATCATGTTCAAGGAGTTTCTTGCAAATGGATATGTTCCGTTCATCATCACAGAAGAACTGAAGATGTACTACTATCGTGGACTCCGAGAGTGGAACGATCTCCGAGGCTACCTGCTTGATACCTGTCTTGCCGCACAAGATAACTACAAGGCGATGCTGGATTACTTCAATATCAAATATTAAAAAGGGGCGGTTTTTTGATTGGAGATCCTCACGTCGCCCGTCCTGCTG
>CAZYCJ010000039.1:0-18237 GCA_964645495.1 uncultured Muribaculaceae bacterium
TGCTCAGGAGCATAAGTCCCTTGGAGAAGATGGTTTTGCCGCTTCCGGTATGGAGCAGATTTCTCCACGCGCTGCGGTCTGGCATCAGTCGACGAAGTCGATGTCCTTCCGGACGGAACATTCCGTCATGTCCGCCGTCTGAACGGTGACCAGGATCACCAGGGACGCCATGTCCGCATTTCGGTCGGAGACTATAAGGTCCTGTATGTGAAACTTTATCGTTATCGGTAGAAGGCATGATAATTGACATTTCATGACATCGGTTAAAAGTTAGTGTTATGAAACGTCATTTTGAGAACTTGCCAAACAAAGTCAGCCGTGCCGTGCAGCACTGGTGGCTCATGCTCCTTGCCGGCATCCTGTGTGTCGTATTGGGCATCATCGTTTTTGTCTTCCCGTTGGAAAGTTACGTTACGCTCAGCATCCTTACGGGAGTCGTCATGCTGATTGTCGGTGCGGCCCAACTCATCGTCGCCTCGACAAGCGGCAATTATCTTGCTATGAGGGGATACATGGTGGTGGGAGGCGTCATCGACCTCCTTCTCGGAATCTTCCTCTGTGTATATCCGGGTGTGACTCTGGTCATCCTGCCTATAATGATGGGCATATGGATGATGTACCACAGTTTCATGATGATTGCCTTCGGAGGCGATCTTGACACGTTCAGGATCAGCGGAGGCGGTACGGTCATCTTCGGTGGAGTCATTCTCCTTCTTCTTTCCATCCTCGTCCTTGCCAATCCTTTCAGGGCCGGAATTGCGGCAGTGATAGTCGTGGCGGGAGTCGGTTTCCTCCTTCTGGGAATCCTTCTGTGCTGGATGGCTATGAAGTTGAAGACCATCCATATGTATGCAGAAAAGGAATATCCTCGTTAGGGGCGTCTGTTTTATTCGGACATCCTGAAGCCGAACTTGATGCGCTCGGAGGAGTTGACCTTCTTTTCTGCGTCCGTACGGTCAAGACTTACAGGTCCTGTGACGAACTCGGGTACGTTATAGGACCTGTTCTGATGACTGTAATAATGCAAAGGATGTTTCTGGGGAAGCATGAAAGGCTTGCTTTCCTGACCGTTCCGGTCAATGTGGGAGAAGTACAGACGGGTGTAGAGGCCGTCATCCCTGCGGCTGCTGAACATGAGCCATCTGCTGTTGGATGACCAGCTGTGGTATGATTCAGTGTCATTGCTGTTGGCCTTGTCCATCGGACGTGAAATGCCTGTTTCAAGATCCATGATCCATAGGTCGGCCTCGTGATGCCAGATGCTGAAGTTGCCGTAGTCGGACAGAGTGTAAACCAGAAGCTTTCCGTCATAGGATGGCTTTGGGAATGATACGCTCTTGCCCATCTGCTCGGCGAAGACCAAAGTGTCGACTACGGAGCCTATTGTGCCGGTGGCAGGGTCGAAATCCACTCTGCATAGATTGTATCTGATCTGATTCACTTCTGCAGGTATCGGCCTTGGGGTCGCGGCGCAGAAGAACAAGGTTTTTCCGTCTGCCGAGAAGGCGGGGAAGGTCTCCCATACATTCTTCTTCTTGACCGATTCTGCGCTTATCAGACAATTGTTTCTCACGTCGTAGACCTGAAGGTCGGAATCAAGGTCAAACACCTCAATGAGTTTGTCGGCAAGCACATGGAAGCCCTGACGCGTGTTGTTTGATGAATATGCTATATGATTTCCGTCAGGATGCCAGTATGGGTATACGCAGAAACCGAGGGTGCTGTCCGTATTCGTGTCATATGCTTCCATCTGCCCGTCAATGTTCAGAAGGGTGGCTCCGTGACTGCCTCTGATATGCAGGCTGTAATTTTTGGGGTCGCCTCTGTTGTATGAATGGCAGTTCACACAGCCGTCAAACTGGGTGTTCTCGATAAGAGCCTTCTCCTTGTAGTCAGAAAGCCTTCTCTCGTATATTCCCATCTTGCTGTAGACTTCATAGCCTGGTGCTATGAGACGGTAGTTGATGCCATAATCGATCTCATCCTCCGAGACATGTATTGTCCATGTGTCCGGAAGCACGCTGCTTTTCACCACGATGTCTCCACCTTTGGCCTTCTCGAGGAGATCCTTCCACTCCTGTTCCTTCCATACCACTTCGCGTCCTTTTATGGAAACACTCATGTCTCCATGCGTGAAAGTGGTCACCGGTACGGGACCATCCGCATCTGTGTATCCGAAATTCAGCGGTGCTATTCCCGCTGGAACGGTGATATCCATGTAGTCCGGCCAGATCGGCCCGTCCGTATATCGTGCAATGTTCGGGTCAAACCTGTAGCATGAGGCAAGCAGAAGAATGCCAATCAGCATGTGTATAGATCTTTTCATCATTTGAATCGGTAATAGTAATAGAACCAGTATGTGTTTCCGAATTCCTTCATAAGGCTTTCTTCGCTTCTGCCGGACTGAACGGCATTTATGAATTTTGTGAAACTTGATGCAGTCTTTTTTGTGACAAAGCCAGGCATACCCTCAGGACCGTCATGAGTAAGAGCCCAGTATAGCACGACCGCCTCCTGATAATGGCGGGCGTCATAGCCTTCCTTCAGGAGTTTGTGACATTCGAAAAAGCGGGGAAGGTCTTTTCTAAGCAGACACCAGGCAAGAAGATAATCCATAGCCATGGTGTTGGAGTTGTTCTCGATATACAGGAGACCAAGCATCGAATCCAACTCCTCCTGACTGAACATGATGTCATGTTCCTTCATCCGGACAGAGCGCAGGTATGCATATTCAGGCACCTTGTCGATGAGTTCAGGATTGTCGAGCAGTTCCTCGGTCTCTTCTGCCCATTCTCTGTAGAACAAGGTCTGCTTGAGAGCCCTGACATATTTCCTTGCCACTTCATAATCCCCGTTTATCAGATTGGTCTTGACCAGGGCCTGTGTCAGTCTTGCGCTCTTCTGGAAGTCAGGAATGCCTTCCTGGGACTCGAAGAAGAAGGTCTGGGCTGTGCTGGGCATGCCGAGATGATAGTATACCGTTCCTGTCGGAACCGGAGAGAAATGGTCTCTTGTGAATTCAGGCAGGAGGCCGGCCGGGCCGTTCTGGAAGAACGTGAACATATCGCTTGCCATATGGCTTGTCTTTGCAAGGGCAAGGTTGGTACATTCGACGGCGATAGGGGAATCCGGGACATGTCTGCGGGAAGTGGTGAGTATCTTGTTCCACTGTCCCATCCTTGTCATGAAGTCATATCCGAAAAGCCTCTCCTTCTCCATGTCTGCGAACATCGGAACAAGGAATGCGGCAGGAAGAAAGGAAAGAGCCAGGCTCAACGCGATCATCCTGTCCTTTTTGAAGAGGGGCGCCAGAAGAATCGCCACAGGGATGAGGACGACAGATGTCCAGGCCAGCAGCGGAATGGCGTTGTGATAGCGATGATAATGGACGCCGAAAGCGAGTCTGCTCAGGGGATATGGGAAGAATTCCCGGCCGGCTATAGGTATCGCGACTGCCGTAATGGCTGCTGTGACGGTGAAGATGAGCACTGTCTTTGTGCTTTCCTTGCGTATGAAGGAATTGAGGGCTACAGTTGCGGGGACGAGTATGCTTATGCTTCCGAAAAACATATACATCACAGGCATCAGCATGATTGTGACAATGCTTCTGAGACCTGTGCGACGTACCTTCATGAGGCCGAAGGCTGACGCAAGAGATGCTATGACCGCTATGGATGCTGTCACAAGTGCGTTCTCGTCACAGAAAAACAGGAACATCGTCACCGCCGGGAGAAAACTCAAAGGATATGCGGCGAAAGAGCCTTTTTCCATGTTTTTCCATGTCAGTATCTGTATCAGTGCCAGAAGGACAGCCAGGATAAGCGCACCTGCGGGTGCGTGATAGAAGAACTGTACCAGAAATCCTCCGATCCAATCTCCGAAACCGCCCGGCACCATCACGCTTTCACGGAAATAGTCAGCGCCGAAGCGGAACATCTGCATCTGTTCCTGATGGTGGACATGGTATGGATAGATGAAATTAAAGAATGCAAAAGCCAGCAGAATGACCGCTCCCGACTGGGCTGAACATATTATGGTCTGTCTTCGATTCATTGGAAATAATAAAAACACTAATCAACAAAGTTATCAAAAAATGAATATCTTTGCAAAAAGACATTCTCAGAATGAGATTGAACAAGTGTCCCGCATATCTGATCATCCTTTCGTTGCTTCTCGTCTCCTGCAGGCAGGAAGTGATTGATTATCGCCAGATGTGGCAGACTGCCCACCATATGGATGACTCCGCGATGGTACGGATGTACGGCGAGCCGGGAGAGGATATGAACGCAATCTTCGGGGCTGTTCTGGAAGCGGTTGACGGCAACTGGGATAAGGTCGGACTGCTGACCGAAGGGTCACGGACTTCAGACCTGTTTGCATACTGTCACAATCTTGCCATGGCAATGAAAGGGTGTCTGGCAGACAGTCTGATGTATTATTACCAGCCTTTCGAAAGGGGACTTTTCCTGCCGGTCGGGGAGAAGTCGGGGCAATTGAGGATTGCGGCGTCTTCCGAGGTCTGGTACCACCTGGGAGCCATGACGATGGCCGAGCATAGTGCCATGTTGGGACAGATATTCTCCGCCAATCATTTCGGTGTGCCTTATCTCAAGCGTCTTGCCGAAATCAATCTTGTCAACGGTCAGTACGAGGCGGCAAGAAAGTATCTTCATATTTTATCCCGGGAGCCCGGCTGTGAAGAATGGGTGTCGGACAGGATACCCGGACATGAGTCTGACGATGTCAAGGAGCATATTTCCTACATGAGGACCCTGGTCCCGAAATATGATGTCGTCCATAGTCCTGCTGACTACAGGGGGATACTGAAGGGTCTGCTGGCATCCAATCCCGACAATGGACTCGCAAGACAGTATCTCCTCTGTCTTGATATCCTTGTCAAGGATCTGGAACATTTCATCGAGGATTATGACCCTTCAAGGGACAGGTCACGCCTTTACGACGAGGCAGTCCTGATTTTCCTGGCCCGGCGCGGCGCCATGACTCAGCAGAATATCGCATATTTCGGCATTCCGATGGAGACACTTCAGGAATTTTCCGACTATAATACAATGGTGAATATAAACCAGGGGGCGATGGAGCCTATGCAAAGGAAGTATGGCAAGACCTACTGGTTCTTCTATCAATATGCTAAGAGAAACATCAAATAAGATCATAGCTGCGGCTCTTCTGGCTGCATTCTGCACCGCTTGTGGCGGAGGTGATGTGGAGGTGCCCGTGAACGCGGGCTCGGCCATATATCCTGATTATATGGGAGTGACCGTTCCTTCAAATATAGCTCCCCTTAATTTCCATTACACCATGACGGGTATCAGGAAGGCTGGGACTGAGGTCAGGTGCAAGGGCCAGGTCATCAGATTCACCGGCAAGGAAGTCATGTGGGATATGGATCAGTGGAAGAGTCTTCTTGCATCGGCAGAAGGCGACACCCTCCGTTTCTCTTCAGAAATCAGCCTCCGAGGAGGAAGGAAACAGACCTACGAATGGGATGTCTATGTCTCCTCGGACAAGATTGACCCATATCTGTCATATCGTCTCATAGAACCCGGATACGAAGTGTGGCATGAGGTGGAGATACGAGAGAGATGTCTGGAGAACTTCGACGAGAAGGTCCTCTCAGACTGGAAGAATACCAATAATTCCTGCATGAACTGCCATGTGCACAGCCGGTCGCGTGCAGACCTTTCCATGTTTTATGTCAGAGGCAAGGACGGAGGCGCCATCCTCAACAGGAACGGCCGGCTCAGAAAACTCTCCCTTAAGACTGAAGACATGGTCTCAGGTACCGTCTACGGCGAGATCCATCCATCCGGAAGATACGGTGTGTTCTCTTCCAATATCATCATTCCGGGATTTCACTTCTTTGAAAGCAGGCGGCTCGAGGTGTATGATACCGAATCCGATCTCGCCATAGTCGATTTCGACAGGAACGGAATCACTGTACCGTCTGTTCTTGCGCGCAAGGATGTCCTTGAAACCTTTCCTGTCTTTTCGGCGGACGGAAGCAGCATATATTATTGTGCGGCCGACAGCGTGTCTTTGCCGCAGGACATAAGGAAACTCCGATATTCTCTCTATAGGATAGGCTTCGACCGGGATACCGGCAGGGTAAAGGGGAAGGTTGAGGTCGTCTGGGATGCTTCCATACGCAAGGGGAGCGTCTGTCATCCGAAATGTTCTCCTGACGGGAGGTGGATAATGTATACGGTTGCGGACTATGGCACCTTCCCGATATGGCACTCTGAATGCCAGTTGGAGATGATGAACCTGCAGACAGGGGAAGTGATGAGCATGGATGCGGCAAATTCTGACCGCTCAGACACCTACCACAGCTGGTCGTCAGACAGCCGCTGGTTCGTGTTTGCAAGCAAGAGAGGAGACGGAAAGTATGGCAGGCCATATTTCTGCCATGTGGACGATGACGGCAGTCTTACCAGGCCGTTCGTACTCCCTCAGGAGGATCCGTGGTATTATGAGAACAGTCTCAAGTCGTTCAATATACCGGATCTTTCCGACGGTCCTGTCGATTTTGACGCAGAGACGATAGGTCGCATTGTCAAGGAAACAAAAGCAGAAACATTCAATTGATATGAACTCAGGAATCATAGAATCACACCACATAATCAGGGTCAGCGATCCGACGTCGGTCTTCCAGGCCCAACTGACAGAAGTACTGGATAAGGTTACGTCCTTGTCCGAAGGCAGGATACTTTTCTTTCTGCGCTTCTTCATCTCTGATGCGGCCAATCAGCAGGAGTCTCTCCTGAAGGCTGTGTGTGAAAGGGGGATCGGACAGGTATCCGTCATACAGCAGCCGCCTCTTGACGGAAGCAAGATCTCGGCATATCTGTGGACGATGGAGGGAGAACTGAATCCTGCCTATAGGCATAAGATGACTTATTGCCTTACGGGCGAGGCCTCAGGTTCGCTCGGACAGATGGAGGAAATCTTCTCTTCTTACGGCTCTGACCTTGCTGAAGAAGGAATGAACGTGGCCGATGATTGCGTCCGGACATGGATCTTTGTCCGCGATGTCGACACCAATTATGCCGGTGTCGTGACCGGAAGACGCAACTACTTTGATTCGGTCGGTCTCACACCCGATACTCATTACATCGCGAGCACAGGTATCCAAGGAGCACATTCCGACTATCGTAAGGTCGTGGTCATGGATGCATATGCAGTCCAAGGCCTGCAGAAAGGACAGATAAGATATCTTCAGGCCAAGGACTATCTCAACCCTACATACGAATATGGTGTGACCTTCGAGCGTGGAACCTGTGTGACCTACGGGGACAGGAAGCATGTCTTCATAAGCGGCACGGCAAGTATCGACAATAAGGGCAGGATACTGCACGAGGGTGATGTAAGGAGCCAGGCATTGAGGATGATGGAGAATGTTTCGGCCCTGCTGGACGAGGCTGGTGCGGGTCTGGATGATATCAAGTCATCTGTCCTTTATCTTAGGGATGCGTCTGACTTTGCCGTCATCTCCAGACTGTTCAAGGAACGATGGCCGATGCTGGGTCCTGTCTTTGTCCAGGCTTCTGTGTGCCGCCCGGGCTGGCTTATCGAGATGGAGTGTGTTGCTGTCGTCATGGAACGCAATCTCTCTTTCCTTTCGCTATGATGATTTTTATGTTTTCTGTCAAGAAAAACCGGATTAATGTTGTTTTAATCCGGTTTTAATTTTAAATTTGTTATTGATTAATGAATCTGAGCAATTTTGACCACATTAGGATAAAATCCTTTATCAACCATAACTTATTAACTATTAACCATTATGAAAAGTAAATTGTTTACTTCTCTCATGCTGATGTTTGCATGTGTTGCCATGATGGCGCAGTCGACTAAGACAGTGACTGGTGTCGTCCTGGATAATGCAGGAGCGTCAGTAATTGCGGCTTCGGTCGTTGAGCAGGGAAACACCAGTAATGGTGTCATTACCGATCAAGATGGAAACTTTACGATTTCTGTTCCGGGGGGGGCAAGACTCGTAATATCTTCACTTGGTTATGCAACTAAGGTAGTTGAGGTCGGCAATCAGACCTCTCTTACTATTGTCCTCGACGAGGACACGGAACTTCTTGAAGAGACCGTGGTAGTCGGTTACGGTACTCAGAAGAAGAAACTCGTTACAGGCTCTACCGTTCAGGTAAAGGGTGATGACCTCGCCAGACTCAACACCACCAATGCCCTTGGTGCGATGCAGGCTTCCACTCCTGGTATGCAGATCACTTCATCATCAGGACAGCCGGGTGAGGGGTTCAAGGTGTCGATTCGAGGTATGGGTACCATCGGTTCTTACCAGCCTCTCTATGTGATCGACGGTGTTGCCGGCGGTGACATCAGCGCCCTCAACCCTTCAGACATTGAGAGCATTGACGTCCTTAAGGATGCTGCTTCCTGCGCTATCTACGGAGCCCGTGGTGCCAATGGTGTTGTTCTTGTGACCACCAAGCAGGCAAGAGAGGGTAAATATACCGTCACATATGACGGATTCTATGGCGTACAGAACGTGCAGAGAATGCCTGAACTTCTCAACGCAAAGCAGTACATGGACGTTCAGAACATGCTTACTGTCAACAATGGAGGTTCCCCAATCGATTGGACAAAAGTTCTTGATGCAGATCTTTACAACAGCATTATGGACGGTAGTTTCACCGGAACAAACTGGCTTGAAGCAATCCGTAATCAGAATGCTCCTTATTCAAATCATGCTGTGAACATCGTCGGCGGTTCTGACAGAACAAAGATGTCGATGGGTGTTTCCAATACATCTCAGGAGGGTATCTTCGGTTATCCTGTACAGTCCAAGTACAACCGTACCACAGTACGTCTCAATTCTGACCATGTAATCCTTCGCAAGGGTGACCTTGATATCATTACTTTCGGTGAGAATATGACTTATACATACAGCACAAAGAGCGGTATCGGTATAGGAAACCAGTACTGGAATGATATTTCCAATATGCTCCGTGCCAATCCTCTTGTCGCTCTTTATGATGCAAACAGAGAATACACTGATTATGATGATATTCAGGCAACTGGTATCTGGGCACTTAACAGCTATGTCAATAACCCTGTAGTCAGCATGGTGAGGACATCACGTGGAAACAACCAGAGCCAGAATCATGCTCTCAACCTTTCTGCAAACCTTCGTATCCAGCCTATAAGGAATCTCGTTTTCCGTAGTCAGTTCAACTATAAGTTGTCTGCCGGCACATATCGCGATTACAGCATGACATATAAGACAAGCCAGTATGACTACAATGATGTGGATAGCGTATCACAGAGCGCATGGTCAGGCTGGAGTTGGTCTTGGGAGAACACCATCAACTATAAGTTCAATGTGGCTGAGAAGAATCACTTCGACGTTCTCGTAGGTTCTACTCTCGAGCACTCAGGCTTTGGCGAAAGCGTTAATGCCGGCCGCTCTGAGGGAGCATGGCCTGATGACTATACACATGCATATGTGGGAAATATGATTGGTGCCATTGATCCATCGACTGTTGGCGGTAGCACATGGGGAGATTCAGGACTTGCTTCATTCTTCGGACGTATCAACTACGACTACGACGAGAAGTATATGGTTTCTGCCATTCTCCGTGCTGATGGTTCATCCAACTTCGCTCCTGGTCACCGTTGGGGCATCTTCCCGTCAGTTGCAGTTGGTTGGGTGATATCAAGCGAGCCTTGGATGCAAGGAGCAAAGGGTGTTCTCGATTATTTGAAACTTCGTGCATCATGGGGACAGAACGGTAACTGCTCTGTGGATAACTTCCAGTATCTTGCAACGGTCGCCATCGGTCCTGAGGACGGAGGATATGCATTCGGTCATGGCGCTCTTGAAAACTGGCAGACAGGTTCATATGCAGACAAACTTGCAAATGCTGACATTTCTTGGGAAACATCAGAGCAGATTGACCTCGGTCTCGATGCACGTTTTGCAGATAACAGACTCCATATGACATTCGACTGGTATCAGAAGAATACAAAGGATTGGCTTGTTAACGCTCCTATCATGGGTCACTTTGGAACAGGTGCACCTTATATCAATGGTGGTGACGTGCGCAATTCAGGAGTCGAACTCTCTCTCAACTGGAGTGACAGCATCAATAAGGATGTCTCTTACTCAATCGGTGTGAATGGTTCTTATAATAAGAATGTCGTTACACGTATCGCCAACGATGAGGGTATCATCCATGGCCCTGGCTCAGTGGTTCAGGGTATTGACGAGATCTACCGTGCTCAGGTTGGCTATCCTATCGGATATTTCTGGGCTTACAAGACTGACGGCGTTTTCCAGAATCAGGCGGAGATTGACGAGTGGGTGGCTGCTGGCAAGCCGACAATGGGTAATCCTGCTCAGCCGGGAGACCTCAAGTTTGTCGATTACGACGGTGACGGTGACCTTGATTCTGATGACAAGACAATGGTAGGTGATCCTAACCCGGACTTCATCGTAGGTCTTAACCTCAGTTTCTATCTCTATGGTTTCGACTTCGCACTCAGCGGATACGGAAACTTCGGACAGCAGGTGTTCCGTGCTTATAGAAGATATTCTGATTCTCAGTATGACAACTTCACTACTGAAATATATGGCTATTGGCATGGTGAGGGAACATCCAACAGATATCCTCGTATCGTTCCAGGAACAAACTATAACTACATGCAGAACTCTGATGTATTCGTTGAGGATGCAGACTTTTTCAGAATCCAGACCATCAGTCTCGGATACGACTTCAACAGACTTTGGAAGAACTCTCCGTTCGGTCAGCTCCGTCTCTATGTTCAGGCTCAGAATCCTTTCGTCATAACGAAGTATCAGGGTATGGATCCTGAGGTTGGTTCTGACGGTGGTTCCGGATACGATTGGGCGAAAGGTATCGATGTGGGTTACTATCCACAGGCTCGCGCAATGATTCTTGGTCTTAATCTCAAATTTTAATTAAAGTGACTGATATGAAAAAGATTTTATATTTCGCAGCAGTCGCTGTATGTGCATCATCGCTCGTTTCTTGCGAGAGTTTCCTCGATACGACCAACTACTGGTCGAAGACAACTGAAGATTTTCCGGCAAATCAGGCTGACGCTGATCAGATTATCACCGGAATCTACAACAATCTTAATGTGTCCATCGGAAACAATGTGCACCAGAACCACTTCCTGTGGTCAATTGCAGCATCTGATGACTGCCTTGGTGGTGGCGGCGCCAACGACCAGGCAATGCAGGCTCATGACCTCCTGCTCAACTTCGGTGCGAACATGTATGAGGATTTCTATAAAGACCGTTATACCGGTATCGCACGTGCAAATGTAGCTCTTGAGACTCTTCCGAACTGCGGACTTGACGACGCTACGCTCAACCAGTACCTTGGTGAGGCCTATTTCCTTCGCGCATGGTTCTACTATGAATTGGCCTCCATGTTTGGTAACATCCCTTGTCCTGTCACTTCAAGTGCAGATGCCACTCAGCCACAGATAGGTGGCGAGGCTCTCTGGGGACAGATTCTTCAGGATGCAAAGACAGCTGCCGACATCATGCCTTCCACTATTACAGACCGTGGAAACGGCCATGTGGACAAGTATTGTGCACAGGCACTCCTTGGCCGTGCATACCTTTTCTATTCAGGCTTCTATGGTGATGAGGAAGTTTCTCTTCCAAACGGCGAGACTCTTACTAAGGCAGACGTTCAGGCAGCCATCAAGGATTGTGTCCAGAATTCAGGCTATAGTCTTGTCCCTGACTACCACAACCTCTGGGCATATACCAACAGAATTTCTGTGGAGGATGAACTTTCTCCTTGGAAAGGTAAGGGATATGAGTATGTGAACAATGACGCAGGTGTGAACCCTGAAGCTATGTTCGTCATCAAGTTCAACACCCAGCCTTCATGGAGCACAACTATCGGATACTCAAACCAGACTGCCCTCTTCATGGGAGTCCGCGGTCAATCAAACGATTCTGACCACTTCCCGTTCGGAACCGGTTGGGGTATGTGTCCGGTTTCTCCTGCTCTTGTGGCTGACTGGAAGGCGACAGAGCCTAATGACCCTCGTCTCGATGCGTCTATCATTTCAGTTGATAAGTGGAACTACACATACGGTGGTGACTCAAATATTCAGGAGACCGGTTATTACCAGACCAAGTGCATGCCTGTAGTCGGACGTAAGTCAGATGGTTCAGGTTTCTGGAAATCATATGTGAACGAGATGTATCCTGGTCTTGTATGGTCATCAGGTAATGAAGATAACTTCCAGCTCAACCTCATTGACGATTTGGTGATGATTCGTTTTGCTGAGGTACTCCTTATGGATGCTGAACTTAACGGCAATCAGAGCAGTTTTGATGCTGTACGTAACCGTGCAGGTCTTTCTTCAAAACCTATCAATGAGGAAAATATCCGCAACGAGCGTCGTTGGGAACTTGCTTTCGAGGGTGTCCGCTACGGCGACATGCGTCGCTACGGTGAGTCTTACGCTGTGGCTTCTCTTGATAAGCAGGAAGGTGTAAAATGCTATAATTCGGGAGTTGAAGGAACCAACCATGCTTCAGATTTCAACCGCGGTTATGGCTCTCGTTATTCCAAGACCAAGGGATTTGTAGCTCTTCCTTCTGCGCAGATTTCTCTTTCTGCAGCTGCGGGTGCTCAGTATAAGTATCAGCAGAATGAAGGTTGGGGAACTCAGGATTCAGAATTTGCAGGTTGGCAATAAAAATTGATTGTTTATGAAAAAGATAAGATTAATCGCAATGACAGCCGTGATGGGAATGGTTTTCGCAGCCTGCGAACCGACTCTCATTGACGGTCCGGAGCCATTCGGTGCTGTGGATGCAACTGTGCTCGCGAACGGTATCACATATCAGCAGTTCGCAGATGAGGCTTGTACTCAGCCGGATGAAGCTGGAAACTACCTGAAATTCAATAGTGCAGCTGGTGTTGTACAGGTTTTTCTCGAAGGTAGTGATTCACCTCTTTTCACTGGCGCGGGAGGTGTCGTAAAGATTCCTGTAAAACGCGGTCAGGAACCGCAGGTAAACCTTGTTTTCCGTATTGTAAACTCAGACGGAACATTTACAGATACTCTTAAGAGCTTTGCTGTTACCCCTCCTACCGACCTTTCACCTGAGATGCTTCTTCTTGCGAGTGATAATGGCCAGAAGGTATGGAAGTATGCTGCTACAAACTCATATGGTAATGGTGGACACGCGGGCTCTGGTGCTGATTTCAGTGGCCCAGGCGTTGTTGGTGGAAACTGGTGGGGTGTCGAGACTCCTGACGGACTCGCTGATCAGCTCGGTCACGTACCAGGTGGCACAGCAACAGGTGACGAGGCTTCAGGGGCTTATATGGTATTTACTGAGGATGGAGTTGTTACTTCTTACAAGCCGACAGGTGTAGTTATCCGCAGCGGTAAGTTTGAGGTCAAGAACTATGATCCTGAGCGTACAAGCGGTTGGGAACTCGGTAAGCTCGTTACTTCTGAGCCTGCTATCCTCTTCCCTTGGATGATCAACGGTGGCGGTACAGGTGTAACAGAGTTCGATATCATGTACTTAACTCCTCAGGCTATGACTCTGGTTTACACCAACGGTCAGACAGCAGGTGACTGGGGTGAGATCACTCACTGGTGCTTTATTGGTGGTTCACCAGACCCGCTCACAATGGAAGGAACCTGGACATATGCTGAAAATGGTTACGGTAATGGCGGACACGCGGGCTCAGGTGCTGATTTCAGTGGCCCAGGCGTTGTTGGTGGAAACTGGTGGGGCGTCGCTTCAGGTGATGATCTTGTTGATCAGGTTCAGCATGCTGGTGGTGCTCCTACTGGTGACGAGTCTTCTGATGCTTATATGGTATTTGAGGGTAACACTGTTACAACTTATGGCCCTGACGGAACTAAGATCCGTGGTGGCGAGTGGGAGGCAGTCATGAATGATTTTGTTGATGGAGCAGGTCGTGGCGCTGCCGGTTGGGAACTTGGTAAGCTCACTACTACAGAGCCGGCACTCCTCTTCCCTTGGGTAATCAATGCCGGAGGTGTTCCAGTAACTGAATATGATATTATGTACTACGATGCAAATAATATGACTCTGGTTTACACCAACGGTCAGACAGCAGGTGACTGGGGTGAGATCACTCACTGGGTTTTCGTACGTAAGTAATGCATAAAATACCTTTAAAATCAGGCAGTCGCATTAATGTGACTGCCTGATTTTAAAGGTATTTGTATGTTTATGGAATCTGTCATTCTGAATGAAGTGAAGAATCTTGTAATATGAATAGGACAGTCCGATACATATCCTCTTCGGTTTTCGGTATAGCTGTTTTTCTTTTCTGGCATCTTCTGTACCCCTATGTTCTGGGCTTTCAGGAGCAGAACCAGCTGTTCCTTTTCACCTGGGATTATTTACTTGAAAGGATTGCAGTCTCCGGAGGACTTGCAGACTACATTGCTGAATTCATCACGCAGTTCAGTTACATCCCGTATGTCGGCGAAGCCTTGATGGCCATGCTCCTCGTTATGTTCCAGAGGACAATTGCCTTGACTATCGACAAGGATGGGTGGTACTTTTTCAGTTTCATTGCTCCTGTGATGATGCTCGTATATATGACCGACATATATGTGATGCTCTCATATCTGATAGCCCTGATCCTTACCTTGCTTCTATGTTCATTATACAAGAGAAATCCTGGAATCATATGGGCCGGTACGGTTACTTTGCTCGGTTACTGGCTTATCGGACCTGCTGTCTTTCTCTTCACTCTTTATGCGGTCCTGAGGGAAAGAAACCTTAAATCATTGGCACTTCTTGTCTTGCCCGTCCTGGCGGTTGTAATATCAAAATGCACATATCTCCAGCAATATCCTTGGAAGACAGTCGTTTTCGGTGTCAACTATTACAGGCTGCCGGTTACAGTGCCTGCGTTGCAGATCGTGGTCGGCCTTGCCTCTGTCGTTGTTCCTGTGCTTGCAGGTTTTCTTCGTAAAGGACCAAAGACATCAACGAACATTCTGCTTGCTCTGGCGGTCATTGCAGGAGGTGTGTCCGGATGTGCTCTTTACTATGAAAAGGATGCAGTGGAACTGATTGCCTACGACCAGATGGTACGCCACGAGGACTGGGAAGGCATCCTCAGGCGTGCTGAAAAATATCAGCCTGACTCGGAATTGGGAAGCGTAAGCGTAAATCTGGCTCTCTTCATGAGCGGCAGAGGCGCGGAACTTCATAAGTTCAAGCAGTTCGGTACCAGAGGGCTCATCATGCCGCGAGTGAGGGACTTCATATCGAATTCATCTTCATGTGAGGTGTTCTGGCGCCTCGGCATGGTCAATGAATCCCTTCGATATGCTTTTGATACTCAGGAATCCCTGATCAATAACCGCAAAAGCGGCCGCTGGATGAGCAGGATGGCGCAATGTCAGTTGCTGAACGGCCGTTATGAAGTGGCCGAGAAATATCTTGATATTCTGAGTCACAGCCTTTTCTACCGTAAATGGTCAGACGGTCAGAGGAAATATTTGAGGAATGACTCCGCTATAGCATCTGACCCTATATATGCATATCTCAGGTCCGTGCGATATCAGAGTGACTTTCTGTATTATTACCCTGAGATGGATAAGATGTTGGGAATACTTTATCATCAGAACAATAACAACCTGCTGGCAGCCTGGTACTATCAGGCATGGACTGCGCTCAAGAAATATGATGTAAATAATGAAGAAGAAACTTATGCAGGCAATAGTCATGGTAATTAGCCTTTTAATGGTTTCCTGCAGCCGTGAGACAGTCCTCCGTGAAGAATTGCCGCAGATCTTTCCGGATTATATCGGTGTGACTGTTCCTGCAGGGATAGCTCCGCTTAATTTCAACATCCCGAAAGACTACTCAAAGGTGTTTGCAAAGGTCAGCGATAGTAAAGGCAATTATATCACCGCCAAGGGAAAGTATGCCGGCTTCAATGTCAGGGACTGGCACGAACTGACTGAGGCAAATATAGGAGATACTCTGACAGTAACTGTGGCAGGATATAAAGATGACCGTTGGGAACAGTTCCGCCCCTTCATGATATTTGTCAGCAGGTTTCCTCTTGATGACTATGGTGTGACATATCGCAAGTTCGCTCCCGGATACGAGACCTACAGCAAGATAGGTATCTATCAGAGGAATATCCATGATTTCGACGAGGAACCTATCCTTGAAGGCACTCTGCTGCCGGGGCAGTGCATGGGCTGCCATACTGCCAATGCCACGAGTCCGGATCAGTTCCTTTTCCATTTAAGAGGCAAACACGGGGCCACGGTCGTGCAGAGAAATGGCGACAGGAAATGGCTTGAGACCAGGACTGACAAGACCATAGCGAGAACCGCTTATTCATATTGGCATCCTTCCGGCGAATTTATCGCGCACTCGAACAATCTTATCCACCAGCTCTTCTGGACAGGGAACAATGAGAGATATATTGAAGTCTATGACGATGCTTCGGATGTCATTGTCCATAATGTGAGTACAGACCAGTTCATACTCTCTCCTTTGCTCAGGACTGAGGATTTCGAGACCTATCCCGCATTTTCAAGCGACGGAAAGATTTTGTATTTCTGTTCAGCTCCTAAGGTGGATGTTCCTGCGCAGGCTCAAGATCTCCACTATAACTTATGCTCGATATCATTTGATAAAGATACCGAGTCCTTTGGAAATAAGGTAGATACGCTTATAAATGCAGTGCGTCTTGGCAAAAGTGTGACCTTCCCTCGTCCTTCTTACGACGGCAGATGGCTTCTGTATACATACCATGATTTCGGCAATTTCCCGATCAATCATAAGGAGTCTGATCTCTGGCTTATGGATCTGAGCACTGGTGAGTCCCACCCGCTGGAAAGGGCAAATTCTTCTTATACGGAAAGCTTCCACAACTGGAGCTCGGACTCCCATTGGATCCTTTTTGCGAGCCGTCGTGGAGACAGTCTGTATTCCTGCATCTACATAGCTGAGATAGACGAGAACGGAAATGCCTCCAAGCCTTTCCTTCTGCCTCAGAAGAATCCATATAAGTTTTATCATAACACGTTGTTTACCTTCAATGTTCCGGATTTTACAAAGGAGAAGGTGGATTTCAAGGTCGGAGGTGCCTACAAAGAGGCTTTCTCTGACGAACGCGTACAAATAACAGTAAAACAATAATGAAAAAGACCATCTTTACATTGCTTGCCGGCGTTACATTGCTTGCATCATGCTCACAGAACAATGAATATGTGATCTACGGTACTGTCAGCAATCCGGATCTTGAGGGAGCACAGGTCTTTCTTGTCCCTCTTGAAAATGCTACTAAGGAGACCATTGATTCTGTTTGCATTCAGAATCAGATGTTCGAGTTCCGTGGAACTGAAGAGAAGATTGCTGATATCAGGATCGAAAGATTCAAGCGTTTTGGCAACGAGAATCTTCTTGTAATCACCGAACCTGGAGAAATCCATGTCACTATAGGAGAGGTAAGCAGCGGAAGAGGTACTCCTCAGAATGACTCTCTTCAGGTCTGGAAGAACCTGACGATGAAGTATTACCAGCAGTCGGGCAGTCTTTACCGTCAGGATAGGAAGGTAGAAGTAGAGCCTCTCCGTGAAGCCTATCAGGCACGTACACGTCAGATGGCATCTAATGTCGGTAAAGGAACAACGCTTGGCACTTTCCTGCTGTCACGTCTCCCTAAAGATTCAGATTAGCTACCTTACGGCCAGAGTCACCACTGATCTGGCAGGAAGGCTGACGATGATCTTGCCGTTGACCTTGAACTTCTTCATCATTTGTACCCGGCTCCACATCGAACCATGTTCCCCATTCGTCCACAAGCAGGTCGATTCGTTTCTGAGGGTCATATTGATCCATGATCTCTATATGCTTGCGGATCACAGGCTGCAAGCAATTGTATCAAAATTCACCTTATTAGGCAACTAAAAGTATCCTTGGAAAGGTGTTTTTCTTATTATATTTGTATACTTCAAAAACCGCAAATTACTTATCACTAAACATAACCTTTATCAATATGAAAGCAAAACGCATTTTCATGTTCGCTGCAGCCGCATTCATGCTCTCTGCATGTACCGGCTACAAAGTAGATGATTCAAGTGTAACTGTCAAGGTAGGACAGCAGACCGGAAGTGGTCCGCGTCTTGTCAGACTGGAAGTGATGGGTGAGAAACTCATCCATGTTTCCG
>CAZYCJ010000040.1:0-18094 GCA_964645495.1 uncultured Muribaculaceae bacterium
CAATTAATTTCATGCCGGGTGTCAAATGGTTACATCAGACACGGGAATTTCGGTAACTTATCTGACTCAGTATGCCCCTTACATGTATAGACGCTCCATCCGGTCGCATTGAGCCATTTTGAGCCGTTTCCGGCAGCGTTGACGTGGATGCTGACCAAGATAACATTCTGCTTGCCCAAGAGGAAACAAACGGTATTTACACGCCTTACACGTTCGGCCAAAGATATGTCGTCATCTTCCGGGACCAGCAGTTCTGCATCGAGACCTCTATCTCTGAGATCTGATACGACTCGTTTGGCAATTTCACGATTGTAGAAAGGTTCACGGAATTGACCGTCGGGACTGCGTTTGCCAGCTGTCATGAGACCGTGGCCGTTGTCGATAAAGATTTTCATGGGGCTGTCAGGGTGACAGCTCGGGATTCCTTTGGCGAAGATACGGATTTTAACTATTTTTGCAGAAAGTTTGCGAAAGCAAATTTATTGATTGCATTGAGCCTTGTGCCTATCGTTAGGCACAGGGTTCTTCTCTTTTATCGAATTAGGCACATTTTAGGCACACATCTTAAAGAAATAACCCTCTCAGGCTATCCTGAGAGGGTTATCAGTGGTGTCACCGGGAATCGAACCAGGGACACAAGGATTTTCAGTCCTTTGCTCTACCAACTGAGCTATGACACCAATTTTGTTTAAGAACTCCCATTCTTTTCATTTGGGATTGCAAAGGTACGCATTTTTTCTTAACCCGCAAATTTATTTTCAAAATTTTTCATTTTTCTTTAAAAAAACGTCAGAATCTGCCCCATTTTAGTATCTTCGCAGTCGCATGAAGCAGACCTGCTACATATCGGTGATTCTTCCGCTCAAACTTGAGTGGGAGCCTTGCTACGCCCTGCCCGAAGGCATGAGTGCAGAAGTCGGAGACAGGGTGCGCGTAAAGTTCGCAAACAAGGGATACACGGCAGTCGTGAGCGCGACAGGTATCACTCCTGACATAAGCCCTAAGAAGATCCAGAGCATCATTTCTGTAGAAAAGACACTCGAGAGCGTTCTCCCTACCGAGATAGAACTCTGGAGACAGGTCGCGGAATACTACCTCTGCAGTATCGGGGAAGTATACAAGGCAGCCTACCCTATGGTCAAGATAAACCTCGAAGAGTCAAGGGCGACCGCAAGGCAGAAGACCATCCGGAGACGCGAAAAGGTCGCGGAAAGCATCAGGGCACGGCTAGAGCGCCTCACTTCCCGTTTGGAAAAGAAGACTGTACAGGAAGCAAAGACAAGGAAAGGCACCAAACTGAAGGCTACTCTTCAGGAGGACATGCAGAGGCTGCAGGAAGACATCGCACGCTCGCACGAAGCCCTGGCCATAGCAGATGCCGCGATACAGGCAGCGGCCGACGGAGCCCCTGCTCCATCTCTCCCCCAGAACGACGACAGAGTCCGCCTCAGCCAGGCCCAGCAGAAAGCATATGAAAGCATACAGGACACATTCAGGACAGGAAAGCCTGCAATGCTTCACGGCGTGACAGGGTCAGGCAAGACAGAGATATACATCAAACTCGCACATGATGCAATATCAAAAGGCCACAATGTCCTCTATCTTGTCCCGGAAATAGCCCTCAGCAGACAACTGGAGGACAGACTCTACGAACATTTCGGCGAAAGCCTGCTCACCTACCACTCCGCCGAAAGCGCCGCCGGCAGGTACAACACTGCCGAGACCCTCAGGAACGGCAAGGGATACATTGTACTGGGCACAAGGTCCGCCCTCTTCCTTCCGCTCCACACCCTCGGCCTCATCATCGTAGACGAGGAGCACGACAGTTCATACAAGCAGGACTCCCCCGCCCCAAGATACAACGGCAGGGACACAGCCCTGATGCTCCATCGCATCCACGGATGCGGCATCATCCTCGGCTCCGCCACTCCATCCTTTGAAGAACAGTACAACTGCAGCACCGGACGCCACACGATGACTATCCTCAACGAGCGTTACCATGGCGCCTCCGAAGCAGACACGGAACTCATTGATACAAAGGCAGAAAGAAGAAAAAGAGGCATGGTCGGCAATTTTTCCCGCAAACTCATCGGGCAGATAAACGACACCCTCGACAAAGGTGAACAAGTCCTTATCCTCAGGTCCCGCCGGTCGTGGGCACCGGTACTCCAATGCGAGGAATGCGGAGAAATCGTCAGATGTCCGCACTGCAATGTGAGCATGAACCTGCACAAGAACGGCACTTCAGCCAGAATGACGTGCCACTACTGCGGCCACACCGAACCATATACCGGAAAATGCGGAAAATGCTCCGGCACTCTCGCAGGGCTTGGGGCAGGAACACAGAAGATCGAAGAAGAGGCGGCAACACTCTTTCCAAACGCGAGGATAGCGCGCCTCGACAGCGACACCACGCAGAACAAGACCTATGAAAACAAGGTCATCAGAGACTTCGGCAAAGGAGAGATCGACATTCTCATCGGCACTCAGATCATCACCAAAGGTTTTGACTTCGAAAGACTCTCCCTCGTGGCTGTGATCGCGGCCGACTCATTGTTGGGAATAATGGATTTCCGCGCAGACGAAAAGGCTCTGCACCTTCTCGAACAGTTCCGAGGAAGGTGCGGAAGAAGGACGGGCAAAGGCAGGATCGTCATACAGACGGCCCAGCCGGAACACCCTGTATATCAACGGTTGAAAGACCTGCAGAAAAAGCAGCACGATCTCTTTCTGGAAAGAAAGGATTTCGGTTTTCCTCCATACACACGCATCATCGAAATCACGATAAAGGACAGGTTCGAAGACCGTGCAGAAAGGATGGCGCTCCGTCTGTCAGACACATTGGGAAGAGATTTCCAGATGACAGGCCCGTATGCACCTGCAGTCAGCAAGATAGCTGACATGCACATCAGAAAGATCCGTCTCACACTGAAGAAGGACCGTATGTTGAAAGACAACAAGACTCTGCTGACCGAAAAAATATGCAGTTTTGAAAAGGATCAGAAATATGACGGCCACATCATCATTGACGTGGATCCTTCATAAGCACATTTATATGTTCCGGCAGAACCTGCATCCTCACCGGTGCCCTTCCTACCACTTCTCCATCCACTTCGACAGGCTCCGCATCCGCCTCGCCTTCAGGAATAACAAGAACCTCTGCACATCTGGCCTGCGTCAGGACATCGACCTTATGGAAAGTACCCGTGAAAAGTTTCGGCACCTCCTTGGCGATCGTCCATATAGGAATATCAGGAATGACCGTTACATCCAGAAGACCGTCACCAAGTTCGGCAAGAGGCGTCTGACGCATACCGCCGCCCGAATATTTTCCCACACCGAAAGCCATTGAAAGATATTGTCCGTCAAAGATTTCCTTCCCGTCACAAATGACCTTAGCCTTGACCGGAACCCGGTGTCTTATACAGTAAAGAAGGGCGCCGACATAGAGTTTCCTGCCTCTTTTGCCCTGCTCCTTCTTGCGGTTGACGATCTCGCACACTCTGGCATCAAGACCTACACCTCCGACATTCACCATATAAGACACTTCCTGAGGAGAAGCAGAAAGATCACATGGATCAAGGACGGAAACCCTCACCACATCCTGCTGACCTGTCGTTCCTGCCGCTATGATTGCTACCGCTGCACTGACATCACGAGGGACCCCTGTGGACTTCACCCAGTCATTGCCAGAGCCGACAGGAAGCACGCCTAAGGTAAATTCTGAAACAGAGGCATCAGAGCCATCATCAAGATAGGCCATTACGCCGTTAAGAACATCATGCACCGTACCGTCTCCACCGACTGCGATGAATTTCCTGTATCCTTTAGCGCAGGCCTTGCGGGCGATCGCGATGGCATTGTCTCCGTTACCTGTGAACATGGCCTTGTAATGTACGCCGGCATCATTCAGCATGACAGCAGCCTTCTTCCAGACCGAACCGGCTTTTCTGGATGCCGCAAATACATTCACCACTGCCAGCCAGACATCTTTTCTGTCAGAATTACCCATATTTCAATTGATTATGAACACCTATGCTCCCCGAAGAGAACAATTTATCAACAAAAGTAGTAAATAAAGCCAACGAATAAAATCTTTTTTGTAATTTTGCAAGAATTATGTCCTAACGAAAACGAATATGGGAAAAGTAATAGCAATAGCAAATCAGAAGGGAGGAGTCGGCAAGACAACCACCGCCATCAACCTGGCGGCTTCTTTGGCTGTACTTGAAAAGAAAGTACTGATCATTGACGCTGACCCTCAGGCAAATACAACGTCCGGACTCAACTTTTCCCCGGACAACGACCAGAAAAGGACACTCTATGAACTGATGATAGGCCAGATCGATGTGAGAGATACTCTCATCCAGACAGAGATGGCCAACCTGCATATGATTCCGTCGCACATCAACCTCGTGGGAGCGGAAATCGAAATGCTCAAGATAGACAACAGGGAATCCATACTGAAACAGACACTCGCTTCAGTCAGGGATGAATACGACTTCATCATCATCGACTGCTCGCCGTCCCTCGGACTCATCACCGTGAACTGTCTCACGGCGGCGGATTCCATCATCATCCCCGTGCAGCCGGAATTCTTCGCCCTCGAAGGACTCGGCAAACTCCTGCAGACCATCCGCCTTGTCCAAGCAGGTCCGAACCCTGACCTCACCATAGAAGGATTCGTAGTCACCATGTTCGACGGCAGGACCAAGGTGCACAACCAGGTGCTCGGAGAACTTCGTGACCATTTCGGTGAAATGGTATTCAGGACCATCATCCAGAGAAACATACGCCTCAGCGAGGCTCCTTCACACGGAAAGCCGATCATTCTGTATGACGTGATCTGCAACGGAACCACCAACTACCTGAACCTCGCAAAGGAGGTTCTCGAAAAGAACAGTCAGGAAAATGAGTAAACAGCAGAGAGGATTAGGAAAAGGTCTCGGAGCCCTCCTTGGAGGAGACACAGACCTCAACCAGATAAGAAAGCCGGTCGGCTATGTAAACAAGGAAGTGGTGAGCGAAAGCCAGCCGCAGCAGGGTACGGCAGACATTCTGCGCATCCCTGTGGACATGATAGAGCCGAACCCGTTCCAGCCGAGAATGAGTTTCGACCAGGACGCTCTGGAAGAACTTGCCGAGTCTATCAAGACTCTCGGCCTCATCCAGCCTATCACCGTACGCAGAAAACCTGACGGAAGGTACCAGATCATCAGCGGCGAGCGCCGTTTCAGAGCCTGCCAGGCAGCGGGCATGGACATGGTGCCTGCGTACATACGCGATACCAACGACCAGGGAATGCTCGAGATGGCCATCGTGGAAAACATCCAGAGGGAAAATCTTGACCCGATAGAGATCGCGATGAGTTACCAGCGCCTCATCGAGGAGTGCAGTCTCACCCAGGAACAGATGGCTGTCAGAGTAGGAAAAAGGCGCGCTTCCGTGACCAACTACCTCCGCCTGCTGAAACTTCCTGCAAAGATCCAGCATGACCTTAAGGTGGGGCTTCTGAGCGTAGGTCACGCAAAAGTTCTTCTTGGAGTCGAGGACATCAGACTTCAGGAATACCTCTGCGACCTTGTCATAAAGGGTGGAATGTCCGTGAGACAACTCGAGGAAAAGATCAAGAAGATGTCAGAGCCAAAGAAACAGGCCGAGGATCAGGGTCAGGAACTGCCTGACGAATATTTCAAGGTTCTGGAGATCGTAGGCAAGTATTTTGAAAACAACATCAGCCTCAAGCGCAACGCAGGTGGCAAAGGCTCGATGACAATACATTTCAGTTCAGACGAAGAAGTCAGAAAATTTCTCAAGGCACTTGAGGACTCGAAGTTCTGAACGCCTGATGACGGAAAAGATGCATAGAAGGTTTTTCAAATATTTATTCATGCTGACTGTCTGCCTTGCAGGCTTTGCCATAGAAGGCAAGGCCCAGTTCAAGGAAGAGGCATTCCAGCAGACATACAACGAGCCAGGGGACACGACAGGAAGGGCTGACACCACAAACAAACTGTTCTCGTTCAAGGAATGGGGTCAGGGTCTTGCACACAAGCAGACCATCAAGGTGGGCACGATGTTCGCAGGATCCGTCTTCGCACCCGGCACGGCACAGATATACAACAAAGACTATTGGAAACTTCCCATAATCTACGGAGGCATCGGTGCGCTGGCAGGAACAGGAGGCTACTATCTCCACCAATACAACAAATCCAAGAAGGCATACGACGCATTTGAAACTGACAAGGCTGCATACGAGGCCGAATTCGGTACCGGGTATCCTCATGAAGCCCCTCTGCTCGACACAAAATCAAAGACCACGGGAACATGGCTCCTTGCAGGTGCAGGTCTCATATATTGGGGCTCTCTTATGGACGGAGTAGTATGTTACCAAAGCGATGTGGAGCCGAACCCGGGCAGGGCGACAATATATTCCGCGCTGCTTCCGGGCCTCGGACAGATATATAACGGAGAACTCTTCAAGGTTCCCATCTATTGGGGAGGAATGCTGATTTCCGTTCACCTGCTCTGCAACTACAACAACAACTACAAGAGGTTCAAGAGAATACACAACCAGGCTACAAATCCTGACCCGGAGATCAACAGTTCGATTCCTATTTCCGGCGAGACGGCGAAATGGTACAGGGACGTATACAGAAGATATAGAGACTATTCGATAGTGGCGACCGCATTGGTTTACCTCCTTCAGGTCATAGACGCGAATGTATTCGCCTACATGCACGACTTTGAGGTCACGGACGACATATCGATGAGCGTGGAACCGGCTGTCATATCGCCATATAACGCCTACGCAATACATACTACCCCGACATATGGAGGCGGCAACGCAGTGGGCATGAGGGTAGGAATAAGATTCTGACACATAGAAACAATTGAAAACAAAGATATTTTGATGAACATACGAAAATTAATTGCAGTCGCTCTTGCGACTGTTTTTGCTGCGGTGGCAGTATCGGCAGGAGAGACTGCAACAATAAGTAAAAAGGATAACGGGCCTAAGACAAAGATCCAGTTGAAAAAGGAGAATGTCAGATTGAAGAGCGAACTGGATTCCCTTAAACTTGAACTTGAAAGATACAGACTTCAGGCTGAATACACGGACAGCATCGAGGCAGAGATGATGAATCTCTATGCTGAAAATGAAGATAAGAGTGCCGCAGGCATCAATCCTGAAGACTACACGGCAGATATTTCGGACAGTCTTCTCAACATCTGGTATGTCCACAAGATGGCATCCTCTGACAACATGGAAGACTACGATATGGACTCTGTAAGATTCGAATCAAATGTCCCAGATGCGGTATACATTGAAAGAATCAAGCAGATGAATTCGTTCATCACCCTTCCCTACAACGACATAGTAAGGAACTACATCATCCTTTATTCGGAGAAGATGCCGACAAAGATGAGTCAGATTCTTGGTCTGTGTCAATATTATATGCCTATCTTCGAAGAGGTTCTGAACAGGTACGATATGCCCGAGGAACTGAAGGCTATGGCCGTTATCGAGTCAGCACTTAACCCTCTCGCCGTATCAAGAGCAGGTGCAAAGGGAATGTGGCAGTTCATGTACTCGACAGCAAAGATATACGGTCTCCACATCGATTCCTTTGTGGACGAAAGAATGGACCCAGTAAAATCCGCCGAAGCTGCAGCACAATATCTTCAGGACTCTTATGAGATCTTCGGAGACTGGAACCTCGCCATCGCATCATACAACTGCGGAGCAGGTAATGTGAACAAGGCCATCCGCCGAAGCGGCGGAAGCAGGGCGTTCTGGGACATCTATCCATACCTTCCGCGCGAGACCAGAGGATATGTACCCGCCTTTGTAGGTGCACTCTACACTATGACTTATTACAAGGAGCACGGCATCCGCCCGGAAGCGATAGAAAGGCCTGCACATGTGGACACATTCAAGATCAACAAGATGCTCCATCTGAAGCAGGTACGCGACCTGACCGGTGCACCTCTCGAGGAACTCAAGAATCTCAATCCTCAATACCGTCACGAAATCGTGCCTGGCAATGAAAGGGAATACATCCTCCGCATCCCTTATACATACACCAACGCCTTCATCGAGCATGAAGATTCCATGTATGTCCACAACAGTGCTGAATACTTTAATCCTGTGACTATCAAAAAGATAAAGGACGGAGGAGACGGAGAGCGCATAGTATACCGCGTCAAGAGCGGAGACTACCTCGGCAGGATCGCCAGCAGACACAGGTGCACGGTCGCACAGATCAAGAGATGGAACGACCTCAAGAGCAACAACATACGTGTGGGACAGAGACTTGTGATATACCGCGGCGGTGTTTCGCCTTCTTCGGCGACTTCTGCTGCAAAGACGACATCTGCATCCACACAATCTGCAAAGACTCCCGCTCCTGCAGCACCACAGTCCGGAGACTATATCACATATGTAGTGAAGAGCGGAGACTCGTTCTACAGCATCGCCAAGAACTACCCTGGCATCAGCGCACAGAACATCATGGACTTCAACGGACTGAGCAGTTCGAAGATCAAACCAGGAATGACAATAAAGATTCCAAGGAAATAATCTCTCAGAAAGAGAAGGTAAACTGAAATTTAAGTTCGGCTCTGCCGGACTTTTTTTCTTTCATGAAAGGGTAAGATGTAAACGAAGACCGCACATTGACCTTGCCCCATCTGGCAAACTTCCATGTCCCGACTGCAGAGGTCCATATCCCCCTGCCATAGAAGGCAGGCACATTGAAACTGCCCTGTGCATCGCGCTCATATACATATATCCTGTCATCCCAGTTGTCGATCCGGAATATTCCCTGACGCAGATACAACGAAAGACCACGGTGCGCATATCCTCCTTCCATATAGGCAAGAAGTCCCGTAGACATGCACTGGAGCAGGTTCATACGGGCTGATACGGAGAATCTGCCTGTATTCCACCTGATGTCGGCCCTCAGATCGGTCCTGAACGGGGTCTGCCAGGTCCTGAACCTTTCAGAAAACCTGAAGCGAAGTTCAAGAAGATCGGACAAAAGCACGTTCCAGACACAGACGGCCTTGACCTGAACACTTGTCATACCATCTGACTTTGATTCGGGATAATAACATACATCAGTTGAAAAAGACCCATTGTGTCGTCCGTCTGATGTACCGAACTCGCCTCCGAACGCCGCTCCATATTCATTAGTACATCCGGTGCCTGCCCTGGGCGCGGCACTTCGTCCTGACTCAAAATCGGAAGGATACCATCTGAGCAGAACAGACATCCTCAGATTCTCTCCTGCAGGGAACCGCGTGCCCGCCAAGGCAGCAACGGAACAATTGACCCAGTCAAATGCTGCCTCTCCAAAGAAATCTGTCCCCCTGATACACATGGACGCATCGACAGAAGTCTTCATGTCGGGTATCCTGGCCACTGTCTCTGAAAACAACCCTGAAAATTCCGCATACTGAGTCAGTCCCAGACGGGAGGACTTTCCTATCCATGTAAGGTTGAACGCCGGCAGGACAGTCACATCATCTAGCCTTTCGGAGATGTGCTTGATTCCTGGCATGACAGTCATGACAGAGAATGTCATCCTGCGCAAAGAAGCCTCGGCAGCGAGGCCTGTCAAGGCATAGGTTCCGCTGAATGATGATGATGTCGAGATTCCCGACGGATTGCGGAAAAATGATGCAGGAGCCGACAGTCCGCTCAAGGCCATTCCGTTCCAGAGAGCAAGTCCTTGACCGAAACGGGCATTGAAGTCTCCCACCACGACTCTTATTGGGTAATTGGCGCAGTCATATGAAATAAAAGCCGAATATGAATCAGGCGCAGGCGTCCGTGCAGACGAAGATCGTGAGGCAGACACACCCAACCCTGCCCTCTCACAAATTCCAGCCTTATATTTGAATCCGTATGTTCCGTTCAAGGCATTCGCACGCATCAACAGATCGTTCGTCATGCTGAACCCCTCACGAATCCTCTTGCCAGGGACTACGGGAGAATAAAGCGAGACAAAAGGAGCGAGACGCCGCACAAACAGCGGATCGAATCCGTCGACGGATGCCAGTTCCGTCAGCGAGAGTACATCGCCGTGTCTGGCCCGGTAGTCACGAAGCGAGGCTGCCTGATATGAGGAGAACAGTCCGCTTGACATCAGGGATGAAACAGACTCCAGATTGATCTTCAGAGGACGGGCCATATAGACTGACAACCTTTCCACCTCATACGGATCTGCATCTTCTGGATTCAAGATTCCCAGAAACTCAAGTACGGCATCAGAACTGCCGTTTTCCTGTGCGCTCAGCACTGATGACACACAAGACAGGATCATAATGTAAAGAACCTTTCGCCACATATCTTCATTTTTTACATGAAAAGTAGCGGGTGCTTTTGAAAAAAGCGTTGTTTTAGGGTAAAACAACTTCAGATTTTTCTTTTTTTTATAATCGTTTGTTAAATTTGTGAATTATTTGCAAAAAAGACCACATGGAAAAGGTTACTCTGAAAGACAAGACATTCAAGACTTTCATTCCTTATGAAAAGATTTCTGCAGCCATCGATGATGTCGCAGCACAGATCAACTCCGACTTCAAGGACAGCGAAGACGTGCCCGTCCTCCTCTGCGTGCTCAACGGCTCCATCATGTTCATGGCAGAATTAATGAAACGCCTCACTTTCACGGCGCAGATCATATCCATCAAACTTACTTCCTATGAGGGCACCAGCACCACCGGAAGGGTAAAGCAGGCTATGGGTCTCACTGCCGACATCACAGGACGAAGGGTGATTGTCGTAGAAGACATTGTGGACTCAGGCAACACGATTGTCGAACTGAAGGAAATCATGGCCGACCACGGTGCGGCTGAATCACGCATCTGCACCATGCTCCTGAAACCGGACGCATACAAGAAGGATGTGAAACTCGATTATGTGGCGATGGAGATCCCTAACGATTTCATTGTGGGATTCGGACTTGACTATGATGAACTTGGAAGAAACCTCAAAGATATTTACGTTTTAGACGAATAACATGAAATATTATGTTCTTTTTGGCCCTCCGGGCGCAGGCAAAGGCACCCAGGCCACATCTATGGTTGAAAAGTACAACCTACACCACATCTCCACAGGAGCACTTCTCCGCAAGGAGATTGCAGCGGAAAGCGAACTCGGCCTTCAGGCCAAGGCCTTGATTGAAAAGGGATGCCTGGTACCTGACGAGGTGGTCGAAGGGATGATCGAGAGCGAATTCAAGACCGTGACCGGCGTGGACGGCTTCCTTCTGGACGGTTTCCCTCGCACACTTCCACAGGCAGAAGCACTCGACAGTATACTCAGCGGAAATTCTGAAGAAGTGACAGCCACAGTATCGATCATGATTCCTGACGCCATGATCATGGAGCGCATAAAGGGCAGAGCACTCAAGGAAGGTCGTGCTGACGACGCCAGCGAAGATGTGATCAACAACAGAATTGCAACATATCACGATCAGACCGAACCTCTCATCGAGTACTACTCGAAGGCAGGAAAATACCATGAAATCGACGGCATCGGCACGATAGATGAAGTCCGTGACCGCATATTCTCGGTAATGGACCAGTTCTGATGCGGGTGATAAGAAAAATAACGGTCATACTTGCGAAGTTCATAGCGACAGTCATACTGTCAGCGCTGCTGGCCGTATGCGTGACAAGTATCAGTCCGGTGTACAAGTTTGAAGAGCCGGCTCCTTTCCAGGGGCCGGATATCTTCAATCCGTACTCATGTCCGGACAGCGCATACTGCTGGAAAAGAGCAAACTTCCACACTCACACAAGGGTGAAAGGCATTATGAACGAATGCGAATACTGGCCTGGAGAGGTGCTGGAGGCATACAGGAAATTCGGCTATGAGATCGTGACCTTCTCCAATCACAATGAACTCACCGAACATCCCTCAGACAAGGAACTGCAGGTGAATGTATACGAACACGGATACAATCTGTTCAAGTATCACAAACTTGTCTTCGGAGCAGAAAAGGAAAACAGATTTGACCATCTGATCCCGCTGTTCACCTTCCAGAGACAGTTTCAGTTGGACTATCTCGGAAAAGACAGCGACTTCATTCAGTTCAACCATCCTCTCCGCACCAACTGCACCTCAAAGAAGATGATGGAGAGGCTGACGGGCTATCAGATCATGGAACTTGACAGTGGAAAAAGCACTGAAAACGAGTATTGGGACTGGGCGCTTAGTGCAGGTAACTACAGTTTCGCTCTTGCAAATGACGATCTGCACTATCCTGACCGTTCGAACAAGATCGCCGTCAGGTGTAATTTCCTTTGCTGCCCTTCGGGGAGATATGAAGACCTTAAGGAGACTCTTCTGGGAGGATGCTATTATTCGATGAGGATACCTGACTACGGCAACGGGGACTGGGAAACAAAGTATGAGAGGAACCGCAACCTTCCGTATATCATGGACATCGGTCTGAAGGACAGCACCATATATATATCGCTTTCAGAATCGGCAGACAGCATCAAGGTGACAGGTCAGAACCATAAGACATTGTGCAAGGAGACAAATACGGACGGCCTTATTTATGCAATGAAGACTGATGACCCTTACGCAAGATTCACCGTATACTTCCCTGAGGGAGAAGTCATCTGGTCAAATCCTTTCGCAAGATATGACGCAGGAACGTCTGACTCCCCTCTCAGAATCCGTGAACACAGCGTGAATATACCTCTTACCATCGCATTCAACCTCATCCTGATGGCTTTATGCGCAGGTATCGGAGCATTAATATATAGAATTTACAGAAAATGAAGTTTCTGAAAGAAAAGACATCACCTGCAATGATGTGTGCGGTCTTGAGCATCTTCACACTCATTGCCTTTCATATACCGTTCTTCCGTCTTGTCCTCGAAAGGACTGAAGGAGGTTTCAACGGTGCCCTCATCACAGGAAGCCTGGCCATCCTAATGCTGGCCCTGAACTACTTCTTCTACTACCTGGTGCTTTGGCCCGGGCGGTTCATAGGAAGGTGCATCCTGGCGTTCACATTCATAGGCAACGCGATAAGTCTTTATTTCATAAACAGTTATGAAGTGCTCATCACAGACAAGATGATGGGCAATGTATTCAACACGCAGTTCTCAGAGGCCTCAGGATTCTTTTCGCTCTCGGCAGTTCTTTATGTCCTGTTCCTGGGCATCCTCCCATGCATATATATCTTTGTCGTAAAGATTGACTTCGGTTCTTTCAGGAGATATCTCGCCAACATCGGCCTGTCACTGGCACTCGCCCTTACGCTCGCCCTTGTCAACATCCAGAACTGGCCTTGGATCGACCGCAATTCCACCGAATTGGGAAGTCTTCTGATGCCATGGTCATATACCGTCAACACTTTCAGGTATTTCAGCGCGGAGAAGAAGCGTAACGTCAAGGAGATACTGCTTCCTGACGCCAGAATCGCCACAGACAGCAAGGATGTCTGCGTCCTTATAATCGGTGAATCGGCGAGAAGAGACCATTTTTCGCTGTACGGATATGAAAAGGAGACCACCCCTCTGCTCGCAAAGGACAGCGTGACGGCACTGCCTGCGGTGGCTGCCGCCACATACACGACTGCAGGAGTGAAGGCCATCCTTGACCATCAGGCAACGAACAAACTATACGAGATACTTCCCAACTACCTGTATCGGAACGGTGCGGATGTCGTGTGGCGCACATCGAACTGGGGCGAACCTCCTGTCCATATAGACAGGTATCAGAAGGTCGCCGACCTGAAGAAGTTGTATCCGTCGGCAGATGCAGCCTACGACGGCATCCTCATAGAAGGCCTCAAGGACCTGATTCTCAGTTCTGAAAAGGACAAACTGCTGATAGTCATCCACACCAACACAAGTCACGGGCCGACATACAACAAGAAGTATCCGTCGGAGTTCGAAAGATTCACTCCCGTATGTACGACCGTGGAAATGTCAAAGGCAGACCAGCAGGAACTTTTCAATGCCTATGACAACACGATCCTCTACACCGACTACCTCATCCATTCAGTGATAGAGATCCTCAAGGACACTCCTGAACGCAGGAGTTGCATGCTCTATGTATCTGATCATGGGGAGTCGCTGGGAGAAGGCAATCTCTACATGCACGGAGTCCCTATATCCATGGCTCCGAAGGAGCAGATCGAGATACCGTTCATAGTCTGGACCTCTGACTCTACGATGAAAGTCAAGGAACTGGAAGAGACAGGACAATACCATACCTTCCACACAGTGTTGGATTTCCTCGGAGTGGAGAGTCCGATATTTGACGAATCAATGACAATATTCGAGTAATGTTATTCATAGTAAATCCCATTTCCGGCAACGGAAACCGTAAGAACCTCATCAGCAAGTTCATGAAGGACGGGCATAAGGTGATATGCACCGAATATGCCGGTCATGGCGAGGTCATCGCACGGGAGACCGACGATGATGTGGTCGTCGCAGTTGGCGGTGACGGCACTGTCAATGAAGTGGCAAGAGGAATCATCGGCACAGCAAAGACTCTCGGTATATTTCCTTGCGGAAGCGGTGACGGTCTGGCGCGTCATATCGGTCTTAGCAATGAGTACAGAAAGGCCATGGATACACTTCTGGCAGGAAAGACGGATATGATAGATGTCGCTTACATCAATGACAGGATGTTCCTGTCCGTCTGCGGAGTCGGATTTGACGCCATGGTGAGCGAAAAGTTTGCAAAGTCAGGAAAGAGGGGTCTTGCGAACTATATCGAGCAGGCGATCATCTCATGGAGGGACTATGAACCCGAGAAATACACCCTGGACATTGACGGAGAGACACTTGTGAACGAGGCTGTGCTCATTACCGTCGGCAATTCAAATCAATGGGGCAACGGAGCGAAGGTGACTCCCCTGGCCGACCTGCGCGACGGCGAGCTGGATATCACAGTAGTGGACAGGTTCCGTAATATAGAGATTCCTAAACTGGCATATCGCCTCATGAGCGGAACTGTCAATGAAGACTATCACGTCCACTGCTACAGAGGCAGAAACATCAGGATCACCCGTCAGTTCGAAGGGCCTGCCCACGCTGACGGAGACTGGTTCGAGACCGGACTTGAAATCGACATCCGCATCATTCCCCACGCCCTGAAAGTAATCGTACCATAGCAAATTTTGCTATCTTTGCCCATGCTGTCCGTAATTTTTTTACGGATGTCAGCAGGGAATGCTTCAAAGAGATTACCTGCAAGCTCTACTACCCGCCTGTCTGTAATGTTTAGCCCGCCAGCCACAACTTCTTCAGTAGGAGTTGCATCAAGAGTGACGGAACGATAGCGGATGTTTCCATCTCTTTCGGAGAGATCATCAATATCGCCCGGCTGCGTTTCAGGGAATGGTGCTTTTGTGCAAAGTCTGAAATGTCTTGAGTCCTAAAACACACTGCGTTGTCAGCATCCGCCACCATCCCCTCATCAACATTTATCCCCTTTCATCCTTCATTACAATGAAGTATTTCGAGGTAAACTAAAAATTTTAGTCGCGCAACTAACAAAAATAGTTGCATAAAAATATTTTTTAGTTACCTTTGCTGCAGAAACATTTCCGGACATGAAGAAACTGACAAGAAAAGAGGAAGAGATCATGAACCTCTTCTGGGACAAAGGAGCAATGTTCGTGCGTGAACTCCTTGAACATTACGAAGAGCCGAAACCTCATTTCAATACGCTCTCCACGATGGTGAGGACACTTGAGACAAACGGTTATCTGAGCCACAAGGCCTACGGCAACACATATCAGTACTATCCCGTCGTCACTCGCGAGGAATACGCTGGAACTACTTTCATGGGCGTGATAAGCAGTTATTTCAACAATTCGTATATGAGTGCGGTATCCGCCCTTGTGAAGGAAGAAAAGATCACCGTTGATGAGTTGAAGGAACTCATAGAACAGATAGAAAATGGCAGATAGATTCCCGAACAGGTCGGGAATGACTCCATTAACATTACCCGGAAGGAACAACCGCTGCAGGCAGGGTATCAGTGTCGTTCACAGTTTCTGAGACAGGTAAGGTCACAGACGTCAAGGCACTGAGAGGCCAGGACCGCAAACTCAATGATGAGGCAGTCAGGGTCATCTCATCCTCACCGGAATGGACTCCTGCATACAAAGACGGCAAGCCGATAGCCATCAGACTGATCATTCCGGTCACTTTCAGCAAATAGACATCCGGCCGAAGCATCGGGACGACGATGACCATTCACGATCACTGCCGATTTTACAATCGAGCGTTTGAACATGTCACAAGATTTCGTAACTTAGTGGCGCATAATAAAATTTCAAGCCATGGTAAGGAATCTCATAATCTTCACGTCGCTGCTTCTCGCCTCATGTACCTCCAACTCTTCATCAAATCAGAATTCATCGAAGCAGAATCCATCACAGCAGCCTTCTCTGTCGCCTGCTGAGATGTTTGTTGCACTCAGTTTCGACGACGGCCCTAACAATGACACGACACCCAAGGTACTGGACATCATCGAGGAATTCAAGGTACCCGCATCGTTTTTCGTGATCGGGCAGAACATCAATGACTCCACTGCCGAGCAGATGAAGAGAGCCGTAGCCCTTGGATGCGAGATACAGAACCACTCATACACGCACTCGTTCATGACAAGACTCAGCCCGGAGGAAGTTACAGATGAGATCAGGAAGACAGATGACTTAGTCAAGAAATACATCTCCAGACGCCCTACCCTCTTCCGTCCGCCTTACATTGACCAGAACAGACAGATGCATGAGGTCGTGGACCATGTATTCATCGGCGGAGTCGACTGCCAGGACTGGGAAGCCGGCCATACGGCACAGAGAAGATTCGAAGACCTTATGGCAAAAGTGAAGGATGGTGACATCATTCTCCTTCACGATTTCTCGGGAAATTCCCAGACAGTCGACGCCCTCAGGCTCATCATCCCGGAACTCAAGAAAAGAGGCTACACCATAGTCACAGTGTCTGAACTGTTCAAGAAAAAAGGCATATCTCCGAAAGCACATAGCGGCCAGACATACGCAAATGTCCTTCAGTAAAAAGATGAACATATGACATCCCTATGCTGACCACAAGACAGATATTCTCATTGATGTTCATGTATACACGTCCTGTCCTTATAGTTTCCGGACTGGGCACCCTGTCCGCCCTCGGGGCATTGACAATGATGAGCGTGGAAGCGATGAAGAACAACATATTGCCGCTTACGATCCTGAAGATCATCATACTTGCCATCAGCGTATTACTCTTCACCATGATGTCGTCGAAAGACAGGAAATTCTTCTATATAAATATAGGTATATCGACAAAGAAACTTATGCGTCTGGCGATTGTTCTGGACATGCTGGCTTATTTCGTTCTGATAACCTTGATAATTGTCATACGCTATGCAGTCAGTTGAGAAGAACACCTTATTGGCGGACAGTATCCGTCTGGCATTCAGAACATACAACGTTCTGAACGGAGCATGGCTTAGATCGGAGACAGGCAAGGTCACAGGAGTACTCGGAAGGAACGGCTGCGGCAAGTCCTGCATGTTCCGCTCCATAATGGGAGAACTCAAGCCCCAGGAACTGTTCGTCAGATACAACGACGCTGTCATTACGGGCTCTGACGAGATGGGGCGCTATGTCAAATATCTGGCACAGAAGAACTTTCTCCCGCCCAATATGCTGTTGAAGGAGGTGTTCGAATATTTCGGAGCGGACTACGATGCATTCATTGAGGATTTTCCTAAATTCGCCATGTATCCTGACACTCCTGTCAAGGAATTGTCCGGAGGCGAAGTGCGGATTGTAGAAATATGGCTATGTCTATGTTCAGACTCCCCTTTCTGCATCCTTGACGAGCCGTTTTCATATCTGGCTCCGGTCGCTGTCGAGGTCATTCAGAAACTGATCAGACGTCAGAAAGAGAAGATGGGCATCGTCGTTTCCGACCACAATTATGAAGCGCTTCTGGAAATCGCTGACGAGGTCCTTCTCTTGTCCGACGGCTATGTCCATCTGATCAAGGACAGGTCCGACCTCGTAAGGTACGGCTACTGCCGATTCTGATCTCT
>CAZYCJ010000041.1:0-17541 GCA_964645495.1 uncultured Muribaculaceae bacterium
AGGGTGAAAACGATGTCGTAAGAGTTGAGGATACCTGGTGGCATCAGTTCTGCACCGCGTGTGCTCATTACGGAGTCCATCATCTCCTTCTGAAAGATATTGACAAGGTCTGGGGCCATCCGAGCATTGCCGGCATGACAGCCATCTGCGACCAGTTGACAGAATTTGTAAATTCCTTGGAATAGATGACGAAACCATTCTTGAAACAGGTCGCTGACCACTATTATCTTCAGGGTGACATTCAGTCCCGCTGCTTCGTGTTTCCTAACCGCAGGTCGATAGTCTTCTTCAGGAAGCATCTTACGGATGCCGTCGCTGCAGAACACGCCAAAGGAGGCGAGGTTCGTCCTCTTCCGGTGCCTCAGATGTTCACCATCAACGATCTCTTCTGCAAGGTGAGCGGACTTGTATCTGCTGACAGGGTGAGGCTTCTTCTCGACCTTTACGAGTGTTACAAGGAACTCAATCCCAAGGCTGAACCATTGGATGAGTTCATCTTCTGGGGAGATGTGATCCTGGGAGACTTCAACGATGTGGACAAGTATCTGGTGGATCCTTCTCAGATTTTCGCCAATGTGGCGGATTACAAGGCACTTCAGGATACGTATTCCTATCTTACCGACACCCAGAGGAAGGCGATAGAAGGCTTTGTCAGCCATTTCAACGATCTTTCCGGGAAACTCACGGTGGATATCGGAAGCGAGAATGTGAAAAGCCGCTTCCTTCAGATATGGAACATCTTGTATCCTCTCTACAGAAGATACAATGAGGTGCTTTCTGCCAAGGGAGCGGCATATGAAGGGATGGTGTACAGAAGCCTGGCGGACAAGTTCATGCATACTCCCGCAGTCGATGTGCTCAAGGAAGCCTTTCCTGATGATATAAAGTTGGTGTTTGTGGGGCTCAATGCATTGAACGAATGTGAGAAGGCTGTGCTGCGCAGACTTCGTGATGCCGGAATCGCCGAGTTCTGTTGGGACTGGACAGGAGACATGATCAGAGATCCTCAGAACAAGTCTTCGTTATTCATGTCTGCCAATGTGAATGAGTTTCCGCAGGCTGCAGTTTGGGATGCGGAGGGACTTTCTGTACCGGAAATCAATGTCGTGAGTGTGGCTTCATCGGTCGGTCAGGCAAAACGGCTTCCTGACATACTCAGACAGGTGGAGGACTATCGTGGCTGCGCCGTGGTGCTTCCTGACGAAAGTCTATTGGTTCCGGTGCTGAATTCCATCCCCGAAGATGTACCTGACATAAATGTGACCATGGGGCTGCCGATGAACGGCAGTCAGATATACGCCATGATGTCGGATGTTTCCGCTATCCAGCTCCATATGGTCTGCCGTAACGGAAGGTGGTTCTTCTATCACAGGCAGGTCTGGGATCTGTTCGCGTCCGTCGTTTTCCGTAAGGCCGCTGACGGAGATACGCTGAAAAGGATGGAGGAGGTGAAGGCGGCAGCGAAATATTATATTCCTCAGGATGAACTTTCCGGTACACCTTTGCTGGATGCCGTGTTCCGTCCTGTCCTGGCCGATCCCAAAGCCAATTCGTCGGACCAGATAGAGCGCTTTGCGGAATATCAGAAGGACGTTCTCAAGGCTGTAGCGCCGTCTCTGGCCGATGACACTGCACTTGCCCTCGAACTGGAATATGCAAAGGAATATTACAAATGCATCAACATACTGCAGGAGACCGGACTCGAGGTGCTTCCGATGACATATATCAGACTTCTTGCACAACTCCTCGGATCTGTGTCGGTTCCGTTCCGTGGAGAACCGTTGAAGGGATTGCAGATAATGGGTCCGTTGGAGACCAGGGCGCTGGACTTTCCCTATCTGGTAATAATGTCGGCAAATGAGGGGGTCTTCCCACGCAGAAGCGTGAGTTCCTCGTTCATTCCTCCGGAACTGCGCAAGGGGTTCGGAATGCCTACCTATGAATATCAGGATGCCGTATGGGCATATTATTTCTATAGGATGATCGCGCGCGCGACGAGGGTCTGGATGCTGACGGATTCGCGTACGGAAGGCATGAAGTCAGGAGAAGAAAGCAGATATATCAAGCAGTTGGAATATCATTTCAATGTGCCTGTCAAAAGATATGTGGTGAAGTTCGGCGGTATGAAGGCCGCTCTGTTGCCTGTGATCGTCAAGACTCAGGAGGATGTGGACAAGATAAAGTCCACCGTCCTTTCTGCCACTACGCTCCAGAACTACCTGGCATGTCCTGCCAAGTTCTATTACAGTACGGTCAAGGATCTCAGGCTGGAAGACGAGGTGTCGGAGTCGCTGGATTATGGAATGTTCGGCACCGTATATCATGATGTCATGCGTTCGTTGTATACGCATGAACATGCCATGAGAGAGGATTTCTTCTTCGATGACAAGGCTCCGGACGGAGGCCTCCCCGTGCCAGCGATGAAGTCGGTGAGCAGGTCATATATAAGGGAATGGCTTGGGCGCCGGAAAGATGTCCGGAAGAAGGTCAAGTCTCTCATTGTCCGTCAGTTGAATGCGATGGATGTGACGGGAAGAAATCTTGTGGTGGCGGATGTGATCGTCAGGTATGTGATGAAGACCCTTGAGAGGGATCTTGAGAAGATGATCGATGAGGGCGTGGAGGAATTTGTGATCCTCGGGCGTGAGATGAAGGTGGTGGGAGAGTTCCATGGCCAGAAGTTCAAGGGTTTCATCGACCGTCTCGACAGTTTCTCTCCAGATCAGGCCAGGGTGGTGGACTATAAGACAGGAAAGGTTCTGGATGATGACGAGAACATACATGACGGTAATGCCGCCCATATTGCAGAATCTATTTTCGCTCCTGACGTGAAGGACCGTCCCAAGATCGCCCTTCAGTTCTTTATGTATGACCTTCTTGCGCAGTCTTTGCCGGAAGTTGCCGGACGTGAGATCCATAACTGCGTGTATTCGACTTCGCGTCTTTTTTCCGCTCCTCCGCAGACTTATCCTATGAACAGGACTTTCTGCAATGAGATGTCCGGCCGTCTGGAGAAGCTTCTGGATGAGATGTACGACCTGTCTGTGCCGTTCCGTAGGACAGAGGATGAGAAGATTTGTAAATATTGTGATTTCAACAGGATATGCTCGAAATAATGAAAGCCTCGGCAGGCTCCGGAAAGACCTATAGCCTGACTGAAAAATACATAAGCCTGATCCTTGAAAGCAAGGACAGGTATGCCTACAGGCATATTCTCGCCGTCACCTTTACAAACAAGGCGACGGAGGAGATGAAGAGCCGTATCCTTAAGGAACTGCATCTGCTGGCGACCGAGCCGGAGAAATCAGGTTATTGCAGGAGATTTGTGCCGTCTATGTTCCCTTCGGCAAACGACCTAAGGACCAAGGCGGAAGCTGTTCTGCATGATATCCTGCATGACTACAGCGCATTCGCAGTCAGTACGATAGATAAGTTTTTCCAGCAGACGCTGAAGGCCTTCTCGCGTGAGATCGGACAGTTTGCGTCATATCAGGTCGAACTTGACAAGGATGCTCTGGTGGAGGAAAGTGTTGACCGTATTCTGGATTCCCTTACCGAGGATGACCGCACCCTCCTTTCATGGCTTACCGAGAATGTCCTCGAGCAGATCGAGCAGGGAGGAAGATACAGTATGGATGCCAATCTTCTGGATATGGCCAAGAGACTGAAGTCTTCACAGAGAAAGGAAGTCATCGAGGAACATCGCATGGATGAAGATGAGATATGCTCGAAAGAGAAACTGATACGGATCAGGGAGAAATGCAGGGAAGTCATCATGACATTCAATGCAAAGGTCCGCTCCAAGGCCCGTGAGGCAGTGGCCATTCTGACTGAGGCGGGAGTCAGGACCGAGGACAGCAACCGTGGCTTCATGAACTGTCTGCATCTATATGCGGAGATGGGGGACAAGGATATCGTTACCTTCCCTTCAGACTCCTTCATGAGCAAGGCTCTTGACAAGGATCTGTGGTTCCCTAAAGCCAAGGCAAAGAAATTGCTGCCTCTGGTATATCCGTTCCTTGAAGCCCCGTTGGAGGACTTTCACGCTCTTTTCGGACAGGAATATGTGGTCTATAACACGGCGTGCATACTTGACGGGCAGTTGTATGGCCTCGGGGTCACAAGAGAACTGAACCGTACCTTCAAGGAACTCATGAAAGAGAAGAATGTCCTCTGCATAGACGACTCCAATACGATTCTCAGGGATATCATAGACGGTTCTGATGCCCCTTTCATCTATGAAAAGACAGGAGTGAGGTTCGAACATTTCCTTCTGGACGAATTCCAGGACACGGCTAAGGTACAGTGGCTTAACATGAGTCCTCTGATCCATAACAGTGACTCCCAAGGGGGGAAGAATCTGATCGTCGGCGATGTGAAGCAGAGCATCTACAGGTGGAGAGGTTCTGACTGGAAACTTTTTGACGAGACGGTGCCTTCTGAATTTGAACGCCATAAGGAAAGGGTGCTCGATACCAATTATCGAAGTCTTGCGAATGTGGTGGAGTTCAACAATTCGTTCTTCACCGCTGCCGCCAGGGTGATGGACAAGATGGACGGGCACGAAGATGGCGGCCCTCTATGCGGCATATATGCAGATGTGTGTCAGAAGGTTGCGAAGTCGGACATGGCTTCGGGAAGCGTGAGCCTGACCTTCTGTCCGAAGGAGCAGGAACTGCAGAAGGTCCTTGACAGTGTGATGGAGGCACGTGAGTCCGGCGCCATGCTTTCTGACATCGCGGTGCTTGTCCGTAGCAATGCCGTGGGTGAGGAGGTAGCTTCTTTTCTGATGGACAACGGTGTAACGGTAATCACCGACGACTCGCTCAAGGTCAAGGGCTCCATGACCGTCCGCAAACTTGTCTCCCTGATGTCCTATGTGGAGAATCCTGACGATACCGTCAGCGGCTTTCTCGCGCGTTCACTGGACATCTGTCCGAAGACTTGCTACACATCGCTTGTCGATATGGCGGAAGATCTTCTTCGCGGAATCAAGATGAATGACGAGGAGGGACTTTGGAGAGGGGAAATACTTTATGTACAATCCTTTATGGATCATCTTCAGGATTATGTCACTTCGGACGGCAACAGTCTTCGCGGCTTTCTGAAATGGTGGGAAGGGGAGGATCCGTCTATCAGTTCTCCTTCATCAGGAGACAGCGTGCGTGTAATGACTATCCATAAATCCAAGGGTCTGGATTTTCCATATGTGATCATTCCGTTTGCCGAAGGCATCACTCTCAACAGACCTGACAACAGTTGGTGTGTGCCGGATCTTGAAGGAACCGTTCTTGAGGGAATCGCAGAGGGTGTTTATGATGTCAGGCTTTCTTCCGATTCCGCACGTTCCCTTTTCGCGAAGGACTATGAAAGACAGAATTTCCTGCAGCATGTGGACAATATGAATATTCTGTATGTGGCCATGACAAGACCTGCACTCGGCATGCATATCATATCCCGGACCCTCCCTTCTACGGTTCTGAAGGCCATTGATGCGGGAGATCCCGGCAGATTCAAGGACTTCTCTCAGATATTGTACTGGTATGCCTCTTCGTCTGTGCTGTCAGGAGATGTCGTCTGCGTCAGGGAAGAAGATGTCGAACGTTTCGACCTTGGAAAGATGGTTGACTTTGCGGCTTTCCGTAAGGCCGACACTTCCGGAATCATTTCCTTTGATGTAAGTGAAGGAGATGAATATCCGTCATTCCCTCTGAATCCCGGGGTGGAGGATGCCGGTGCCGACGTCCGCGAAAGAGGCAGGCTGAAGTTCTCGGCAGATTCTCTCGACTTCTTCTCGGCGGACGGCGATGCCGGTATGGATGCGTCAAACCGTATGAAAGGAATTGTCCTGCACGATATCCTGTCACGGATCAAGGTGCCGTCTGATCTTGATGCTGCCGTCGGTGAGGCTCTCATGAAAGGAGAAATAACCGTTTCGGAAGCGGAATCCGTGAAGAAACTGCTTTCCGAGCGCCTGAGTCAGGGAGTCGCTCTCGGATGGTTTCCGGATGACCCGATCGGTGTATATAATGAAACGGATGTGATCGATTCCGACGGACGCGTGTTCCGTCCCGACCGCGTGGTAATCGTCGGCGGGAAGGTGTCGGTCATCGATTATAAGTCCGGTGAAAGGCGCAGCGCATATGGCCGTCAGGTTTCCGTATATGCGGACATGTGGCGCCGGATGGGATATGAGGATGTTTCAGCATATATTTGGTATATCCATACAGGCGAAATAGAATCTTATTAAGAATATTTTGCTATCTTTGCCGTTTGTGAAAAACTATGATTATGGAGAATAATGAAATAGATACCTGCAAACTTCTGTACAATACTGAAAGGGTGAGACTGCATATCCCGGAATATGGAAGAAATGTGCAGAAGATGGTCGATTATCTTAAGACCATTGAGGATAGAGAAAAGAGAAACGAGCAGGCAAGAGCCATCATCAAGGTGATGGAGATATTGAATCCTTCCGTGCATCTTCAGGAGGATTATGAACATAAACTCTGGGATCATCTTTTCATAATCTCAGGCTTTGATCTTGACGTGGACGCACCGTATCCGATGCCGGCTCCGGAGAGCCTCCATCAGCGTCCTGAAATGGTGCCTATCATGAAGAAGCCGGTCAAGGCAAATCACTATGGACGCAATATAGAAAGCATAATCGACCTTATCGCTGAGAAGGAGGATGGAGAGACCAAAACGGCAATGATCAGGTCGCTTGCCATCTACATGAGGCAGCAGTATCTTATCTGGAACAAGGACACAGTATCCGAAGAGACCATCTTCCAGGATATCGAGAAATTGTCTGATTTCAGGATAAAGGTACCGGAGGGACTTCAGTTAGGGCGTGTCGATGCCGGGCAGAACTTCGCCAGACCCGGACATAATGCAGGCAAACCCAACAGGAATCAGAACATGCGTCAGAGAAACAATCAGAAAAATTTCAGAAAGAAATAATGGCCGTAAGACAGAAGAAAGATGTAAAGAAAGAGAAGCGTACCCGCTTCTCATTCTTTTCTGATATGGATCCTCAGAAGAGGTCCAATCTATTGAAATATACGGGAGTGGCTGTGATGGTGTTCACCTTGTTCACCTTCCTTGCTGCTGTTTCCTACCTTTTCACCTGGCAGACTGACCAGAGCCTCATGTCTCATCCCGACATGATGGACAAAGGCGTGGATGTGGCCAATATCGGGGGAAAAGCGGGATACAAGTGGAGCCGTTTCCTTGTTTCCGACTGTTTCGGACTCGGCAGTTTCGCCCTGGTATTTCTGATGGGAGCCGTTGCGTACAGATTTTTCTTCTGGGACAGACATATAGGTCTGCTGAGGACCACTTTCGTCACTGTGAGCGGAACATTCCTTTCGTCTCTTATCCTGTCGTTCGTTTCAATGCGTTTCGGCAGCGACACTTTCTTCGGTGGCGGACTTGGCGGAGATGCCGGGCATGCCGTGATGGCGTGGATGGAGAATCTCGTGGGCGTGTTTGTCTCTGGATTCATACTTGTCGCTTTGGTCATAGCGTGGCTCATTCTTTCAAGCGGGCGTTTTGCACATTGGTTTGCCACAGTAGGAGAATATGCAGAGGAGGAAGAACCTGTTGCTCCTGCTGAGGAACCTGCCGTTCCTGAAGTTCCTGAGGTGCCGGCAGTTCCGGAGGTCCCTGCTGTCCCTGAAGCACCTGTGGCTCCTGAAGAACCTGTTGAGGTCCCTGCTGTGCCGGAAGACCAGACGCAGATGGAGGTGATCATGGGAGGGAACTTTACCGAGAAAGTTACGGAAGACCTTCCGAGAATCGACAACAGGGAGGAACTTGAGAGATTCCGGTTCCCTCCTCTCGACCTTCTGAAGGACTATGCTGACGGACAGCATAAGGTGAGTCAGCAGGAATTGGATATCAATAACAACCGTATCCGCGCGACCTTGCAGAACTATAGGATCGAGGTGGACAGGGTGACTGCCGTCGTAGGTCCTACTGTCACACTTTACAAGGTTGTTCCGTCTCCGGGAGTGAGAGTGTCTGCAATAGAGAATCTTCATAGAGAAATTGCCATGGCTCTTGGTGCAAGCGGAGTCCGTGTCGTGACCCTGCCTGACTGTGTCGGTATCGAGGTTCCTAACAATACTCCGTCCATCGTACCGCTCAAGTCCATGCTCAATGACGATTCGTTCCGCAACAGCAAGGCGGAACTTCCTATCGCCATAGGATATACCATCACTCAGGAAGTCAAGACTTTTGACTTGACCGATGCCCCACACCTTCTGATTGCGGGTGCTACCAAGCAGGGTAAGTCTGTCGGACTTAATGTTATCATTTCGTCTTTGCTCTATGCAAAGCACCCGACAGAACTCAAGTTTGTGTTCATCGACCCTAAGATGGTGGAATTCACGGCTTATAATGCTCTTCTCAAGCATTATCTTGCTGTTCTTCCGATGGCTGCAAGCGAGGAAGACGAGCGTGAGAACGCCATCATCAAGCAGCCGAAACAGGCGGAATCCGTGCTCAATTCGCTCTGCATAGAGATGGATGAACGATACAAACTGCTTGCGTCAGCGGGTGTAAACGATATCAAACTATATAACGACAAGTACAAGGACCGCCGTCTTCTTCCTACGGATGGCCACAAGTTCCTGCCTTATCTGGTGGTCGTGATCGATGAGTATGCCGATCTTACAATGACCGGAGGTGCCAATGCCGACGCCAGAAAGTGCGCGAAGAACATCAGTGATTCGATTGTCCGTCTCGCACAGAAGGGCAGGGCTGCCGGTATCCATGTCATCATCGCGACCCAGCGCCCTTCGGTGAATGTCATCACCGGGCTCATAAAGACCAACTTCCCTACCCGTATAGCCTTCCGCGTGGTGTCGGGTGTCGATTCCAGGACTATTCTGGATTCATATGGCGCGGAGAACCTTATCGGAAGGGGAGACATGCTCTATTATGCAGGAGTCGAGATGGAACGTGTCCAGTGCGCACTTGTAAGCATGGCCGAGATCAACAAGATCACCAAGTTCATCGGAGACCAGACAGGCTGGAAGCAGTGCTGCAGCACTCCATATTATCTTCCTGTGCCTGAGTCGCAGGACGGCGAGACCAGCGGAGGTACTATCGATATGCAGAACATCGACCCTCTTTTCGAGGATGCCGCACGCATGATAGTGACTTCACAGAGAGGTTCGACATCTGATCTCCAGAGACGTCTGGGCATGGGATATGCAAGAGCAGGAAGAGTGATGGATCAGTTGGAGGGAGCCGGTATCGTGGGTCCGCAGGAAGGCTCGAAGCCTCGTCAGGTACTTGTCACCACCTTCGATGAACTCGACGAGATCCTTTCCCACTTTGTCAAATGACCCCGTCACTGATGTATACCCGTCAACTGATGTGTAACCCCCACCGTCATTCTGAGGAGCGAAGCGACGTGAGAATCTATAATATAAATATAATGATATGCGTCCTGACCCTCCTGATGTCTGCATTGACGTCAGGTGCCCAAGATCTGCCTGAAATGCTTGCAGGAGTCGCAGAAAAGGCAGAAGGCCGATGTGTGACCATGACTTACAGGTTTTCTCTTGCCGGAGAAGTGAGCGTAGAGGACGAAGGTTTTGTCGAGGCTCAGGACAATCTCTGGCACTTGAAGGGAAACTCTCTTGAAATATATACGGACTCTGCTTCCACCTGGGTGGTGGACAATGATTCAAAGGAAGTCATAGTGGAACCGGCATGGTCATATGCCGATCTGGAGAATTTCTACAGGTCTACTTGTGAGACTGGTGCGTCATTGGACGTCACCATCCTGTCGGAAAAATTTTCAGAAAAGAAGCAGGTCTCTTACTTCACTCCGTCCTTCGGACCGGAATGGGTTGTGACTGACCTGCGCTAAAGTTCTTCGAGAACGAAGCCTTCAGAGCACCAGGTGCGGAATGTTCCGTTGTCGTCATAGATCAGACATCCTTCAAGATCTGTTCTGTTTTCAAGCAAACTGATTGATTCTTCCAATCCTATCACCATGCAGTATGTGGCATAGGCGTCTGCTGTTATGGCGTCAGATGCCACTATTGTGGCACTCAACAGGTTATGAGTCACAGGGCGGCCGGTGCGAGGATCTATTGAGTGGGCGTATTTCTTGCCGTCCTTGATGTAGAATTTGCGGTAGTTGCCGGAAGTTACGATGCCGTGCGGTCCATCAGGAGCACGGAAGATTCCCTGGATCTGAGCCCCGAGTTCGTTGTTGCCGTCTACAGGCTTGTCAATGCCGAGAGACCATGGTTTCCCCGATGGATTCATACCGTCACAAAATATCTCACCTATGTCCACCATCATGTCCCTGACCCCGATAGAGTACAGATATTCCGCCACCTTGTCGCAACTGTATCCTTGTGCTATTGCATTGTAGTTCAGTTTTGGAAGTGCTCCACCTTCGCAGAGAAGCATGGATGCTCCTTCTAATGTGCCGTCTGCGGATATGCCTTGTCTAATGTCCTCCTTGAGCCTGGCGAGACCTGATTCGTAACGAACCCTGTCCACTGTTTCGTCAGACGGAAATTCTCCGCTTTTGAACCCGAACCCCCAGAGATCGAAAATCGGTGCCGAAGCCACATCGACGATTCCCTCCGTCTCATTGAAGAACCTGTATCCGTGACGGTAGATTTCAATGAACATGCTGTCCGGAGTGATGGCCTCTCCTGCATTGAACCTGCTCAGAAGCGAGTTCTTGTTATATCCCGACATGGAGTTGTCGATGCGGGCGAGAATACAGTCTATCGAGTCCCTGATTACTTCAGGTCGGGCATCGACTTTGCCCGAGGCTCCGTTCATGTTGAGTTTTACGGAATATGTGCCCCCTTGGGCATATCCTGTTATGATTATGTATCGGTCCCGAGGTACGCATGACGCAGATGACATGCATATGAAGATGGCTGTCAGGCAGAATGTGATTATTTTGCAAAAAATCTTCATCGTTTGGGTTGTAAGGCAAAGTATTTGTACAAAGGTAGCGGTTTTTCAAATTAAAATCTCCATATTTGCAGGATTATATATTAATATTAGGACAGAAATTAAAAATGTGTCATAGAAAACTGTACTCTCTTATGATGATCGCTGCCCTTGCGCTGGCGGCAGTTTCTTGTAAAGATGATGATGGCGAAACTCTTCCCTCACTTGACGGGTTGAGATTTTCGTGCCCGTCCTTTGTCGAGCCGGGTACAAAGGTGATATTGACTCCGAAAGGAGTGGTGCATCCTGAGGGGGAAGGAGTCGGTTATTATTGGAAGGTCACTCCTGTAATGACTACGGCTGATACCACGAGGCTTGAGAACGGTCTTGACAAGGATGGGAATGAATCGGATGGGTCTTACGCATTTGAATTTCCTGATTCTCTAGGCACATACTCGGTGATGGTATATGCTTTTGCTGACGGATATTCCGGTGACTACTATCAGAAGGATGTAATGACGATTAAAGGCGGACTTGACAATTCAGTCACCATGACCGGAATCCTGAAGGATGATCCTAAGGTGACAGTGGACGGCATAGATTACTACTACAAGGAGATCGCCGGTCTCGAATGGTTCCGCAAGAATCTTGCTTCCATGGTTTCGGGTACCGGATATGAAGGATATGATGTGACTTCAGATGTGTTCGGACGATATTATAGTTATGAAGAAGCCCTGACTGCCTGTCCTGACGGATGGAGACTTCCTTCGGAAGAGGAATGGCTTTCGCTTTGTAATGCTTTAGGCGCTTCAGAGGCGGATAAGTACGGTATTGTCGGCAACGTCGCTTCCAAACTGTTCGTCATGGCCTATCTGAATGAGATTCCGATGCTTGAATATTGGCCGGAGGTGGGTGATATCACAAACGAGAGCGGACTCTGCTTCCTTCCTGTAGGATATTCAAATCTTGGTGAACGCGATTCAGAAGGTAAATATCCCGCAGCGATATACGATGGCATATATGAATATGCGGCAGTGTGGACTGCTGATAAGGTGGAAGGAGAGGACGGCATGGCATACTATCGCTATCTGATTTCGGACCAGTCAGATTTCTTTGTGGGCAAGGGTGATGTGAAGTCATTCGGCGCCTCGGTGCGATGTGTCCGTGATGCTCAGTAATGAATCTAAAACGACTTACAGATATGAAGAAAGGATTATTGACATTGATTATCGTTGCCCTCGTGCTTCTTGGAGGCTTTGTGTGGGTAAAGAATGTGTATAACGGCTTGGTGGCGTCTGACGAGAATGTTCAGGCAGCATGGGCTCAGGTGGAGAATGTGTATCAGCGCAGAGCAGACCTGATTCCTAATCTGGTTGCTACTGTGAAAGGGTATGCCGGGCATGAGTCATCGACTCTTGAGAATGTGATATCGGCCCGCTCGAAGGCGACTCAGGTGACTGTGGATCCTGAGAATCTTTCTGAAGAGTCTATTGCAAGGTTCAATGAGGCTCAGGGCGAACTTTCCAGCGCTCTCGGCAGACTGCTCATGATTACTGAGAACTATCCGGACCTCAAGGCGGACCGGCAGTTCAGCGAACTTCAGGCGCAACTTGAAGGTACCGAGAATAGGATCGCGACCGAGCGAATGAAATATAACGAGACAGCGAAGGGGTACAATACTATGATAAGGACTTTCCCTGACAATATCATCGCTTCCATGTTCGGGTTCGGGAAGAAGGGCTATTTTGAAGCGAAGGACGGCGCGGATGTTGCTCCTGTCGTTGAATTCTGAAAGGAATGGATGTTATAAGGAAATATCTGATGCTGACCCTGACTGTTGTCGGGGTCATGCTTTCTGTGCCCTTCGGTGCGGATGCCGTACCTTCCTGCCCGGATCCTCCTCGTCTGGTCAATGACTATGCAGGTCTGTTTACAGCGGCCCAGAGAGAACATCTGGAGCACGAACTGGTGGCGTTCGACGATTCGACGTCGAACCAGATAGCGGTGGTGACTGTTCTTGATCTGGAGGGATATAGCGCAGCAGAATATGCAACAAGGATAGGTCTCGAATGGCAGGTGGGTTCGGATGAGTTTGACAACGGAGTCGTACTGCTTGTAAAGCCAAGAGCAGGGGATTCTTATGGAGAGGTGTTCATTGCGGTCGGGTACGGCCTTGAGGGGGCGATCCCTGATGCGTACGCCAAGAGGATAGTAGATAATGAACTTATTCCTTATTTCCGTTCCGGAGACTATTATGGTGGTGTCGAGGCTGCCTGTAAGGTGTTGATGGGACTCGCTTCCGGCGAGATTTCCGAGCCGGGAGGTGATGAGGAATCTGACGGATGGATGGTCTTCGCCATCTTTCTGATCATGATTCTTTTCATCTGCATCATTGCCATAGTTTTCGGTAACGGGAAAGGCGGTGGTTCGGGCAGTTCCGGTGGCAGAGGCGGTGGCGGTCCTGTTATATATACCGGACCCGTTGTCCATGGAGGCGGCGGTTTCGGCGGAGGATTCAGCGGCGGAGGTTTCGGAGGCTTCGGCGGCGGCTCGTTCGGTGGCGGAGGTGCCGGAGGGCGTTTCTGATGTCTTACATTGTAGATATGATTTCCAGGGCGGCGGACAGTGCTTGTACAAGCGCTTCTGTCGCCTTGAGCATTATTTCCGGGCAGATGCCGAACAGGTCAAGAATAAGTGACATGAGTGCCATCGGAATTATGATGCCGGTAAGCGGAAGGGCCATCAGGTTGGTGAGCAGGAAATGCTGAGGGAAACTCCTGAAATATATCCAGGCCAGAGGGCCTGTGGTAATCTGACAGGCGACGGACATCGCTGCCGATTCCCATATGCGTTTAGTTATCCCTTTCCCTGTCCTGTCGGGCCAGAAGTTTCTGAGCCATGGATAGATGTATGCAATCCCGGACATCGCTGCGTATGATAGTTGAAATCCGACCGACTTTGCCGATTGGGGAGATATCGCCAACTGTATCATCAATGCTGACAGGAGTACGGTTCTGATGTCCCTTTTTCTTCCTGAAAGTCTTGCAATCTCTCCGAGAAAAATGAATAGGAATGCTCTGGAGATGGAGGCTCCTGCTCCTGTCGCCATCGTGTAAGTTCCGCATAGGAGGATTATTGCAACGCTTCGTGTCCGCTTCGCCAAGGGACTGTTTCCAATGAGCGCAAATGCTTTGGATACGATGGTGTAGATGATGCCGAGATGCAGTCCCGAAAGGGCAAGGATATGTGATGCTCCGCTGTTTCTGAATGCTTCTGTAACCGTTTTAGGAATATTTCCTCTGTCTCCTGTCAGGAGAGCCTTGATGATGGCTCCTGTATCAGGATGCGTGAAGCCCATTCTGTCAATGGCTTCTTCCATGGATTGTCCCAGGGCAAGCGCCATGGACTCTGTCCTGCCGATGATTCTGAATGGTGCCGTAAATGCACCTGTTGTGCCGCAAAGTACTCCGCAGGCGAAGGCGGCAATGGCGACAAGAAGGAATATTATCTTACTGTCCCATCCCGAATGAGCCGGATGCATGAGCGACGCGGCTGGCAGCAGGCAGATGAATGACATCATGGATGCAAGGGCAGGATTCGGAGCATGGAAGTTATTTACGGTGCAGGTTGCCGCCAGGACTCCGACGGTGAATGATATTGAAAACCACGCTATATCTCTCGCCTCTTTCATTTCATGCTGATTTTTTGCTAAAATAGCGATAAATTTTATAACTTTGCATAGATAGACTGATTATATTTTAAAAACTGTTATAAAATGATCATTTTAGTACTCAATTGCGGAAGTTCGTCGCTTAAGTATCAGGTTCTTGATATGAAGGACGATGAGGTTTATGACCTTCTTGCCAAAGGACTTGTCGAGAGGATCGGAATGGAAACAGGCTGCCTCAAACATCAGGCGACCGGTAAAGAGCCCTTTGTGAGAGAAATGCCTATATCAGACCATACTGTCGGCATCAAGGCTGTCATCGACGCCCTCCTGGACAAGGAATATGGCGTTCTTTCCAGCCTTGAAGATATCGAGGCTGTGGGACATAGGGTGGTTCACGGTGCTGAAGAGTTCGTGTGCAGCCAGTTGATCACTGACGAAGTGGTGGCCCAGCTTGAGAAATGTTCGGTATTTGCACCGCTCCATAATCCGGCCAATATCCTTGGCATCAAGGCTGTGACAGCGGTTCTTCCTGATGTCCCTCAGGTGGGTGTCTTCGATACTGCCTTCCACCAGACCATGCCTTCATACGCATACATGTATGCTCTTCCGTATGAGTATTATGAGAAATACGGCATCCGTCGTTACGGATTCCATGGCACCAGCCACAAGTATGTATCTGCGAAGGGCGCGAAGTTCGCAGGTCTCGACATCAACTACTCGAAGATCATCACCTGCCATCTCGGCAACGGAAGTTCGATCGCTGCAGTGGTGAACGGAAAGTCGATCGACACCACAATGGGATTCACCCCGCTCGAGGGTCTCATCATGGGAACCCGATGCGGAAATGTCGACCCTGATGTTGTTACATACATCCAGGAGAAGGAGGGACTTTCTGCATCTGAAATGAGCAAGGTGCTCAACAAGAAGAGCGGTTTCCTCGGTCTCTCTTGCGTTTCATCTGACGCCCGTGACCTTGATGCTGCTGCCAATGACGGCAATCCAAAGGCAAAACTCACTCTCAAGAAACTCACTTACGACATCACCAAGTTCATCGGAGCATATGCCGCTGCCATGAACGGTGTCGACCTCATCGTCTTCACTGGCGGTATCGGAGAGAACAACAGCCGTCTCCGTCGCAGAGTGTGCGAGAACCTCACATATCTCGGAGTCAAGTTCGACTATGACGCAAATGTGGTGAGAGGTGTGGATACAATGCTTACCCTGCCGGATTCGAATGTGAAGGTGGCCCTCATCACTACAAATGAGGAACTCATGATCGCTCGCGATACAATGCATATTGCCCGGAACGAAGAAGAATAGTCATGTTTACAACATTCGGAGAAATCTTTGCGGAACTCCGCGGAAGAGGTACAAGAAAAAGAATGGTCGCAGCATGGGGTGTGGATACTCACACCATCGCTGCTGCAGGCAAGGCGGTAGAACTCGGACTTGCCGATGTCACCATCGTGGGTGATGAGAATCTGATAGCGCAGGCATGCAAGGAGGAAGGTGTGGACATCGCGAGGTTCACCATCGTCCATAATCCTGACGAGATCTCTTCAGTGGCCCAGGCCGTGAAGATGGTCAGGGAAGAGGAGGTAGACTTCCTCATGAAGGGACTCTGCTCGACAGACAAGTTCCTGCGTGCGGTTCTCGACAAGGAGACAGGTCTGCTGCCTCCGAAAGGAACGCTCACACACTGTACCACACTTGAGATTCCAAGTTATCATAAACTCCTGTTTGTCGGAGACGTGGCTGTGATACCTGCTCCTGACATCAAGCAGAAGCAGATCATCATGGAATGTCTTGTCAAGACTGCCAAGGCTGTGGGTGTGCAGACTCCTAAGGTCGCCATCCTTGCCGCTACCGAGCAGGTGCTTCAGAGCCAGCCGGCCACCATCGACGCCGCCATGCTTGCGAAGATGGCTGACCGCGGACAGATCAAGGGCTGCATAGCGGACGGTCCTCTTGCCCTGGATGTCGCTATCGACAAGGAATCCGTTGAGATCAAGGGACTTGTGAGTCCTGTGGCGGGAGATGCGGACTGTATTCTCTTCCCTAACATCGAGTCAGGAAATGTGTTCTATAAGGCCAATTCGAAACTTGTTCCGGGAGTGAAGCAGGCCGGAATTCTCGTAGGTGCGAAGGTGCCGTGCGTTCTTTCCAGCCGTGCGGACAGCATCGACACCAAACTGAACTCGATTGCCATCGCCGCCATGTCGGTAAAATAACACTGTAATTATATATGGACGGAAGAATATTAGTCATCAATACCGGATCGACCTCGACCAAGATTGCAGTTTACGACTCGGGAGCCCCCCTCTTTGAGAAGAACCTCACGCACTCTGCGGAGGATATTGCACAATATGAATCCGTGATGGATCAGACGCCTATGCGCCGTGATACCATCACGGATTTCCTTTCTGAGGAAGGAATCGCGTTGGAGTCGATCGACATCGTAATGGCCCGTGGCGGCCTTATAACCCCTATCAGGACAGGAATCTACGAGGTCAATCAGGAGATGCGCGATGCGCTTATGGAGGCGAAGGAAGGCGCTCATGCATGCAACCTCAGCGCTCTTATAGCTGATGATATCGCATTAATGGTGAATCAGGCCCGTCAGGCCAATGGTACTGAAGAAAAGTGCCGTGCATTCATAGCCGATCCTCCGATGGCGGACGAAATGCTTCCTGAGGTCAAGGTCGGGGGACTCCCGGAATTCCCTCGCAGGACCCTTTTTCATGCCCTGAATTCCCGTGCGATGGTGCGCAGATATGCCCGCAGCGTGGGAAAGACCAATAAGGAAGTGACTGTGATAGTGGCACATATGGGTGGAGGATCCTCTGTTTCTCTCCATAGGAACGGTCTTGTAATTGACACCAACGACGCCCTTGGCGGAGACGGCCCTATCAGCCCTGAGCGCGCAGGTTCCG
>CAZYCJ010000042.1:0-17049 GCA_964645495.1 uncultured Muribaculaceae bacterium
CCCCCCGAGCAGGGGCTGAGTTGATTGATCCGGTCATCATAACAGTTATAGTTTTATTGATTGTGTCTCTGCAGATGCGGCCCATATCACCTGAAAAACCGCATATCTGCCAAATTTAGCAGATATGCGGGGGATTTCCAACAGCAAAACTGTTTTTCTGATTAAATCAAGCGTTATTTTTCCACAAAGGCAACAATTTCGCCTTTGACGACATGGTCACCCTGTTTTGCACAGACTGCCACGACACGACCGTCTGCAGCAGGGACTACCTCCTCCATTCCATAGTAGGTCTGGACATAAGCCATCGGCTTTCCAGCCTCGACTGAAGTTCCCGCCACAGGCGCAGCAGAGGCATCATCCACATCCACCTGCCATAACATCTGACCCTTCACTGGGGCCTGCACAGGCATAGCCTGAGGATATTTCTGCACTATGGCTTCCACATCATATTCAGGCATCTCCACCACAGGGCGTTCAATGATGACAGGCGCTCCGGCCTTTGCCTTCGCAGCTTCAAGGTCCTTGTTGAAGCGTTCCTTAGCCACGCCGCTCTTGTAGTCACGATACTGTCTCTCATGCATCGCAAGTTCGAAGAGTTCTTCATCGTCCTGACCGCAGTCCCAGCCCTCTTCCTTCATCATTGCACGGAACTTGTCAAGTTCATCAGGGAAGGCATCCTGAGGATTACCCGTATAGAACTCCAGACCTTTATCCTTGGCAATCTGCACAATCTCAGGAGCAAGTTCACCAGGAAGTGTTCCCATCTTGCCGAGAATCATGTTCCATGTATCCTTGTCTATCGTAGTCCAGCGCGGCTGTCCCTTGAGAATATTCATGAGGTTCATAAGCGCAGTATTCTTCACATACTGGCTGAACGGGGTCACAAGCGGCGGATATCCGAGACGAGGCCATACATACTCTACCTCCTGGAATAGCATCACCATCAATTGGTCAAGAGTCAGCTCCGCCTTTCCTTGAGCGCGGAGAGAAGCGTTGATGGCTCCATGGAATCCCTTCAGGTCGGCCATCATCGAGCCCATCATTCCGCCAGGAAGACCGCAACCCACCAGAAGCGAACTCATCTGCGAGTTGTTTGGATCAATCCAGTATCCGAGGAAATCGTCAATGAACTTCTGAGTCAGCGCGCGTACCTCCATATAGGCATTCATGTTCAGATCCTTTACCTGAAATCCGTCAGCCTTCAGCATCTCACGGATGGTGATGACATCAGGATGGACCTTACCCCAAGAAAGCGGTTCCACAGCCACATCAAGATAGTCCGCACCGGCACGAGCCACCTCCAGCATCGAAGCCGGAGAAAATCCCGGACCGCAATGACCATGATACTGCACCTTCAGGTGAGGATATTTCTTTTTTATCTGTCTTGTCAGTTCGGCAAGGAAGGTCGGACGTCCGATGCCCGCCATATCCTTGAGACAGATCTCGTCGCAGCCGTATTCAACCACATGATCGACGACGCCCATATAATATTCAACGGTATGTACCGGAGAATTGGTAATAGAGAGAGCCACCTGCGAGATCATTCCCGCCTTCTTGGCATATTCCACACTCAGACGGAGGTTGCGGTGGTCATTCAGACCGCAGAACGAACGCGAAATGTCGGTCCCCTGGGCCTTCTTGACCTTATACATCAGTTCACGCACATCGGCTGGAACCGGATTCATGCGGAGGGCATTGAGACCTCGCTCCAGCATATGAGTCCGTATGCCTGCCTTATGGAAAGGGGCGGTCCACTCGCGTACCGCCTTGTTAGGATTCTCGCCGAAAAGAAGATTCACCTGCTCAAAGGCACCTCCATTTGTCTCCACACGATCGAAGCAACCCATATCTATGATTGCAGGAGCCACTTCCTTTAGTTGAGCGACAGTCGGCACATATTTGCCAGAAGACTGCCACATGTCCCTGTATACCAGGGAAAACTTTATTTCACGTCCCATAAAATAATTTTCTGTTCAGGTTTCAATCTTTGCAAAGATAAGGAAAAGATTCTTCGCTCCGCCCAGAATGACGGGAAATGGCTCAGAATGACGGGAAATGGCTCAGAATGACGGGAAATGGTTGCAAACATCGAGAATTCACTAAAAATAAAGGGAAAACGGGAAAGGTGTGGTGAAAATTTTCACCACATGCTATTGCAGATTTCGAAATTATGCGTATCTTTGCAGTCCTTAAACCAACATGGTGCCCATAGTTCAGTTGGTTAGAGCGTCAGATTGTGGTTCTGAATGTCGTGGGTTCGAATCCCACTGGGCACCCCGAAAGTCTCGGACATAAGTTCGAGGCTTTTTTCGTATACGGTCGGTGATGACAGGGGCGAGCGGAGCATTTCCCTATGTTCCTGCGGAGCGAGCCCTGTCATCATCGGCAGAATGAAGTTAAGCACATGATATCAATCGACCGCCTTCTGCAGATCGACTCCGGTCGGGCTCTGAAAGACTCTCAGGCCGAAAACATCAAGCATAGCAAGAACATGGTCGAACACCTCGGCCTGCAGATGCTCATACTTGAGCCAGGCCGTATCGGCTGAAAAGAAATACAGTTCTATCGGCATTCCCTGGGAAGTAGGCTGCAACTGACGCACTGTCATTATCATATCCGTATTCACTTTAGGATGGTGACGGAGATAATGCTCCACATAGTGACGGAAGATATAGAGATTGACTTCCTCCTTGCCCGTAGGCTCAAAATCTTCCATCCAAGATTCCTTCTTGAATTCCTCCATTTCCTTTTCCGTGCAGAACCGTATCGTATTCATATCGATATTGACAGAACGCTTCACCCTACGCCCTCCGATATCGAACATTCCCCTCCAGTTCTGGAAAGAATCGTTGACCAGTGCATACGGAGGCACGGTAATTATGGTCTTGTCCCAGTTCCTGACCTTGACTGTCGTCAGCGACACCTCCATGACATCTCCATCCGCCCCGTATTTCGGCACAGTGATCCAGTCACCTGGGCGCAGCATATCATTGGCCATCAACTGTATGCCGGCTACAAGACCTTTTATCGTATCTTGAAATACCAACATCAGGATAGCGGTACCCGCTCCCAGTCCTGTAAGAATAACGACCGGGCTTTTGTCTATGAGGATGCTGATTACGACTATGGCTCCGATACATACCACCACCAGTTTGATCATCTGATAGAATCCCTTCAGCGACCGCTCCTTCAGCCTTTCATTCTCACTCGAAATCGCATACAACGAAGAAATTACGGAACAGATAAGCCTGACCGACACGACAGTTATGTACACCCAGCAGAATTTCTTGAAGAAATCCATCCAATCGCCTTCAGGCAACGCAAACGGGAGCAATGCATATACCGTTATAGGAGGAATGAGCCTGCAGACATTCATGAGGACATCATCGCTCAGAAGATGATCGTCCCATGTGGAACCTGTCTTTGCCGTCAACTTATGTATGGCCGGGATTATAGCCTTCCTGCAAAGCCTGTCGATGGCAAAAGCCAATATAAAGATGGCCAGTACAGCCCCTATACGTACAAGCAGCACCGCATTGTCCTCGGCCACGCCGATCTGGCACAGCCATTCCACAAGAAGTTCATGCATTTTTCCCATAACTTTAAGGGAAATCATTTTTTCTCACCGAAAGCAAGGTCACCTGCATCTCCAAGACCGGGAACTATATATGAATGACTGGTCAGTTCCTCGTCGATGGCCGCCACCCAGAGAGTCACCTTGTCGGCCGGCAGGTGTTTCTGGAGATACTCTACGGCATATGCGCTGGAGATCGGGCATACAAGGTGAGTATGCGAAGGCTCACCCTCTTCACAAAGACGTTTATAAGCGATTTCCAAAGAGGCTCCTGTAGCAAGCATCGTGTCCGCAAGGATCAGTACCTTTCCTGTAAGATCCGGAGTACTGCAGTACTCTATCTGGATATGGAAGTCCTCCCCCTTATGATATTTGCGATAGGCGGCCACAAACGCATTCTGGGCATCATCAAAATAGTTAAGAATACCCTGATGCAGTGGAAGGCCGGCACGAAGAATAGTCGACACGACAACCTGATCATCGTAAACAGGAATATTGGCTATTCCCAAAGGAGTCACCACCTGCTTTTCTGAAGCATGCAGCGTCTGACTGATTTCATATGCGAAGATCTCACCTAATCTTTCAAGATTTCTGCGGAAACGCATACTGTCCTTCTGGATGTCCTTGTCACGCATCTGAGCGACAAACTTGTTGAGAATCGAATTCTTCTGTCCGAGATTGATGACTTTCATATCAAAGATTTTTAATATATCCTTGCAAATATATCCTTATTTTTCCCCATGTCAAAATTTTTCCTTCACGAGTTGTTCGTCCGCAAAACTGTACCAACTGTCCTCAGAGACAATCACATGGTCTACAAGTTGGATGTCACAAGACGAAAGAACCCTTTTCAGAACTCCGGTCTGAGTGATGTCCGCCTGGCCGGGCAGGGCGCTTCCTGACGGATGGTTATGTACCAGTATGACACCTGAAGCCTTACGGTCGATGGCGCGTCTGAGTATTGCCTTAGAATCGACAACCGTAGCCTCCATGCCTCCCACACTCATCCTTTCCTTACCCAAAACATAATTGGCCCTGTTAAGAAAAAGAGCCCAGCATTCCTCATGATCAAGTCCGCGCAAAAGAGGGAGCATCATCCTGAATACGGTCCGTGGCGATGCGACGGCCTTCTTCTCATGCACAAAGGGTTCCGCTGCACTCCGCCGCCCCAACTCGAACGCAGCGCTTATCGTGGCAGCCTTATCCGGCCCTATGCCGTTTATACTGCACAGGCGTTCGACAGACATCCCTGCTACACCATTGAGTCTTCCCTCCGCACTGCGCAGAAGATCTCTTGCTACTTCCAGAACATTTCTCTGCCCCGTACCTGTACGGAGCAGGATGGCAAGAAGTTCCGCATCACTCAAGGTTGCCGCCCCTTTGTCCAGCAACTTCTCTCTGGGACGGTCGTCCCTGTTCAATTCCTTCATCTTCATAGCGGCAAAACTACCACCAGACAAAGAAAAAACCGTTGTTTTACACTAAAACAACGGCAGATTTTTCTTTTTTTTAGCCTCCTACAACTCTTTTCTGAGACGAGCCTTAGGGATTCCCAACTGATCACGATATTTCGCAATTGTACGACGGGCCACCTTGTATCCCTTATCGGTCATCTTCTCCACAAGTTCGTCATCCGTCAGAGGCTTGTGCTTGTCCTCATTGTCGACGCATTCCTGAAGAGCCTTCTTCAGTTCTCTGGTCGACACCTCCTCTCCATCCTGGTTTTCCAGTCCTTCCGAGAAGAAATACTTGAGGGAATAGATGCCGAAATGAGTCTCGATATACTTGCTGTTCACCACACGGGAAACAGTCGAGATATCGAAGCCTGTCTTCTCCGCTATATCCTTCAAGACCATCGGTTTGAGATGAGTCTCATCCCCATCGATAAAATAATCGTGCTGATAGTCGACAATGGCCTGCATGGTGCTTGAAAGCGTATTGTGGCGCTGCTTGATGGCCTCGACAAACCATTTCGCAGAATCCAGTTTCTTCTTCACGAACGCAGCGGCCTCTTTCTTCTCCCTTTCCGACGAATTGGCTGCCTCAATAAGAATGTCGGCATATTTCCTGTTGACCCTGAGTTCAGGTACCGAGAAACGCGGCATTGACAGCAGCAGTTCGCCATCCTTGTATTCCAGAAGAAAATCAGGAACTATCTGCTGTGCCTGGTCGGTGTAGGTATCGTCAATCTGCCCTCCGGGAGACGGATTCAGTTTGAGGATCTTGGCCATGGCCGCCTTGAGTTCCGCCTCAGTAAGATTCATGCGGGTCATTATCTTCTGGAAATGCTTATTGGTGAACTCGTTGAAATGATTTTTCAGAATCTTCGCCGCATTCTCCACCTCCGGGGTCTTCTTGAGAAGCCTTATCTGAAGCAGAAGGCACTCCCTGAGATCACGTGCTCCCACACCTGCAGGATCGAATTCCTGGACAATCTTGAGCATATCCATGACCTCCTGTTCATCAGTCTCCACATTGGCTCTGAACGACAGGTCGTCCACGATGCTGTCTATGCTCCTGCGCAGATAGCCGTCATCATCAAGACTGCCGATGATGAACGATGCCACGGCATACTGATGCTCCGTAAGATTGCGATAGCCCAACTGTTCCTGAAGGCTCTGAGTGAAACTCTCCTTGACAGAGAATGTACTGTACTGCGGGCGCTCGTCCTTAGTGTTGTAATTGTCGGACCTGAGACGATAACTCGGGATGGAATCATCTTCCTTGTACTCCGACAGAGAGACCTCGCGAGGCACCTCGTCCTCGTCCTCTTCCTTTTCCTTTGGAACATCTTCGTCCAGAACGGGATTTTCCTCCAGTTCCTTGCGTATCCTCTGCTCCAGTTCCTGAATCGGCAACTCGATGAGTTTGATCGTCTGGATCTGAAGAGGAGACAACTTCTGGGTCTGCTTAAGTTCCAAGCCTTGCTTCAACATGACACTATTATCTGATAACCTATTGATTTATATTTGTTATTGGCCTAAGCACCTTCACAGTGTCGACCACATATGCATGTTCCTTGTCCACCACAGGAAATTCAATGTTTTCCTTTACGACAAAAGCACTTGGAAACTCCTTTCTGATATGCTCCAGAAGCCTCATCGCTTCAGACTTGGTCCTGAAATCACCCACAGTGACCTTGAAATACGGGTTGGCGTATGTCCTATACGCCACCACATCATGATAAAGAGACTCGAAACGTTTCAGCGTCTCCTCAGACTCCGCACGAGCGGTCTGCCTGTTATCAAAGAATATCCTGACTCTGTAACCACTCAAGGTCCTATCGCTATTGGAGGCCACCTGTCTTCTGACAGCGTCTGCGACAACGGATGTCTGGTTAATTATGACATCAGCCTTCGCTCCTGCATCCTTGGATGGCATGAGATGGAACACATCCTTGCCTGCAAGCGTCGTGTCTACCGCAGCGGCAGGCCTGTAGACCACAGAATCCGCCAGCACATAACCTTCGGGCACGACAACTTTTTCCTGAGCGCCCGACAGCGCAGGAAAAAAGAGGAACAGAGATGACATCAGGAAGATGAGCAGGGTATAAGTTCTTTTCATTTTATTCACTTTCCAAAAGTTTCTTCAAAGGTATATCCTTTATTTTCAATGGGACCATTGTCCCGTTCTTGAGCCTGACCTTGACAGAAACATCGACCATACATTCATTCAGACGCTCCATGTCCGCCAGCATGAGAAGGTCCCTTAAAGTGGCATCCTCGCCCAAAGTGACAAAGGCTCTGAGATGATAGATTTCCGCCGATCTCGCCCACAGGACGAACGGATCCATGGTCATTCTACCAATAACCTTGCCAGAATATTTCAGAGCGCCATCAATATCTTCCAGACCCACCTGAAAGGCAGGATTGTCGACACCGACGGCGAGGTACACATTCAGGCCCTGAAGCCCCTGAGGGGAAACGGATTCCACAGCGACAGACGTCACCGAGATGTCCTTTACCTTCTTACAAGAAGTCACGGAAAACAAGGAGACTGACAGAATGAGGATCAGCAGTTTATGAACATTATTCTTCACTTGACTCAATTTACCTATTCGCAAAGATAACGATATTCGTCGAAAAATCCTATCTTTGCGACATGAACGGAATAAGACCAATTGCTGACCCTTCGAAACCGAAGGTATACATAGAGACATACGGCTGTCAGATGAATGTCAATGACAGCGAAGTCATCCTTTCCATCCTGCAGGAAGCAGGTTATGTACTCACTGAAGATATTGAACAAGCGCAGATTATCCTGGCGAACACATGCTCGATCAGAGACAATGCCGAGCAGAGGATATGGGGAAGGATAGACCAGTTCAGACTTCAGAAAAGAAAAAGAGACGGAGTCGTGATAGGAATAGTAGGCTGCATGGCAGAAAGGCTCAAGGACAAACTTCTGGAAAAGGTGGACCTCGTGGCAGGCCCCGACTCATACAGAAGCCTGCCTCGTCTTCTTGAGGCCATCACTCCGGATACGCCTCAGATCAACGTACTGCTCTCACATGAAGAGACTTATGCGGATATCGCTCCTGTCAGGATGGACAAGAACGGCGTATCTGCCTTCATCTCCATCATGCGCGGATGCAACAATGTATGTTCATACTGCGTGGTGCCTTACACCCGTGGAGCGGAAAGAAGCCGCGACCCTTACACCATCGTGAACGAGGCGAAGGCCCTCTTCGAGAACGGATACAAGGAAGTCACCCTACTCGGCCAGAATGTGGATTCATATTTCTGGAAGGACGCGGAAAAGACCGACAAGAGCGTGAACTTCGCACAACTTCTCGAAATGGTGGCAAAGATAAGCCCGGAACTCCGCGTCAGATTCTCGACATCACATCCCAAGGATATAAGCGACGAGGTCATCTACACCATGGCGATGTATGAGAACATCTGCAACCACATCCATCTCCCGGTACAATCCGGAAGCAGCATCATGCTGGAGAAGATGAGAAGAAAGTACAACCGCGAATGGTATCTTGAAAGAGTGGCCAAGATAAGAAGTGTCATCCCTGACTGCGGACTCACGACTGACGTCATCGCCGGCTTCAGCGGGGAGACCGAGCAGGATCATAAGGATACTCTGACCCTCATGGAAGAGGTGGTGTTCGACTCTGCATTCATGTTCGCATATTCCGAGCGCCCTGGCACACTCGCGTCAAAGAAATATCCGGACGACATACCGTATGATCTGAAGACCGAAAGGCTCAATGAAATAATCGCCCTCCAGGGCCGTATGAGCCTGAAGAGCAACGAAAAAGAAATAGGCAGACGCCTGAAGGTGCTTGTAGAAGGCCCGTCAAAGAAGAATCCTGACGAACTGTGCGGACGCGCCGGCAGCAACAAGATGTGCGTCTTCCCGAGCCGTGGAGAGAAGGCGGGAGATTACTGCGAAGTGGAGGTGGTGTCCGTGACCTCAGCGACCCTTCTCTGCAGAAGGATCGACTGACGTCTATCGTACCCTTATCCTTCGACCGATCCTAAGTGTCGTCTTGGTGGTGATGCCATTGAGGCGGCACAATTCGTTTATGGTCGTGCCGTGATTGTGTGCTATCTTGCTCAGACTGTCGCCCGAACGGATGACATAGTATTTCATCGCGGCCTTCTCGGCATCCTCAGCCTTGTCCTCCTCATGATTCTTGAATTCATCCTCAAAATCCTGCTCGTAGTTGCTGTATATATTGAAGAACTTCTTCTTTAGGATGAACAGACGATGCCTGAGTTCACCCGTCTTGAAGTCTATCAGCCACTGCGGATCGAAGGCAAATCCCTTAAAGCGGGTCTCGAAATGCAGATGAGGACCGGTAGACCTTCCCGTAGAGCCTCCCAGACCGATCACATCTCCCGCATTGACCCAATCACCCACCTCGACATTCCTCTTGGAAAGATGAGCATAGAATGTCTCAAGGCCGTTTTCATGCCTGATTACGACAAGATTGCCGAAAGCGCCGAAATACTTGGACATCCTCACTTTCCCCGTGAAGGCAGCATATATCGGCTCCCCCGTCTTCAACGGCAGATCGACTCCCTGATGACGACGTCCACGCCTGATTCCGAATTTTCCTCTATAATAGACATCACCCTGATATGGGCAATGATACTGGTTAAGACTGTCGACAAGCCATATAGACCACGACTCGGGAAGATCCTTCTGTTCAATCCCATACGGATTGGAAGCGGAATCATTCCAATACTCGTCAAATACACCTGTCACCTTCTGGTACTCAGGTGTCTTATAGTACTGCCACGTATTGTCCCCGTAAAGAATCACCTTAATATATTCGTTGACGGTGTCCAGCGTATCTATCGGATCCGAGGGCGGCTTCATCCAGTTCGGCACCGGCTGAAGAGCCGGACGCGGAATCTGCAGGGTCGTCCTGACAGTATCTATCCTCACAGGATTGACCGCACAAAGTTTGTCTGCCGACAGCATCGCCGCCAGGCAGACAAAAATGATTCTGAATATGACTCTTTTCTGTATTCCTGTCATTTATCTTGCTCCAAATTGTTCTGTAAGTATCGTTCTCACTTCAGCCACCTTCTCATCAAGAAGTTCCTTCGATGTAGCCTCGCAGAGGAACCTGAGATACGGTTCTGTGTTTGAAGGTCTGATGTTGAACCACCAGTCCGGAAATTCGACACGGTAGCCGTCGAAATCCATATATGCACTCGCCTTTTCCTTTGCCATGAAATGGTCACGGACAGCATCCATCGCTCCCTTCTTATCCTCAAGACGGAAATTGATCTCACCTGAATTCTGATATCTTTCAATGCGTGATATAAGCCTGCTCAGGCTCACTCCCTGCGCCTTCATCTTTGCCACCACATTAAGTATGAGAATGGATGCGAGCATTCCGCTGTCCGAATAGAAGAAGTCACGGAAATAGTAGTGCCCGGCCAGTTCTCCTCCGAAGACACCTCCGATCTCACGGAGTTTCCTCGCGGCGAACGCACGTCCCACCTTCCATGTATACATTTCTCCGCCCATAGGAGCGAGATATTCTCCCACCGCCTTCGAACTTCTGATATCCTGGATGACGATTCCCTTCTCTCCTCTCTCCTCGAGGAAATAATGTCCAAGGACCGCGATCATAAGATCAGGCGAAATGAAACGGCTGTTCTCGTCCACAAACATCACACGGTCCGCATCTCCGTCATAGATGACACCGATGTCAGAGCCTGTCTCTGCGACAAGCTTCTTCAAGGCCTCCACATTCTTCTGCACGAGAGGATTCGGCTCATGGTTAGGGAAAGAGCCGTCCATTTCCTCATATATGTATGAAGGCTTGTCACCGAAAATGTCACGGACAAAAAGAGAAGCCATACCGTTCGACACATCGATGGCGATCTTGAGATCAGACCAGTCTTCCTTATATGAAAGGAGGAAGTCGAGGTACTCCTTGCGGATGTCCATGGCATGCACCTCGCCCTTTCTTGAAGCAGGGGGGCATTCGCGTCCTGACTCTATCCACTCCTTTATCTGTCCCAGACCGTTGTCCAGACCCACCGGAAGCGCGTTCTCACGCGACACCTTCATTCCGTTGTACTCGGCCGGGTTATGGGAGGCAGTGATCTGCACTGATGCATGAAAACCGAACTTGGCAGTACCGAAATAGACCATCGGCGTGGTGCTGAGGCCTATGTCATATACATCCGCTCCTGCATCAGTGATACCATTGATCAGGTAGTCATGTATCTCCGGCGAGGACACTCTGGCATCCCTGCCGACCAGAACCTTGCCGGTCGAAAGAAGTTCAGGAAGAAAATAACCCACCTTGTAGGCGGTCTCCTTGTCAAAGTCCACATTGTAGACTCCTCTGATGTCGTAGGCATGAAACGCTCCCATAATACTATCTTTTTGATTTATAACGAGTCTGCACCGAGCCCTTCGCGATAGCCTGAAGTTTACGCGCTATCATCTTGCGACGGATAGGCGACACATTATCTACAAAAAGGTTGCCTTCAAGATGCGAAAGTTCGTGCTGCACCATCCTGCAGGCAAAACGGTCGAACTCCTCGACGACCTTTTCGAGGTTCTCATTGTAGTATTCGACCTTGATTACAGACGGTCTGCACACCTCTGCATAGATGCCGGGCACGCTGAGACAGCCCTCAGAAAATTCGCAGGTCTCCTCGCTTTCCTCGAGAACGACCGGATTGATCATCACGCGGAAAAAGTCTTTCAGATAGTCGTAGGTCTCGGTAAGATCCCTTCCGTCCACGATCACAATATTCTTGTTCACTCCCACCTGCGGAGCCGCAAGACCGCAGCCGTCCGCATTCTTGAGAGTTTCCTTCATGTCTTCAAGGAGTTTAGCGATTCCCTCCTTGTCATTGAGATCCACATCCACATTCTCGCGACGGAGAACGTCGGAACCATATAAATATATCGGCAGTATCATAATTCTATTTTTTGTCAAGATAACTCTGGAGGATGATGGCGGCGCTGATCTTGTCGACCGACTCCTTGTTCATCCTGTCCTGCTTCTTCATACCCCCGTCTATCATCGCCCTGTGCGCCAGAACCGACGTGAAGCGTTCGTCCTCAAGCACTACAGGGATGTCCGGAAAGACCTTCCTGAGACGGTTTAGAAAGGCATCCACATCCTTTGCCGCCTCCGACGGAGCCCCGTTCATATTGAGCGGATATCCTACGACAAAGCGAATGACATTCTCATTTTCAGCATATTTTTTAAGATAATCTATTATCTTTGCAGAATGTACCGTTTCCAGTGCAGACGCAAAGATTCCGAGCGGATCGCTCACTGCGACCCCGACCCTTTTCCTTCCGTAATCTATGCCAATGATTCTGTCCATCCGGGTGCAAAGTTATAATAAAAACGAATTTATGGCAAACCGCAACAAAGAAAAGAAGAGCAGAAAGTTCAGACTGGCCGTAATAGACGACAAGACCCATCAGCAACTGGTGACCCTGCATTTCACCAGGACCGGTTTCTTTGTCGCTGTCGTGACCTTCCTGGTAGTGTTCAGTGCAGCAATCTACTCGATCATAGCATACACACCCGTAAGAACCTTCATACCAGGCTATCCGGACGCGCGTTCAAAGAGAGCGGCCATCCAGAACGCCATCACGATCGATTCCCTCGAAAGCGTGATATTCAGATGGGAGTTATATTCGGAGAATCTGCGCAGAGTGGCGGAGGGTGAAGAACCGGTGAAGATCGACAGCATCATCAACGCATCCCGCAGGGATGCTTCATCAGACACGGACGTGGCTGACGCAGCGCTCAGAGACTCACTTCTCAGACAGCAGGTCAAGGAAGAAGAACAGTTCGGCATATCTGCCAGGACACGACGCAACCTTCCTATCGAAGGGCTTCACTTCTTCACCCCTCTAAAAGGTGTAGTTTCACAAGGATACGACCCGGCAGTCCATCCTTACATAGACATCACCGCGCCCGCAGGCTCCGTCGTCAAGTCTACCCTTGACGGCACCGTAATCTTTGCAGGATGGAGCGACGAGGCAGGCAACACCATCCAGATCCAGCACGACGGAGACATCGTTTCCATATACAAACACAACGAGAAACTCCTGAAGAAAGTGGGAGACAAGGTGACAGCAGGCTCCCCTGTTGCCCTGGTCGGCAACACGGGATCACTAACCACCGGAGCACACCTGCACTTCGAACTCTGGCACAAGGGCGAGACCGTCGATCCGACAAAATACATCAAATTCTAATTCCGGCATTCATGGACAAAAGACATATAGCGATTCTGGGATCGACCGGCTCCATAGGCAGACAGGCACTTGATGTCATCCGCCAGCACAGGGATCTTTTCGATGTGGAACTCCTCACCGCGAACAACAGTTCGGATCTCCTCATACAGCAGGCTATCGAATTCGACGCCAACGCCGTGGTGATCTGCAACGAAGACAGATACACGGAGGTCAAGCAGGCTCTTGACCCGCATTATATAAAAGTATTCGCAGGAATGCAGTCCGTGTGCGACCTGGTCACCTCCGACAACATAGACATTGTCCTGACATCAATGGTAGGCTTCAGCGGACTGTCATCGACCGTGGCGGCAGTAAAGGCGGGAAAGACCATTGCCCTTGCCAACAAGGAGACTCTTGTGGCTGCGGGAAGGATAGTGATGGATCTGGCAAGGCAGCATCATTCCGCCATTCTTCCTGTAGATTCCGAGCACTCGGCCATCTTCCAGTGCCTGATGGGCTCTGCCGGTGCAGACATAGAGAAGATTCATCTGACAGCATCCGGAGGTCCGTTCCGGACATGGAGCCGCGAAGAGATCGCAAAGGCCACTCGCGCCCAGGCCCTTAATCATCCGAACTGGAGCATGGGAAGCAAGATCACCATCGACTCCGCTACAATGATGAACAAGGGACTGGAGATTATCGAGGCAAGATGGCTGTTCGGAACACCAGGAGAGAAAATACAGGTGGTCATCCACCCTGAGTCCATCATCCATTCCATGGTGGAATATGCAGACGGTTCGGTCATAGCCCAGATGGGGCATCCCGACATGAGGGAGGCCATACAGTTTGCCTTCAGTTACCCTCACAGACTCACCCTGGACAACCGCAAACTCAACTTTGCAGAACTCGGCAGCATGTCCTTCTTCGCTCCGGACCAGGAAAGATTCCCTGCCTTGAAATTAGCATATGAATCCCTCGATAGAGGAGGCAACATGGCATGCATAATGAATGCAGCCAACGAAGCGGCAGTAGCGGCATTCCTTAATGAACGGATCGGATTCTATGATATCACGGACATCGTGGCCGAATGTATGGATGGTGCGGATTTTGTAGCAGATCCTGACCTTGATACCATTTTCCGGACAAACGAAGAAGCCTATGCAAGAGCAGAATCGCTCATAACAAGGACCGCCGGAAAGAAATCCTTTTAATCAGAACAACAGAACATGATCTTTACCATAAAGGCACTTCAGGTAATCCTCGCCTTGTCGATACTCATCGTCGTACATGAGTTCGGCCATTTCATCTTCTCCAAGATGTTCGGCATCAGGGTGGACAAATTCTTTCTTTTCTTCGACGCCGGCGATTTCAAGCTCCTGAGCACCAAGAGCGGATGGTTCTCACGCATATTCCCAAAGGCAAAGACGTGGGAGACCGAATACGGCATAGGCTGGCTCCCGTTGGGAGGCTACTGCAAGGTGGCAGGAATGATAGACGAATCCATGGACACGGAACATCTCAAGAGCGAGCCGCAGCCATGGGAATTCAGAAGCAAGCCGGCATGGCAAAGGCTTCTGGTGATGGTCGGAGGAGTGCTGTTCAACTTCCTTTTCGCCATCATCATGTATTCCGTACTTCTGGCAAACTGGGGAGAGAGTTATGTAAGCAACGAAGACGGTGTCATCTATGTCAACGAACTGGCTTATGATATGGGATTCCGGAACGGAGACCACATCATAAGCATGGATGATCACATACCAGAGGACTTCTTCATGCTGCAGGCGGATCTTGCAAGGAATACGGCCTCAAAGGTCACCGTAGTCCGAGGAAACGACACCCTTGACATCTACATCGACCAAAACCGCATAGGAGAAGTGCTGAACAGTCCTGGGATGTTCGGCCTTGCAATGCCTTTCACCGTCCGTAGCGTATCCGAAGATTCTCCCAACCACAATGCAGGTCTGACCGAAGGCGACAGGATAATATCCGTCGCATCGGACAGGACGGAATTCGTACAGGACGCATGGCCGGTACTTGAAGAGTACGCAGGCAAAGAGGTTCCTGTGAAGATCCTCCGCTGCGGAGATACCCTCGAAATGAACCTTCAGGTGGACACTCTCGGCAAACTCGGAGTCATGATTCAACAGCCTCCTATAAGGCAGAAGGAATACACCGCCCTGTCATCCATCCCCGCCGGATTCAAGAAAACTTTCTCATCCATAGGAGGATATGTGCAGGACCTCAAACTTGTCTTCACTCCAAGCACGGAGGCCTACAAGTCAGTGGGAAGTTTCATTGCCATCGGTCAGATATTTCCTTCGGCATGGGACTGGTACAGCTTCATCAGCATCATCGCAATGATTTCCATCATGCTCGGAGTAATGAACCTCATTCCTATTCCTGCTCTTGACGGTGGACACATTGTATTTACGATATATGAAATGATCACAGGCAGGAAACCGAGCGACAATTTCCTCTATGTGATGCAACTGATAGGAATGATTCTTATCTTCGGACTCATGTTCCTCGCTTTCGGCAACGATATTGCAAGAATCATCCGGATGTTCTGATAATTTTAAAAAAAACAAACATATGAGAAGAATCGCAAAATACATCATCGTCGTTCTTGCGGCAGCCATTACGCTCTGCTCATGCAACGAGAAGAAGACAAGGCAGGCCCTTCTCCCGCATATCAGCGGAAAGGCCGGCGAAGTCATCATCGTCATAGACAAGGCCAACTGGGAAGGTAGTGTAGGCAATGCACTTCGCGACTCTCTTGCATGCGAGACACCGTATCTTCCGCAAAGAGAGCCGCTCTTCACCCTGGTCAACGTACCTCAGTCGGGATTCACAAGCATGTTCCAGGTACATAGGAACATCATCATGATGAACATCAATCCGTCAGTGATCGATCCGGGGGTCGTGTACAGGAAAGACGTATGGGCAAAGCCTCAGACAGTTATAAACATCAATGCAGCCGATGCAGAGACCGCTGTGAAACTGATCCAGGAGAACAGCGCAAACATCGTGGCTACATTGGAGCAGGCCGAGCGCGACAGAATCATAGCGAACACAAAAAAATATGAGGAACTGAAACTCGCCCCTGTCGTGACCTCCATGATCGGAGGCTCTCCTCACTTCCCTTCAGGATATCAGCTGAAGAAACAGACAAGCGACTTCATCTGGATCGAATACGCCATCCAGTATGTGACACAGGGCATTCTGGTATACAAATACCCGGTTGTGGAAGGAGAGGACATGATGGACCTCGACAACATCATCGCCAACAGCAACGAAGTTCTGAAGAACAATGTACCGGGAATGTTCGAGAACACCCATATGACGATAAGCAGTTTCCTGAGACCGTCCATCGAATACAAACGATATAAAGGGCTGGATTTTGCAGAAATCAGAGGTTTTTGGGAAGTTGCGAATGATTTTATGGGCGGCCCGTTCGTCTCACATGCATTCTACAGCAAGGATGGCAAGGAAGTAATTGTACTTCAAGCCTTTGTATATGCTCCGAAGTATGACAAGAGACAATATCTGAGACAGGTTGAGTCAGTGATTTACTCTTTCGAATGGGCAGAAGACAAATAGAAATTCATAAAGTTTGAGAAAATATTTTGGCAGTTTAAAAAGTTTTCTTACCTTTGCACTCCCATTTGTGAAAAAATGGTCAGTTTGGTCGGTTCGTCTATCGGTTAGGACTCAAGATTTTCATTCTTGCAAGAGGGGTTCGATTCCCCTACCGACTACGAAAAATATAAAAAAGAATAACAATGGCA
>CAZYCJ010000043.1:0-15631 GCA_964645495.1 uncultured Muribaculaceae bacterium
GATGAGCCGGTATGATATACCTGCCTTGTCCAGAAGCCTGGCGGCGTTTGTCTTCACTGTCTTCTTTGCCATAACGTTGCAAATTTACTTGAAATACCACGGAATTCATTATCTTTGGAGGACAGAATGATTCATTATGGATAACAAAAAAATGTTGAAGGGCCTTGTGGCCCTGGTGATGATCGCGGTGATCGTCGTGCTTGTGCTTATAACAGTGAGTCATGTGCGCATGGGTCTTGAGACCCAGAATGCGAAACTTATGCTCGCGCTTTATGTCGCCATGATCGGCTACGCGGCCTGGCGCGCCTTCGCCAGCATCCGGGATATCTTCCGGTAAGAATAGAATAAACTGACCCCGGAAGTGGACGAGCGAAGCATTTTCCTATGCTTCTGCGAAGCGAGCCACTTCCGGGGTCAGTTTATTCCGGATGATATGATGAATTATCTGTACTGAGCGAACTCGATGTCCTTGGCTGCTCTTGCAGCAAGTCTTGAATTCTCTTTTGCATCATCAAGATTCTCCTTCACGGCTGTCGCGTTACCCTGACGGGCTGCAGCAACAGCGCGGAGATATGCTGCATCAGGGCACTCGCATTCAAGCGAAGCGGCTGGTGCGTTGTTGCCGATAAGGAGTTGAGAGAGGGCGGCATTGAAGCCCTTCTTTCCTTCGAGTTTCTGAGCCGCAGCCTTGTACTCTCCGTCGATGATGTCGATGACAGCGGCATTCTCGACTCCGGCCTCGCAGTTTGCGTATGCGAAATATTCGGCAGCTGCATTGTAATCTCCCTCGCGAAGGGCTATGACTCCGAGTGCATTGTAGAGGTCGCCATCCTCAGCAACCTTGGCAAATGCATTCTTTGCCTTGGAAATCTCGTTCATGTTGAGGTATACGACGCCGATGTTGTACTGAGCACGCTGGCTTCCGTATTTCTCTACCGCCTTTCTGTAGATGGCGAGTTTGTCGTCAGCATCCTCGACAAGGGTTGCCGAACGGAGAAGTGCCTCCTCGTCAAGCACATCGATGTTGTTGTCGATGAGGTTGAGGAGTTCCTCGCTTGTGTAGTTGATGAACTCGATATTTGCGATGAACCTTGCACGGCGAAGCTCAGGAAGAACCTCTTTTGCGAGGTCTCTGTAGATGGCAGACATGTTGCGGATCTCCTGCTCGCGGACTGCAGGGTCGCTGTACATTGAAAGCACGCGGATGATGAGTTCCTTGTCCTCGATGTCAGACTCTGCAACGAGTTCCTGGAATCCTTCCCAGTCCTCGGCGATGCTTCTGACATTGACAGGAGCGTCCACGCCATGTTTCTTTGTCACGGTGTTGAAAGCCTTCTCTGCAGTTTTTGAACGGTTGTCTGAAAGTTCTGCATTCTTGTCCTCTTCTCCGTCAGGTGAGGCATATGCCACGACATCCGTGCTGATGATGTTCATGCGGTCGTTAGCCTTGATGGCGTCGATTGCGGCCTGGAAGTCCTTGATCGAGCGGGAGTTGAGTTGGCTGTTGCGAACCTCTGCGCTGTTTATGTTGTAGAGGATCTGTCCTTCAGCAGTCTGCTTGATGACATCCTGATAGCCGTCTGACTTGTAGTCGATCCTTCCCTTTCTGTCAACGAGCATGTATGTGGTGATTGCTCCGTCAACGACCTTCTTTGATGGAACGGCAACTGCCTTTGTATTGTATTTAACGGTACCACGGAGTTCGAGATAGCTCTTCTCCATTCCCGGTGCATAGTCGAAACTTACCTTCTTTGTGATGGTCGCACCCTTTGACGGCACGACTTCGTAGTTGTCCTTTACGTTTTCTCCCTGGAAAATGTATGGCTCCATCTTCGCTTCACCGCCTTCGTACACGATGACAGGAGTCACTTCGAGGATAGCCTTAGGGTGGAAGTAATTTGCAGGGTAGGTGACAGTCACATCCGCGTCGATTTTTCCGGCAACGACTTCGAGAACCTCCTGGTCGCACTGTACTTTCACGCCTTCAGCCTTCTCGGCCATCTTGTCCGGAGAACTGCAGGCAACACCCGCAAAGCCGAGGAAGACGATTGACAATAATTTGATTGTTTTCTTCATATCAGTAGTTTTATTGAATATAACTCGGCAAATATAATCATATTTTCTTAACTTTGCAGTGTTATGACGAATCAGGAACTACAGACCTTAAAGAATAAATTTGACATCATCGGCAATGACCCTGCGCTCAACCGTGCGCTGGAGATTGCTGTTGCCGTTGCGCCGACCGATATCACCGTGCTGGTGACCGGAGAAAGCGGGGTGGGAAAAGAGAATATTCCTCGCATAATCCACCAGAACAGCCGTCGCAGAAGCGGTAAATATTTTGCTATAAACTGCGGGGCGATTCCGGAAGGTACGGTTGATTCAGAACTGTTCGGTCATGAGAAAGGCTCATTCACAGGTGCAAACGAGATGCGCCGCGGGTATTTCGAGGAGGCGGACGGGGGTACTCTTTTTCTTGATGAGATAGGCGAACTTCCGTTGTCCACCCAGGCCAAACTTCTCAGGGTACTTCAGTCGGGTGAGTTCATCAGAGTGGGGTCTTCGAAGGTGCTGAAGACAGATGTGAGGGTGGTTGCTGCCACGAATGTGAATCTCAGGCATGCAGTTTCCAAAGGCAAGTTCCGTGAAGACCTTTACTACAGACTGGATGCAGTGACCATTACGATGCCGGCCCTGCGCGAACGTCCGACCGACATCAACCTTCTGTTCCGCAAGTTCGCATCGGATTTCTCTGCGAGATATGGCATGTGCAAGGTGTCTCTCACCGAGGATGCTTCCATCATGTTGAGAAAATACAGATGGCCGGGCAATATCCGTCAGTTGAAGAATGTGGCGGAAAAGGTCTCGGCCCTCGAATCTGTCAAGATATCCGCAGGATCGGACAAATGCCTTATAGACACTGAGGTTCTGTCCCGCTATATCCCGAAGGAGGAACCGAATCTTCTTCCTGCGAAGTCTTCTTCATATCATGATTCTCCGGAAACAGCCGGCGAACGTGAGGCCATCATCAGGATGCTCCTCCAGCTCAAGCAGGATGTGGATTATCTGAAGGATGTCGTGGCGAAGGCCGGCCTGGCCAGAACTACGCCGGCATTGGCGGCACCCGAAGACTTTTCTCACGACTGGCCGAAGCCGGCGGAACCGTTTGTTCCAGAGATGCAGGAGATGATGCCTCCTGAGGAAGACCCTGAGGAGCAGGACTTCCAGGAACAGGCTCCGGTCGACTTGTCGATAAAGGCTGCGAGCAACGAATTGATAGAGAAGGTTCTGCGGAAGCATGGCGGAAACAGGAAGGCCGCAGCAGCGGAACTCGGCATCTCCGAAAGGACGCTTTACCGTAAAATCAAGCAGATGACAGAAAAATGATGAAAGGAAATAGAAATATATTTGCGACTCTCGCTGTTGTGGCGGCTCTGGCCGTCACAGCGTTCATCGTGCAGTCTTGCGGCATTTATTCGTTCACGGGAACATCCATACAGCCCGATGTCAAGACCGTGACCATCAATTATTTCGAATACAAGGCCCTGAAGGTGAATCCTTCGCTCAGCAATGACCTTACGAATGCTCTCCAGGACAAGTTCCTGAAACTCACCAAACTCGAGCAGGTGGAAATGGACGGAGACCTCGAGATCACAGGTGCGATTACCGGCTATGATGTAAAGGCTGCCGCCATCACCGCAAACGAGCAGGCTGCGATGAACAGGCTGACGGTGACGGTCAAGATAAGTTTTGTCAACAGGAAGTATCCTGAGGATGATTTCTCGGAGAAGGCCTTCTCGGCATATGCCGACTTCGATGCCATGCAGTCGCTTGATGCAGTGGAGTCATCAATATGTGAGGAGATCATCGAGCAGTTGTGCGAAGATATGTTCAATGCCACGGTGGCAAACTGGTAATTCTATGGAATATATAGACCTTAAGAAACTTACTTTGGATGAACTGGTGGGCGTGGTGAACCTCTACCCGTGGTTCGGAGGAGCCCGCAAGGAACTTTGTGGAAGGATGAGCCGTGAGGGATGGGGTGACTCCCAGTTCGCCGATGCCGCCATGTATATAGCGGCCCGCGGCAAGATTTCCGACATGATCCGTTCGTCCGCTGTGAATGACTGGACCGATGCTGATGTCGAAAGCCTTCTGAAGTCTTATTTTGCCGAGGATGCTCCCGAGCAGGAAGAAAGACGTATCCATGTCGTGGGAGGTGACTATTTCTCCCAGTCCGAATATGACAAGGTCCGCAAGAGTGACGACAATGTGTTCTCACGCTATGCTGCGAAGGCAAAGCAGGACAAGGCCTACGAGTCAGAGGGAGACGTAGAATTCGATCTTTATACAGAAACTTTGGCGCAAATCTATCTCGAACAAGGCTATCCGGAGCAGGCCAGAAGCATTTATTCAAAACTTCTTTTGGCTAATCCGGAAAAAAATGCTTACTTTGCAGCCCTTATTCAAAAAATTGACGAATTAAATAAGTAACAGATAACTATGAACGCACTTTTTACAGTTTTGACAGTGCTTGTGCTCGCTGCAAGTGTTCTCATCACTCTTATCGTATTGCTTCAGAACGGCAAGGGCGGCGGACTCGCCAGCAACTTCGTGGCAGGTAACCAGACTTTCGGCGTACGCCAGACTGCTGATATCCTCGAGAAGATCACCTGGGGTCTCGTAGCATTCATCTTCGTTGTATCTATCGTGACAACCTTCACCCTCGGTGGCAGCAAGGCTGTTGATTATACAGAGAAGATCGAGATGCAGGCACCGGCTCCTGAGTTCCCTGCAACTATCCCTTCTGCAGAGGCTCCTGCAGAAACTCCGGCAGAGTAATCAGAACATCCGCCTGCTGACAAATTGTCAGAAAACAGGCTTTGGAATATAATTTGACTTTTAGCCGTTTGTTCGAAAGAACAGACGGCTATTGTTGCATTCTTGTCATCCTGATGAGGGGAGCCATACGTAAGGATCTTTCGAACAGTAAATAACATTAAAGATAAAGAATCATGGCAGAAAACAAGTTTGAGAATTTAAGCAGGTTCGCTGTCAATCTGAACGAAAGGGCAGCGCAGGGAAAACTCGACCCCGTCATCGGCAGGGACGAAGAGATAAGAAGAGTATTGCAGATCCTCAGCAGGAGGACCAAGAACAATCCTATTCTGGTCGGTGAGCCGGGAGTCGGAAAGACCGCCATATCCGAGGGTATAGCCCGGAAGATAGTGGACGGAGATGTGCCGGAGAATCTTAAAAGCAGAAAGATATACTCACTGGACCTGGGAGCGCTTATAGCTGGTGCAAAATATCAGGGCGAATTTGAAGAAAGACTCAAGGGAGTGGTGAAGGAAGTCGTTGACAGCGAGGGAGAAGTGATTCTTTTTATAGATGAGATCCATACTCTGGTCGGTGCCGGCCGTACTTCAGGCGCGATGGATGCATCCAACATTCTCAAGCCTGCATTGGCACGAGGCGAGTTAAGGACCATCGGCTCCACCACCTTGGATGAGTATCAGAAATACTTCGAGACAGACAAGGCTCTGGAAAGAAGATTCCAGATGGTTATGGTGGACGAACCGTCGCCTGCCGCTTCCATTTCCATAATGCGCGGTCTGAAGGAACGATATGAAAATCATCACAAAGTCCGCATCGAAGACGACGCCCTTATCGCAGCAGTCGAACTCTCGCACAGGTACATCACGAGCCGTTTTCTTCCGGACAAGGCCATCGACCTTGTGGACGAGGCTGCCTCGAAACTCCGTCTGGAGATGAATTCTGTGCCTGAACCTATCGCTGAACTTGACAGTTCGATCCGTCAACTTGAAATCGAAAGGGAAGCGGTCAGGCGCGAAGGATCGTCCTTGAAGACTGACAGGATTAAGGCGGAACTGAAGGACCTCAATGCACGGAGAGATGATCTCAGGAAGCGTTGGAACGAGGAAAAATCCATCTTGTCGGAACTCCAGAACCAGCGTCAGAAGATGGAGGATTACAAGATAGAGGCCCATAATGCCGAGAGAAGCGGAGATTATGGTCGTGTGGCGGAAATCCGTTACGGCAAGATGGCAGAGGCTCAGAAAAGGATAGATGACCTGACTGCACGACAGGCGGAGATAAAGGATCCTATCATCACGGAGGCCGTCACACCGGAGGATATTGCAGAGGTGGTGGCCAAATGGACCGGAATACCTGTACGCAGGATGCTGGAGAGCGAAAGGACCAAACTCCTGCGGATGGAGGATGAACTTCATAAAAGGGTTGTCGGTCAGAATGATGCCATCCAGGCAGTGGCAGATGCCGTAAGGCGTTCGCGTGCAGGCCTGCAGAACGAGAAAAGGCCGATAGGCTCCTTCCTGTTCATGGGTACGACCGGTGTCGGAAAGACGGAACTGGCCAAGGCTCTGGCTGAATTCCTCTTCAATGACGAAAACATGATGACCCGTATCGATATGAGCGAGTATCAGGAACGCCATTCTGTCAGTCGTCTTGTTGGAGCACCTCCGGGCTATGTCGGATATGATGAAGGGGGACAGTTGACTGAGGCGGTCCGTCGCAAGCCGTATTCGGTGGTGCTTCTGGACGAGATCGAAAAGGCTCATCCGGATGTGTTCAACACTCTTCTTCAGGTCCTGGATGACGGCCGTCTGACAGATAACAAGGGACGCACGGTGGACTTCAAGAACACGATCCTCATCATGACTTCGAATGTCGGTGCCGACATCATCCAGTCTTATATGGAACGCTTGCCGATGGAGCCTGTCCGCCGGCAGTTGCTGAACCAGTGTCGTGATGAAGTGCTGGAGGTGCTCAAAAGGACTGTACGCCCTGAATTCCTGAACAGGATCGATGAGGTGATAATGTTCGAACCTCTGTCCCAGGCCGACATCCGTGACATTCTCAGGATGCAGATGCGCGACCTGCAGGAGAAACTCGGTGAAAACGGTGTGACGGTTGAGTTCACGCAGGAGTTCGAGGACTATATGAGCACCAAGGGTTATGAGCCGGCATACGGAGCCAGACCTATCAAGCGCCTCATGCAGAAGGAACTCATCAACCTTCTCGCCAAGTCCATCCTTGACGGTCATGTCCATCGCGATTCCACCATTATGGTAGATGTTCGTGACGGCCAGATTACCGTCAGTGATAAATAGCAGCTGGTTCTATACTATATTACAGACCACAGATGGCGCGAGCGAAGCATCTCCTTATGCTTCTGCGAAGCGAGGGCCATCTGTGGTCTGTAATATATGTACTACAAGCCGATTTCGTCGATGATGCGGGTGAGGCCGGCGTAGCGATCGATGGTCCAGAGTATGAACCTGATGTCGACGCAGACGCATTTGTTGTATCCCGGGGTATACCAGAAGTCGCTGGCCAGAGACTCCTTGTTGCCGTCAAAGGCCAGGCCGATGAGTTCGCCGCGCGAGTTAAGCACCGGACTGCCGGAGTTTCCGCCTGTGATGTCGTTGTCGGTCAGGAAATTGACATACATCATGCTTCCGTCCGGGCCGGATCCCCATCTTCCCCAGTCCCCCTTGCGGTAGAGCAGGTACTGGCGGTTGTTCAGAGTGAAGTCGAAATCGCCAGGCTTGTATTTTTCAAGAATACCGGCAGGGGTGGTCTTCCAGTCGCATACCACTCCGTCTCGTGGCTTCAGGCCTCCTACCGTTCCGTATGTGATCCTCATAGTGGAGTTGGCATCAGGATACTGTGCCTCACCTTTTTCTACTCTCATGTCATAAAGAGCATGGGCAAATTCCTTTTTAAGGGCAAGAAGTTCTATAGCAGTCTGGATATGACTCAGGTCTGCCGGTCTTACATCCTGGGTGAACCGGCATAATGGGTCGGTTGTTATCTCCTCGTAAGAAACCTCTCTTCTTCCCAGACGGGCAATGCCTTCCTCGGAGGTGAAGATGCTGTTGTTCCATAGACATTCAGCAAGCGCCGGTGCGTCCCCGTCGAACTTCGCTATCATTTCCTTCTGCCATGGTCCGAGGAGTGAACTGTCCATGTTGGCAACATACTCGCAGATGGCATATATGGTGAGATCCTTTTCGACTCTGAGGTCAAGTTCCGCATATTTCTCAAGCATCTTAGGACCTGTGGCGTCCTTGTTCTTCTGATTGTTGGCCCTCATCAGTATGAGATTGAGACGGGAGCCTCTGATCATGGTCTCACGATAGTACAGCAAGTTTCTTTCGATGTCGGCCACGGCCTCATACTTCCTGTTCAGGCTGTCAAGTACGGACTGCCACCTTTCCATACCTTTTTCGATCTCTCTCTTGCTGTCCACGACGCCGAATCTGTTCACGCACTCCTCCAGTCCGCAGAAGTTCTCCTGCATGTTGCTGAGGGTGAAGAAATGGTCGGCATATTTCAGCCTTATGTCTGGATCCTTGTCCATCCACTCTTTCATGATCTCCATCTGTCTTGTGCGGAGACGGTTGCTTGCAGGAAGTTCGACAGATGTGTTGAAGTCCACCTCGTATGAACTGCTGTAGCGGTTTGTCCTTCCGGGATAGCCGATGATCATGGTGTAGTCTCCTTCCTGATAGCCGTCGAGAGATATGGTGAGTTTCCTTGCGGGTTTCAGAGGGATATTCTCAGGTGAGTATTCCGCAGGGGATCCGTCGGGAGCTGTGTATACCCTATACATGGCGAAGTCGCATTTGTGCTGAGGCCATTCCCAATTGTCGATATCTCCACCGAAAGCAGCAGATGAAACTGGCGGAGCGGCCACCAGACGTACGTCGCTATATACTTCATACAGAGCCATATAGTACTTCTTTCCCTTCCACATCGATGAGAGCCATGCATCGAGTCCGGTTTCTTCCTTGTATCTGCTTTCCATCACGAATGAGAGTTTCCTCATTCCCATAGGCTTTCCGGCGATGTCCATCTCCTCCTGCAGTCTTGCGACTTCGTCGGTCACATCCAGAACCCTCTTCAGGAAATAGACGCTCTTGCCCTTGATGTTGACTTCTTCGTCCGAACGGAATGCCCAGAAACCTTCATCGAGGTAGTTGTGTTCGGGGGTGCTCATTGCATGGATGTCTCCATATGCGCAGTGGTGGTTTGTGATGAGCAGTCCCTGATCGGAAATGATGCTTCCGGTGCACCCGAATTCCATCGATACCACGGCGTCTGCAACTGAGGCTCCCGGAGCATCTGCATTATAGATTTCATTGGCCGACAGTTCCAGTCCGCGTTCCTGCATCTTCTTCTCAAGGGCGGCGTCGATCGCCTGGATCATCCACATTCCCTCATCTGCCTTTGCTTCAAGCGCAGACATGCCAATCAACCCTACAAAAAGAATTTTGTAAAATATTTTCATAGTATTGAATCAATATAATTTACATCATCGGCATTTCATTTTTCAAGACTAAATCCCTCCCATCGCAAGCGATGGGCCCCTCCCGTTCACGAGGCCACGGGCGGCCACGGTCTTGAAAAACGAAAATGCCGATGATATTATCATTTATTCATTATAAGGATGGACAGTTCCCTGTGTCTTGAACGACAACTTTGCCGGCTGCTCACGCACATCCTCCTTCGAATAAGTGATGGTCCATGTCTCCATAGTCATGAGTTCCCACAACTTGTCCGCAGTCATAGGCTCGGCAAAACGGATGCTGATTGCCGGCATAAGGTCCTTGTTGAGATCGAGATAAACCCCGATCACACCCTCGTGCCTTGACAGGTGGTTGCTCAGGAACGGCATGTTGCGCAGGATGATAGGCTTCTCGTAGTTGCTGTCCACGATATCATATAAATACTGCGACTTGCCTTCCGCAGCCTCGATACGGCTCTTCCACTGTACCTTGAACGGAGAGAACATCCTTCTCAGGAATTCGCCCACAGGCATGAACGACTCGCCCTCCTCAAGTTCCACAAACTCATAGTCGACTTCAATCTCCTTGGTGCCGCCTCCGTGTACCGGCATCTGGAGGGTCTCCATCTCGACCACATCCTCAAACCAGTCTTCGTCAACTACCTCAGACGGATCCAGATATACGCGTACGATGAGAGGGCATGCGAACTCGGTCTCAAGACCATAAATCTTCTTGCCTGTCAGGCGCATCTGCATGCCGAGGTAATTGATGTCCATCTTGTCATACATTCCTTCGGTGCGGATGGTCACGACTTTCACCTGATCTACCACCGTGTGGTCAGGAGTGTTCACCCTGAACTTCGAAGGCTGGTAGATGGCCTCCTGGATCTTGTCCGGATCTGTCTTGGCAGGGTCGTATAGAATCTCGGCTGAATGTCTGTTGACGAAGGTCTTCACTCCATGGATGCCAGGAATCTTCTCCAGACGGGCCTTGAACGACATCGAACTGCCGTAGCATTTTACCGAACGGAGACCGTCGATCCGGACTGTCTGAAGCGTCGATGCATCGACAAGTTTCGTCACTGTGCCATCTTCGGCAACACTCTCCAGTCCCCACTCCATATCAATTGTAGGGAGTTCGAACCTTCCGCCTGCCCAGATGCCGAAGGCGATGAGCGCCACGGTAAGAATTGCAGGAACCACCTTCCATAAGCCTCCCTTTGCTTTCCTTGTGATGCCTACCTTCAAGGCTCCTGTAGAACATACTGCGGTACAGTCACCGCAGAGGGTGCAGTCCACTGAATCCACCCTGCCGTTGCGGCATTCGCGGATGTTGATATGGTATGGGCACTTCTTCATGCAGAGACCGCAGCCGTTGCATGCAGCCTCGTCCTTCATGATGTGGAGAACCTGCATCTTAGGCTTTGCATGGAAGATTTCGAGAAGATATCCCAGAATGCAGAATCCTCCGAGAAGAACCGCCCAAGGGATGTCGGCTCCCAGGACATCGGCAACATAATAAAGACCGAAAAGGACTCCGATCCATACCCAGAACTTGAGGGAGTTCGATATCGCTCCGAGAGGGCAGAGATATCTGCACCAGAACATGTCCACAAGGAAACTTCCGAGGACGATGATGCTGATGGATGTTATCGACATCCAGAGGGTTATTTCGCCCTTGAAGCCTGTGGCTATGGCGTAATACGGGTCGAGGTTCTTGCAGAAAAGTTCGCTTGCGTTCACGGTCATGTAGAATATCCAGAACAGCAGGGCGTACTTCACGATACGCAGGATCTTGTCTGCGGCAGAACCGTTGCGGACCTTGATTCCCTTTATTCTCATGGCGCTGCGTACCTTGCTCAGCAGGTCCTGCACAGTGCCCACCGGACAGATGAATGCGCAGAACAGTTTGCTGAACAGCACGATGGCAGCCACAAGGGTTATACCCATCATGACCTGGAGGGATGACATGCTGCATGGCAGGGATCCCTTCGCAAGGTAGGTTGCCAGAGCCTGAAGACCTCCCATCGGGCAGTATGCTTCAGGGTCTACTGCTTCCTTGGACGGCACGATGCCTGTCAGGAAGACTATCAGGGCCGCAAGCACTCCCCACTGGAGGAGGTACTTGGGCCAGTTTTTCTTTATGGCATTAAGATTCTTCACGTTATTTTGCTTCGACGATATGTCCGTGATAGTTGGCGACGGCGGCCTTCCACTGGTCGGTATAGCCCGGCTGGGTGATGCCGGCAGGAATGCAGTCAGTATGTTCGTTGGTTACGAATGAACCGTCTTCATTCTGTGCCTTGACGTTTCCGTCGATATATTTCACGAGCAGCAGTTGCTCAAGTGCAACCCATTTGTCAAAGATCTTCTGTGCGTTGTTTACAGAAAAGTCTGTAAGGTACTGACGCACAACTGCATATGGATCGACAGTCTTGCGAGACTTGTCGTTGCGACGGATCTGCTTGCGAGGTTTCTGCTCTGCCGCCTTGTAGAGGGCAAGGGCCTCCTCGTCAGCCTTGCCAACTGCCTCCATCATGCTCTTTTCCCATGCGTCGATCTCTGCATCTACTGTAGGGAACATGATGTTGTATGCCTTGTAGCAAGCGTTGGCCACGCGGTTTGTCAACCAGAAAGCGGATGTAGGAGAATATGTGATCATGTCTCCGTTGCCTACGCGGAAACTTTCAGGAACCTCATATGTGGATGTGTATATCGGGGTGAGATATGATGTGGCGGCATCATCGCATCCGAACCAGTTGACTCCGCCGATTTCGTCAGGAATCCATCCGCGTGACTGTCCTACGAACCAGAATCCTGTCTGCTGGGTGGCGATGGCTCTTTCGTTCACATACTCCTTTCCGTCATGCTCGAATCCCATTGGTCTCCAACGATATGGGAGGGCGTTTCCACCTGCTCCGATATCCTGGGTCATGTCCATCGGTGTGCCTTCGAAATGGTCGCGCATCACGTCAGCGACATCCTTTACCGATATCTTGCGTGAAGGCTTGACGAAGAGAGGGAATCTCTTTGTCTTGTCATATCCCATCGCATAATCGATGTAGTCATATGCGTCCTTGGTAACGATGTTTCCTTTTTCATCCTCGAAGGTGAACTTACCGTCGCAGAGTATGTTGAATGCCGCCCATGCACGGGCCTCGCATGCCCTCATTCCGCTGAAGTCGAGCGGTGCGTATGCGTCGCAGAAACTGAAGTCCTTGTCTTCTCCGGTGAAGTATCCTTTCTCACGTGCGAATGTGATCACGTCCGGAGCATACATGCAGTTTTCCGGATCGTCAAGAGGGAAGGTGCTGATACGCGCCTGATTGGCATGGGCGCAGATATATCCGTCCGGAACGCGGCGTGCCACCCATACGATTCCCTTGTTGTCCGGTCCCTTTCCGATGAGATCCATGACCCAGACTTCCTCTGTGTCGGCAATCGAGAACGATTCACCGCTTGAATAGTAACCGTATGTGTTGGCGAGTTCCACTACGACCTTGATGGCTTCACGTGCGGTCTTTGCCCTTTCAAGAGCGACATATATGAGAGAACCGTAGTCCATGATTCCGTTCGGATCCTCTAGTTCCGGACGGCCTCCGAATGTGGTCTCTGCGAAGATGAGCTGGTGTTCGTTCATGTTGCCGACCCTCTGATAGGTTCTTGCAACCTGAGGTATTTCTCCAAGGTATTTGCCAGAGTCCCACTCGTTTATCTGTCTCATGGCGCCTGTCTGCCACGCAGCGGCAGGAGCAAAATAGAGTTCACCATAGAGTTGGTGTGAGTCTGCTGCGTATGAGATCATGTTTGACCCGTCTGTACTTGCTCCTTTTGTTATGAGGACATTCGTGCAGGCCTGGCTTTCAACGCTTCCAAGTCCGAAAATCGCCATCAGTGAGATTATGACGGCATTTGTAAGTCTTCTCATTTTGTACTTTTATTATAATTAATTACTTTTGTGTCGTTTTTCGCCTCGTTGAGTCGGGCGCATTATCTTGCAAAACTATAAAAATTTTTGATAGTAATGAAATCGAATATATGCTATCCGGTGGCTATTGTGGCGTTTTTTGCCATCTTTGCGAGCGTAGAGCCTGTATATGCACAGCAGCAGGATGAGGGGCCGGATATTTTCGAGCACGCGGAGTTGGAGGCTGACAGGCTCCAGAGGCTTCTGGATCTGGAGGACTGGCAGGTCTTTTATGTGGACTCCACCCTCAAGCACGACTATCCTGCGATGATGGCCGAATCGGAGGCTTTGAGGAATTCGAAGGTGGCCAATGCCTCCATGTATCAGGCTGTGGCAGACAAGTGGATGGAGCAGATAGATGTCACTTACCGCAGGATATTTACAGATGAGCAGTGGGCTGCGTACCTCAAGTCAGGTGCGGCCAAGGCACAGAAGGCAAGGGCAAAGCGTAAAGCCAAGGCTCAATGATACCGTCATTCTGAGGAGCGAATAACAGTAGAATATTATGGATTTTTTAGAGGTAATAGAGAAAAGGCACAGTGTCAGGAAATATGCTGACAAGCAGGTGGAAAAGGAACTTCTTGATGCAATAGTCAAGGTGGCTCAGACTGCTCCTTCGTCCAGGAACAGTAAGAGTTCCGCATTCATGATCATTGAAGACAGGGATACTCTGGATGCTCTTGCTCAGATGCGTGACTATGGTTCGGCCCTTCTAAGCGGCGCTCCAGCTGCGATCGTCGTTCTTGGCGATGAGAGCAAGACAGACCTTTGGGTGGACAATTGTGCCATTTCCGCAACTTTCATCCAGTTGGCCGTCACTGCCATGGATCTGGTGAGCTGCTGGGTTCACTGCAACGGTCGTCCGGTGCTCAAGAACGAGCCTGATGGAGCGAAGGCGGAGGATTATGTCCGCAACCTCCTTGGCATCAAGGACTCCCTTCGTCCGTACTGTGTGGTCGCTGTCGGCTACCCTGTCACATAGTAGAAGACATGTCATTCCCAGCGACCGAAGGGGGCGAGGAATCTGAATTAAGAATAAAAATATCAAGATATATGAGAGAAAGAATTGAAGCCTTGATGGCTGAAATAGAGGTCCTGTCATGCAAGACAGAGCAGGAGATAGAGGAGGCTCGTGTCCGCCTTCTTGGAAAGAAGGGAGAGGTCACAAGACTCTTCGAAGAATTCAGGACAGTGGCTCCTGAGCAGAAAAGAGAATTCGGACAGAAACTGAATGTCCTCAAGAATACGGCTGCGGCGAAGATCGAGGCCCTCAAGGAGGCTGCTGCTGAGTCGCCTGCAGCGGCAACAGCATCATTTGACTACACGATGCCGGGAGATCCTGTTTCTCTCGGATCACGCCACCCCGTGTCAATCGCCCGCGAGGAGATCGTAAGCATCTTCCGCAAATTCGGTTACGATGTGGCTGAAGGACCGGAGGTAGAGGACGACTGGCATGTATTCGAGGCTTTGAACTTCCCTCCGGAGCACCCTGCCCGCGAGATGCAGGATACTTTCTTCATCAGCGACAGCGACAATCCTGTCCTTCTCCGCACCCACACATCTTCGGTTCAGGTACGTGCGATGGAGAAGATGCCTCTTCCTATCCGTATCGTCTGTCCGGGCCGTGTGTTCCGTAACGAGGCCATCTCTGCGCGTGCACACTGTATCTTCCATCAGGTGGAAGGCCTTTATATTGATGAGAATGTGACATTTGCCGATATGAAGCAGGCTATCCTTCTCTTTGCGCGCGAGATGTTCGGTGCGCAGAGCCAGATCCGCATGCGTCCTTCGTACTTCCCGTTCACCGAGCCTTCTGCAGAGGTGGATGTAAGTTGCAACATCTGCGGCGGAAAGGGATGCAACATCTGCAAGGGAACAGGCTGGCTCGAGATCATGGGCTGCGGTATGGTGGATCCTAATGTCCTCGAGGCATCAGGAATCGACAGCAGGAAATACAGCGGATTCGCATTCGGAATGGGTGTGGAGCGTATCGCAATGCTCAAGTGGCAGGTGCGTGACCTTCGCAACTATTTCGAGAACGACCTCCGTTTCCTCAAGGAATTCGAGACTTCTTTGTAAATACCGATGAGACTGCTCTTCATTACAGATTTCACCGAGCAATTCGCTTACAGGTTTCTGCGCGGCATCTTGAACTACTCACAAACTACGGAACAGTGGGTGGTCTGCAAGATGCCGCCGGCTTATAAGCGCCAGCTTGGGATAGAAGGAGTGGTGGCATGGGCCAAGGAGTGGCGTGCGGATGTTGTTATCGCTCAGTTTGACCCGGATGATGATGTGACCTTATTCAGAAAGAATGGCATCGTGGCTCT